>NZ_JBITGJ010000040.1:0-75857 GCF_044456925.1 Streptomyces sp. NPDC050743
GCAGCTGGCACCTCACCCCGGCCACCGCATAGCGAAAGGGCCGCCCGGCCCACAGCCGAGCAGCCCCTCAAACAAGATTTTCAGCAGCCTTCTAGCCGGTCGTTCGCCCGCCAAAGCGTCGCAACATTTGCGGTCTAGACTCTCCCCGCAACGGCCTGCGCATCGACGACCGTGGCCGAAAGCGGGCGGAAATCCGCCAAACCCGAAGGGCATTCGGCGTTTTGATACGGATAGAGTCAGTCACGAAGCGGTATCCGGACGGCACGGTCGCGGTCGACCGGCTGTCGCTGGAGATACCGGACCGCGCGATCACCGTGCTCGTCGGGCCCTCCGGCTGCGGCAAGACGACGACCCTGCGGATGATCAACCGGATGGTGGAACCCACCGAGGGCGGCATCCTCCTCGACGGCACGGACATCCGGCAGCAGCCGGTCAACACCCTGCGCCGCTCGATGGGGTACGTCATCCAGAACGCCGGACTCTTCCAGCACCGCACCATCCTCGACAACATCGCCACCGTGCCCCGGCTGCTCGGCTGGAGCAAGCACAAGGCCCGCGCGCGAGCCGCCGAGCTGATGGAGCGGGTGGGGCTCGACGCCGGGCTCGCCAAGCGGTACCCGTACCAGCTCTCCGGCGGCCAGCAGCAGCGCGTCGGCGTGGCCCGGGCCCTCGCCGCCGATCCGCCGGTGCTGCTGATGGACGAGCCGTTCTCCGCCGTCGACCCCGTGGTGCGCAAGGGACTCCAGGACGAACTGCTCCGCATCCAGGACGAGTTGGGCAAGACCATCGTCTTCGTCACGCACGACATCGACGAGGCGATCAAGCTCGGCACGATGGTCGCCGTGCTGCGCACCGGCGGCCGGCTCGCCCAGTTCGCCCCGCCGGCTGACCTGCTCAGCGCGCCCGCCGACGCCTTCGTGGAGGACTTCCTCGGCGCCGACCGCGGCATCCGCCGGCTGTCCTTCTTCCCTTCCACCGGCCTGGAGCTCGAGACCGGGCCGATCGTGGGCGTCGACGCCGACGCCGACCGGCTCGCCGCCCGCGCCGACGCCCCCTATCTCCTCGTCACCGACCCCGACGGCAGGCCGCTCGGCTGGAGCGAGCCGGGCCGGCTCACCGCCGGGGCCGTCGACCCGGCACAACTCCTCGACCACGGACGGCCGTTCGTGCCCGGCAAGGACTCGCTGCGCACCGCGCTCGACGGGGCGGTGCTCTCGCCGACCGGCTGGGCCGTCGCCGTGGACGGCGAGGGACGCGCCGTGGGTGTCGTCTCCCAGCAGGTCATCGGCGAGGCCATCCGCGCCGCCCACAGCCGGGTCGCGGACGGCGGCACCGACACCGGGCGCGCCCGGCCCGCGGACGACACCGATGCCGCACCCGCCGCGGCTGCGGACGACACCGCCGCCCCACCGGGCCAGGGCACGGACGGCGACGCCGACCTCAAGGCCGCCCGATGAACGGCTTCTTCGACCTCCCGAGCGACCTCCAGCACAGCTACCTCGGGCTCGTCGGCCTGCATGTGCGCGAGGGCCTGCTGCCGGTGCTGGCCGCGCTGCTCGTCGCACTGCCCGTGGCCCAGCTCTGCGTACGCTTCCGCTGGGTCTACCCACCCGTCCTCGGCATCACCACCGTGCTGTACTCCGTCCCGTCGCTGGCCTTCTTCGTCGTGCTCATCGACTACTTCGGGCAGAGCGAGACGACGGTGATGATCCCGCTCGCGGTCTACAGCCTGGTGGTGCTGGTGCCGGGCATCGTGGACGGCGTCCGCTCGGTGCCGCCGGAGACCCTGGCCGCCGCGCAGGCCATGGGCTTCGGGCCCGTACGCCGCTATCTCCAGGTCCAGTTGCCCATCGCCGCCCCCGCGATCATCGCGGGCCTGCGGGTGGCCGTGGTCTCCAGCCTCTCCCTGGTCAGCGTCGGCATGCTCATCGGCAACCAGGGCGCGCTGGGCAACATGCTCAACGACGCCACCACGTATCACCGGCCCGCCCTGGCCGTGAACTCGGTGCTGACGACCGCGGTGCTCGGCATCCTCGCCGACGCGCTGCTGGTCCTCGTCCGCCGTCTCCTCACCCCCTGGATGCCGAGGAAGGGTGCCTCCCGGTGAACGTCCTGAACTTCGCGCACTCATTCTTCAGTGACAGCGCCCACTGGCACGGCTACGACGGCATCCCCACCCGGCTCGCCGAGCACGTGAAGTACTCCCTGGAAGCACTGCTGTTCGCCGCGCTGATCGGACTGCCCGTCGGCCTGGTCACCGGCCACTACGGCCGCGGCGGCAACGCCCTCGCGCTGATCGCCACGGCGGGCCGGGCCCTGCCCAGCTTCGGTCTGCTGGTCCTGATGTTCATCTGGATCGGATTCGGTCTGCTGCCGGTGATGATCCCGCTGGTCGTGCTCGCCGTACCACCGATCCTGGTCACCACCTACGAGGCGATCCGCTCCGTCGACCCCTCGCCCGTGGACGCCGCCCGGGGCATGGGTATGCCCGAGGCGCGGGTGCTGTTCCAGGTCGAGCTGCCCGTCGCCCTTCCCCTCATCCTGAGCGGCCTGCGCACGGCGGCCATCCAGATCGTCTCCACCGCCACCATCGCCGCCTACGTCAGCCTCGGCGGGCTCGGCCGCTACATCATCGACGGTCTCTACCAGAAGAACTACGAGAAGGTGGTGGGCGGCGCCACCCTGGTCGCCGGACTCGCCCTGACCACCCTCGTGGTGTTCTGGGCCGCCTCCCGGATCACGGTCTCGGCGGGGGTGCGGCGCAGCGGCTGAGGCCCAGCGGCCGGTGCGGGCGCGCCTGTTCGAGGACGACGAGCAGCGCGTCCCGCACCGAGCCGCGCTCCCGGGCGTCGAAGGCCCCGACCGGAGTCGGGGAGGGCACCAGGGTCATCGATGAGCCTGCGCGGCACGGGCGCGTCGCAACTGACCGCAGATCGAGGCCAATCGGTGATCCGGAGCCCCTTGACTGACCGAGAACCGGCTGGATTGGATCGGTGAGTGACTTCCACCAACCGCATCAGCAGGTCCATCCGGAGGAACCGAGGCGCGGCGGTGGTCGCCCTCGCGGCGGCGACGGCTCTGCTGACGGGCTGTTCCTCCAACGACAAGTCCGGCGGCAACCCGTTGACGGACAGCAAGGCGAGCGGCGACACCGTGGTCGTCGGATCCAACAACTTCCCCGAGAGCACCCTGCTCGCCGACATCTACGGCGAGGCCCTCAAGGCCAAGGGAATCAAGGTCAGTTACAAGCCGAACATCGGCAGCCGCGAGACCACCTACGGGCTGATCAAGAACGGGTCCCTCTCGGTGCTGCCCGAGTACAACGGCGCGCTGCTGGCCTACCTCGACCCGAAGGCCACGCCGAAGACGGCCGACGCCACCACCACGGCCATCGAGGCCAAGTTGGACTCCAAGCTGACCCTGCTCAAGCCCTCGCCGGCCGAGGACAAGGACTCGGTCACGGTCAACGCGGCCACCGCGACGAAGTACCACCTCACCGAGAAGTCGACCATCGCCGACCTCAAGGACATCGCCAAGGACCTGGTCATCGGCGCCTCGCCGGAGTTCCAGACCCGGCAGCAGGGCCTGGTGGGCCTGAAGTCGGTCTACGGCCTGCAGTTCAAGTCCTTCAAGGCGCTGGACGCGGGCGGCCCGCTCACCCAGTCCGCGCTGAAGAAGAACGCCGTGCAGGTCGCGGACATCTTCACCACGGACCCGACCATCTCCAAGGAGAAGTTCGTCGTCCTGCAGGACCCGAAGAACCTCTTCGGCTTCGAGAACGTCCAGCCGCTCGTCTACAAGAGCGCCCTGTCCCAGAAGGGCGTCGACGCGCTCAACGCGGTCTCGGCCAAGCTCGACACCGCGACCCTGCTGGATCTGGACACCCAGGTGCAGACCCAGAACAAGGACCCGCTGGACGTGGCCCAGGCCTGGCTGAAGTCCGCCGGACTCGCCTGACGTCTCCCTAGGCACGACCGCGTAGACGCCGGCGCGGGTGCCCCCGGGACACCGGGAGCACCCGCGCCGCACGTTGAAGGGCGCGGGGCTGTGTCCGATGTGCGGCTTTACCGCGTGGACGTGACCAGCCGGGGCGCGGACCCGTGGGCTCAGAGGTCGAACTCGTGCGGCGGCAGGTCCAGCGTGTAGCACGCCTCGCGCACGACGGCCTGCTCCGTCTTGTCGAAGTCGCCGTCCGCGCCGCCGATCACGATGCCGATCTGGATCACGGCACGCGCCTCCGCCGGTTTCTTCTTCGCCTTGGCGATCTCCTGCAGCACGCTCACCTTGCCGAAGGCGAAGTCGGTCGTCAGCTTGTTCAGGTTCTCCTCGAAGCGGCGCCTGAGGTCGTCCGCCGGGAAGTTCTGCAACACCTCGTTCGTGGCGATGAGCTGGGCCACCCGCTGCCGCTCCGACGGATCAACGGTCCCGTCCGCCGCCGCAACGAGCGCGCACATCGCCATGCTCGCATCGCGGAACGCGCCGCTCTTCAGGTCGTTCTTCTTCGCCTCCAACTGGGTCTGCATCTGCGACGCCGACTCCTTGATGCGGTCCCACAGGGCCATGCGCACTCCTCGTGTCACTCGTGAACCACGGCCGGGTCTTCCGGCACACCCGCCGCGCCTTCTACAACACCGTAGAAACTCCAGCACCGTGGAAACTCCCGGGGCCGCCGGGAAGTTCCTGCGACCTAGACTGAGTCCTCGCACAGAGACGGAACAGACCGAACACAGCACGACGCGGAGGGAAGGCGACAGTGGCGACAGCGCCCGGCACCGGCTACCAGGACCCCTCCGCCGAGGTGCTCACCGAGGCGGCCGCCGCCTTCGGACTGCTCGCCTCGCCCGCCCGGCTGCACATCGTCTGGGCGCTGATCCAGGGGGAGAGCGACGTCACCGGGCTCGCCGAGCGGGTCGGCGGCGCGCTGCCGGCCGTCAGCCAGCACCTGACCAAGCTGAAGCTCGCCGGGCTCGTCCGCTCCCGTCGCGAGGGCCGCCGCCAGGTGTACTTCGTGGACGCCGCCGGGCAGGCCGCCGTCGTCGACGTCGTACGCCTCCTCGTCGGCCGGCTCACCGAACGGGCGGCGGCCGCACCGGCCTCGGCCCGCCGCCTCCGTGGCCTCTGAGACCCCGACGGGCCCGGCGAGCGGACCGGGGACCGGCCCGGCGAGCGGCACGTCCCTTCAGGTGCTGCGGCGCCTCGACACCGGACCGCGCGGGCTCACCGACGCCGAGGCCGCCGCCCGGCTCGCCACCCACGGGGAGAACGCGCCGCCCCGCCCGCGCACCCCCTCCGCGCTCCGGCGCTTTCCACGGGGCCTGCGCGACCCGTTCACCACCGTCCTGCTCACCCTCGGCCTGGTCTCGGCGTTCGTCGCCTCGTGGGGTACCGCCGCGGTGATCCTCGCCCTGGTCGCCGTCAGCTGCGCGCTGCGCGCGGCCGGCGAGCGCCGCGCCGACCGCTCCCTCGCCGCCCTGCGCGAACTCGTCGCCGGCACCGCCACCGTGCTGCGCCGCACCGACGACACCGCCGCCCCGCGCGCCCACGAGGTCCCGGTGGCCGATCTGGTCCCCGGCGACGTCGTACGGCTCGGTCCGGGCGACCTCGTGCCCGCCGACGTACGACTGCTGCGCGCCCACGGCCTGACGGTGTCCGAGTCGGCGCTCACCGGCGAGTCCGCGCCCGTGGCCAAGGCCGCGGCCGAGCTGCCCCGGCCGCTCGCCGAGTCCCATCTGTGCTTCCAGGGCAGCGCGGTCGTGGCGGGCGGCGCCACCGCGGTCGTCGTGGCGACCGGGGCGCACACGCGGTTCGCCGCCGCGCAGCGGACGCCCGAGGCGCGCGTGCCCAGCGCCTTCGACCGGTCCGTGCACGGCATCGCCTGGGTGCTGGTCCGGTTCATGCTGCTCACCCCGCCGCTGGTGCTCATGGCCGGCGCGGCGCTGCGCGGACGGGGGCTGCAGACGCTGCCGTTCGCCGTGTCCGTGGCCGTCGGACTCACCCCCGAGATGCTCCCGGTGATCGTCACCACCTGTCTCGCCCGGAGTGCCGCGCTGCTGGCCCGTACCCGCCGGGTCGTCGTACGGCGGCTGCCCGCGCTGCACGACCTCGGCGCGATCGACGTGCTGTGCGTGGACAAGACCGGCACCCTCACCCAGGACCGGCCGGAAGCCGCCCGCTCGCTCGGACCCGACGGCCGGGACGATCCGGAGGTGCTGCGCTGGGCGGCCGTGGGCGCCTGGTGGACCCTGCAACTCGCCGAACTGCCCGTCCCCGACGCGCTCGACGAGGCGCTGCTCGCCGTAGCGGGAGCCGTGGGGGAGGAGTACGACGGGCTCGCCGCGCTGCCCGTCGCGCCCGGCCGGCGCCTCGCGACCGCCGTCGTCGCCGGCCGGCCCGGCCGGCACCTGCTGATCACCAAGGGCGCCGCCGAGGACGTCCTGGAGCGCTGTGAGCTGCCGGACGGCGAGCGGCGGCGGCTGCTCGCGCTCGCCGCGCGCGAGGCGGAGACAGGGCAGCGGGTGCTGGCCGTCGCCACCGCCGAGCGGCCCGCCCGCACCCGTGCGTACACACCCGCCGACGAACGCGGTCTCACCTTCCGCGGCCTGGTCACCTTCCACGACGAACTCGCCCCCGGCGCCGCCGAGTCCCTGCGCACCCTCGCCGCCCTCGGCATCCGGGTCCACATCCTCACCGGCGACCACCCGGCGACCGCGGCCCGCGTCTGCCGGGAGGTGGGCCTGGAGCCCGGTGACGTACGGATCGCCGGGGGCGGCGACGCCCAGGGCCGCGCGGACGCGACCCCGGCCCGCACCGGCGTGGTCCCCGCCGGTACCGCCACGGTCGTCGCCCGTTGCACGCCCGAGGACAAGGCCCGCGTCGTCACCGGGTTGCGGGCCGCCGGGCACACCGTCGGTTTCCTCGGGGACGGCGTCAACGACGTGGCCGCGCTGCTCGCCGCCGACGTCGGGATCGCGCCGCGCGGGGCCGTGGCGGTGGCGCGGGAGAGCGCGGATGTCGTGCTGGCCGAGAAGGACCTCACCGCCGTCGGGCACGCCGTCACCGCCGGCCGGAGCAGCAGCGCCAACATCGCCGCCTATCTGCGGGTCACCCTCTCCTCCAACCTCGGCAACGTCCTCGCCATGCTCGCGGCCGGACTGCTGCTGCCCTTCCTGCCGATGCTCCCCGTCCAGGTGCTCGCGCAGAACCTGTGCTTCGACGCCGCCCAGCTCGCCTTCGCCCACGACCGCCCGGCCCCGAGCGAGCTGCGCCGGCCGACCGTGCTGCGGCCGCCCGCCTTCCTGCGCTTCATCACCGGCTTCGGCGTGCTCAACGCGTTCGCCGACCTCGCCACCTTCGACGTCCTCGCGCTCGCCCTGAACGGCCCCGACGCCCTGGACGACCAGGCCGTGTTCCATTCGGCCTGGTTCACCGAGAACCTGCTCACCCAGGCACTGGTCATGCTGCTCCTGCGCGACGGCCGGCGTCTCGCGCGTGGTGGCCGGCCCGGACCGGTCGGCTGGGCCGCCGCCTTCCTCGCCGCCGTCGGACTGGCTCTACCGCCCAGCCCGTTGGGCACCGCGCTCGGCATGACCGCCCTGCCCGCCCCGTACCACCTGCTGCTCGCCGCCGTCCTCGGCCTGTACGCCCTGGCCCTCACCGTCGCGGCGAGCCGCCACGCGCGGCGCCGGCCGTAGTCCGCGGGTTGTACAGTTGCGCAAAACAGCAAGCTTTTCCGAGAAGGGGGGCGGTCGTGCTCCGCAATGGACTCGAGCCCTGGCACCTGTTGATCGTCGCGATCGTGTTCCTCGTGCTGTTCGGTTCCCGGAAGCTCCCGGACACCGCGCGAGCGCTGGGCAAGTCCATGCGCATTCTCAAGAGCGAGGCGAAGGCGATGAAGGACGACGCCGGCGCGCCGGTCGTCGAGCCGTCGCAGGTCGTGCCCGCGAGCGAGGCCCGCACGCCGGCGGCCGAGCGGACGGCCACGGAGACGGGGGCGTCCGCCCAGCCCCGGTGAGCGCGGGGCTCCGTGCGTCACCGGGCCGTCAGACGGCCAGGCCCTCCGCCCCCTGCGGGTCCTCGGCACCCTCGGCCTGTGCACGCGCCGCCGCCTTCGCCCGCTCGCGGCGCCCGCGGCGACCGACGCGCGGCTCCTGGTCGGGGAGCCAGCCGAAGGTGAGGCAGCTGCCGGTCACGCCCAGCAGGAGGCCGATGAGGAAGCCGCCCAGGTTGGACGTGACCCAGGTGCCCAGGGAGAGCAGGACACCGGTGATGGAGTAGAACAGCCGCTGGGCCGGGTTGAAGAGGATCAGCAGGCCCAGCAGCGCCATCAGCGTCGGCAGCAGGTAGCCGGCCACCCCCTGCATGCCGATGTGCATCACGACCTTCAGCGAGGCCTTCTCGGTGAGCAGGATCTCGCCGCCGGCCAGCGCGAGCAGCAGCCCGCCCCAGAACGGACGGCGGGCCCGCCAGCCGCGGAAGGCGGCCCGCGTTCCCCGGCGTGGACGGTCGGCCACCGCGCTCAGCAACCCGAGTCGCTGAAGCGGAGCTTGAGACCGGGAAGCTTGAACACACCTGCCGTCGTCGCGTAGTTGGTCTGCCGCAGATTGGCGATGTGCACGGTGTCGGCCTGCTGGCTGAAGACGCCGATCGGGCCCTTCACACCCGCCTTGGTCAGCGTGCCGGCGTCGTTGCCGATCTCGATGTTGTCGAACGCGGCGTTGCCGGACAGCTCCGTGGAGTCCGTGGTCAGGTCGCTGGCCTTTACCTTGTCCGCGCCGCCGCCCGCCGTGATCAGCAGGTTGGTGCCGCCGAGGTCGACGCTCTGGCACAGATGGTCGAGCGTGGCGTTCTTGATCGCGGAGGTCACCACCAGCACCTGACCGCCGGTGTCCCCGGCGTTCGGGCTGCCGTCCGCCATGTTGTCGAGGCCGCCGAACTGCTCGAAACCGGTTCCGTTCAGTTCCGTCGCGGTGACCGTGAACGGCATGCCGGAGATCGCGAACTGCACGCCCAGCGCCCCCTGGGCGGTGAGCACGGCGAGACCGGCGGCGACGAGGGTGGCGGGTACCGCCATCACCGCGGCACGGCGGGCCCGGACCCGGCCGCGCCGCTCGCCGGCGGCGGTTCCGGCCGCGTGCGGTGCTTCGGAGGCTTCCGAGGCTTCTGAGAGTGAACCGTTTCCCGGGTGCTCGGGGGTGTTGCCGACGGACGGGACGTCCGGGGACGAGGCCATGTCTGCTCCCATGGGCATGGATCTGCGGGTTGGGCTTCAGCGGCGCGGTGTCCTGGCGCGGACAGCGACTGTCGCGTACGCCTCCTCGCACCCCGGCGGAGCAAGGGCTTTCTCGTTACGCGGCAGTAGCCTGCGAGGAAGTTACCGCCGGTTACTTCGGGAGGTCAAGGTAGTTGTGAAAAAAGGGTGCCGGATGTGCGCGAGCTGCGATCGCGGTCCACAACTCCCTTGACAGTGCTTGACGTTGACGGTTGATCAGGTCTACAACTTCCCCTGTTTCCACGGATCCGTGGCGCCGGATCCGCCGAGCGGCACCGGATGCGTTGCCCGGCCTCACGCCGACCGCTCACCTCGGCCGACAGAAACCGTTCACATCGGTGCGGCACCGCATGGCCGCTTCACCCCCGCCGTGCCCGGCCGCCCCCTGCCGGCCCGGCCGAAGGCCTTCCCCCGGGCCTTCGGCCGGCGCCTGTACCGCCGCCGTCGCCGGACCGTCGCGTACGGAGAAGGCGCACGGCCCCGCGCCGGCGGCACCACGCACCCCCACCCACCTCACCCGGACCCCACCCAGGAAAGAGGCGCCCGCATGCGTACGCGATCCCTTCTCGCCCTCGCCGGCACCATCACCGCACTCGCCCTCGCGGTCGCCGCCCCCGCCTCCGCCGACGGCAGCGCCGTCCTCACCACCGGCGGCGCGGGCGGCACCGCCGTGGCGACCGGTGACACCCTCACCGCGCCGCTGGCCTCCGGCACGTCCGCGACGCTCTACTCCAGCGCGACCGGCACCAGCGGCGTCAGCTGCACGTCCTCCCAGTTCACCGCCACGGTCACCGACAACCCGACCGCCCCCGGCACGGCCACCGAGTCCGTCACCGGGCACACCTTCGACAGCAGCTCCTGCACCAGCAACGTCACCGGCGTCCTCGGTGTCAGCAGCATCACCGTCGACAACCTGCCCTACACGGCGACGGTCGCCTCCGACGGCACCCTCACCGTCTCGCCGGCGAGCGGCTCCACCATCCAGACCACGGTCAAGCTGCGCACCCTGCTGGGCTCCATCACCTGCGTCTACCAGGCGGCCTCCCTGACCGGAAAGGCCGACAACGCCGACAACAGCATCAGCTTCACCAACCAGCAGTTCACCAAGACCTCCGGTTCGTCGCTGTGCTTCGCCAACGGCTACTTCACCGCCAAGTACGCGCCCGTGACGGACGGCGGCACCCCGGTCTACGTCAACTGAGCAGCCAACTTCTCTGATAATCAGCAGAGTTCAGCGCCGTCGCAGACGCACTGCGAGGGCGGCGCCCCCGGTGAGCACCAGCACCGCTGCGGCGCCGCCCGCCAGCACGGGCGCCGAGGGGCCCGAGTCCCGGGTGACGCGCCCGCCGGCGGCGGAAGCCGGACTTGCCGACACGGCAGGTCCGGTTTTCGTCTTCCCCGCCCCCTTCTCGCCCTTCTCCGCAAACACCACGTCGGAACACGAGTAGTAGGTGTCCGTCGTGCTGCTGTTCTGCCAGACGGTGTACAGGACCTGACGGCCCGTCCGGTCCGTCGGCAGTGTCGCGCCGATGTGGTACGCCCCGTCGCGCAGCGGCGGGTCGGTGACCTGCGCGAAGGGCCGCTCCGGCAGATCGGACCAGGCGAGCGGTTTCGCCGGGTCGTAGCCGGGCTTGGTCAGATACAGCCGGAACGTGCCCGCGTGCGCGATCGTCGAGGCGTACGTCATCGTCAGTCTGCCGCCGGGCGTCAGCCGGGTCGCCGGCCAGTCCCGCCGCGCCAGGTCCAGGCCCCGGTACGCCGGAAGGTTCCCGCTGCACAGTCTGCCGTCCGGAATCACCTTCCTGTCACGGCCGTTCACCCCTGCCACGCGCAGGTTGTCCCACGCGGTGAAGGGAGCGCCGTTCGCCGCGACCGCCGCCCGGCAGGCCGCCGAGCGGCCGGCCTCGCCGCCCTCGGGGGAGCAGGCGTAGACCCGGCTGACCGGATCCGTGGGGGCCCCGTGCGCCTGGGCAGGCCCCGCCGCCACGACAGGAGCAGGAGCGGGGCCGCGGCGGCGGCCGCCGTGACGCTCGGGCGGGCGGTCGTCCGGGTCATCCGGGATGTCTCCTCGGCGGGCGCGGGAACGGGGTCTGCGCGGTCCAGTACGGCGGGGACGGTCCGTGCGTTCAGCCGGACCGGCGGATCGGTGGTCCGGGGGGCGAAAGCACCGACCGGTACGGACGTTTCGCGCCTCCTTCAAGACACCGTTGAGGAGCCGGCGGTCGTCCTCGTATCGTGGCGATCATGGGTCCGGCACCCGCCGCCCCGCGGCTGCCGGAAGCGGCCGGGCACGGAAGGGGGGATGCGTCCTGGTCTCGTCGTTCGCGGACCGCCGAGGGGCCGTCCGACGCCGGATCGGCAGGTGACACGTGTCCCGGCGCCGGTCCGCACCCCGGACTGCCGCTGCCCTTCGGTGAGTTATCGTGTGCAAGGGGTCAAAAACAAACCGCATGTCCCGTTCGTACGAGTCGCGAGGAGGGGTCCGAGGATGGCGAGGCAGTTACGCGCCGAACAGACCCGGGCAACGATCATCACGGCCGCCGCCGATCTGTTCGACCGGCAGGGCTACGAGTCCACGAGCCTGAGCGACATCGTCGCGCACGCGAAGGTCACCAAGGGGGCGCTGTACTTCCACTTCGCGGCCAAGGAGGACCTCGCCCACGTCATCCTGGAGCTCAACGCGGGCGCTGCCAAAGCGCTGGTCGCCGAGGTCGAGAGCCGCGGCTGCTCCTCGCTGGAAGGTCTGATGCGCACCACGTTCGGGATCGCCAGACTCGCCGTGGAGGACCCGGTGCCGCGCGCCGCGCTCCGCCTCGCCACCGCCGGCGTCGCCGTACGCCCGCCGCTGCGGCACCCGTTCACCGAGTGGCTGGAGTTCGCCACCCGGAAGTTCACCGGAGCCGTCAGGGAGTCCGATGTGCACGGCGATCTCGACGTCGGGATCGTCGCGCACTCGCTGGTCTCCTTCTTCGTCGGCACCCGCGTCGCAGGCCGCTCGCTCGAACCGGTAGGTCGGCTTCCGCGCCGGGTTGCCGAGATGTGGCACCTCCTGATCCGGGGCCTGGTCCCGGTGCACCGCCGTCCCCGTTACGTCACGCTCGCCACGCAGCTGGAGCGGGAGATCAGAACCGCCTGAGCCGCGCGATACGGTGACGGACATGCCCTCCACCCCGTTCGCACCCGTGATCCTCGGCAACGAACCCGGCTCGTTCCCGCACAGCGTGCTGGCCGAACGGCACCCCGCGATCATCGGCCGGGTACGGGACGCCTTCCCGTACGGCCCCGGGCAGCACCGGGCACTGGAGGAGCTGCTGAAGAGCTGCACCGAGGGGACGGTCGAGCCGCTGCCCGCCGGTGCCCCGGACCGGGACCGGTGGCAGGAGTGGGGCCTGGCCGGCTGTGCCGGGAACTCCTGGTACGACGTGCCGTGGCTGTGGTCCGAGAGCTACTTCTACCGCCGGCTGCTGGAGGCCGTCGGCTGGTTCGGCCCCGGCGCCTGGCAGGGCATCGACCCCTTCCGCCCGTTCAAGCGCGCCGAACTCGACGCGCCGGAGACGGACGAGGAACTGGCCGCACTGGACGCCCTGCCCGGCCTGCCGGAGGAGGCGCGGGCGCACGCCCTGCTGCACGGCTCGCTGTGGGGCAACCGCGCCGACCTCGGCTTCCGGCTCTCCGCCGAGGGCGCCGAGGCCCGGGACCCGGCCCCCGCGCTGGTCGCCGACGACAGTACGGCCCTGTGGTCGCTGCTGCCGCCCGACGGCACGGCCACTCTCGTCCTGGTCGCGGACAACGCGGGTCGCGAACTCGTCCCGGACCTGCTGCTGATCGCCCATCTCCTCGCCGAGGGCCGGGCCGCACGCACGGTGCTGCACGTCAAGCCGTACCCGTACTACGTCTCCGACGCCACCACCGCCGACGTCGTCGACGCGCTGCACCGGCTGCGCGCCGCCTCCGGCGCGGCCGCCGAGTACGGGCGCGTGCTCTGGTCGGCCATGGCCGACGGCCGCCTCACCGTGCGCGCCCACCCCTTCTCCTGCGCCCCGCTGCCGTACGAGGAGATGCCCGACGACCTGCGCGCCGAGTTCGCCGCGGCCACCCTGACCGTCTTCAAGGGCGACCTCAACTACCGGCGTCTGGTGGGCGACCGGCTCTGGCCGCCGACCACGCCCTTCCAGGAGACGACCGCCTACTTCCCCGGCCCGGTCGCCGCGCTGCGCACCCTGAAGTCCGACGTGATCACCGGCCTGTCCGCGGCGACCGAGGCCGCGCTGGTGGCGGCCGAGGACGGGCGCTGGCGCACCAGCGGCACGCACGCGCTGATCCAGGTTTCCGGCGCCGACGTCAAGTGACCTGCACGCGCAGTGACTTGATGCCGTTGATGAAGTTCGACACGAGACGCCCGGCCGGCGCGGCGAGCCGCGGCTCGGGGACCACCCGCAGCACCTCCTCGTGGAGCAGCCGCAGTTGCAGCCGTGCGAAGTGGGCGCCCAGGCAGACGTGCGGGCCGTCGCCGAAGGACACGTGCGGGTTGGGGGAGCGGGCGAGGTCGAGCCGGTCCGGATCGGTGAAGACCCGCTCGTCCCGATTGGCCGAGGCGTGGAAGACCACGACCTTGTCCCCGGCCCGGATCCGCCGCCCCGCGAGTTCCGTGTCCCGCGCGGCGGTCCGGCGGAAGGTCAGCACGGGCGGATGCCAGCGCAGCAACTCCTCCGCGGCGGTGGCCGGTTCGACCTTGCCGGCCCGCAACGACGCATAGGCCTCCGGGTGCTCTGCCAGGGCCAGCAGTCCGCCGGGGGCCGCGCTGCGCACGGTGTCGTTGCCGGCGACGGTGAGCAGGAAGAAGAACATCTCCATCTCACCCTCGGCGAGTTCGGCATCGTGGGCGAGCGTCGTCATGATGTCGTCCGCCGGATACCGGCGTTTGTACGCGGCCAACCGGTGGGCGTACGCGAACATGTCCTCGAGCATCGCCGGGGAACGCGGATTGACCGGCTTCCCCGTCCCGTCCAGCACCGCCGGACCGGCCTCGTCCGGGTCCTGGTAGCCGATGACCCGCTGCGTCCAGTGCAGCAACAGCCGCCGGTCGCTCTCCGGCACGCCCAGCAGATCAGCCAGGTTGAGCAGGGCGTACTCGTCGGTGACGGTGGCCACCAGGTCGGCCGAGCCGTCCCCGTGCCGGGCCTGCCGCAGCGCACCGGCGAGCAGGGTGCGCGCCCGCTCCCGGGCGACGGCCGCGAACCGGTCGACCCGGCCCGGCGTGAACGCCCGGCTCACCAGCCGCCGCAACCGTCCGTGCTGCGGCGGGTCCTGATTGAGCATCATGCGGCGGATGAAGGGCAGGTCCTCCGGGTCCGGGTCGCGGATCTGGGTCGCACCGAGGCGGGAGGAGTACGTCGTGGCGTCCTTCAGCACCCGGACGACGTCCGCGTGCCGGGTCACCGCCCAGAAACCCGGCCCGGCCGGCCAGCCCAGCACCTCCGGCTCTTCCTGCCAGGCGACCGGGTGGCCCTCGCGCAGCAGGCGGTAGTCGTCGTGGGGCACACCGACGGCGTACCGGCGCGGGTCGAACACGTCGGGCACCGGACGGGTCTCGCGCACGCTCACGCCGGCTCGCCCTCGCCGACGGCGGCCACGGCGGCCGCCGGGTTCCCGGCGTAGGCCGGCTTCTCGGCGTCCGCTCGCAGGAAGTCCTCGACCACGCGGATCAGGTCCAGCGGGGACTCGTCCATGGCGTAGTGCCCGGCGAACGGCAGGGCCACGAGCTCGGCACGCGGATACCAGGACATCCAGGTCTGCCGCATGACCTCGGGCGGGAGGGCCGGGTCCAGCTCCCCGGCCACGGCCAGCGCGGGCACCTCGCTGCCCTCGACGTCGGCGTGGAAGTCCTCGGCCGCCCAGGAGCCCAGCCAGGCCCGGAACGCATGGGCGTCGCTGCACTCCAGCGAGCGCGCGACCATCCGGTCCAGCCAGGCGGCGGGACGCCGGCCCCCGGTGGTGAAGTCGATGATCGCGCGCCGGTTCTCCGGCTTGTGCGCGGCGTCCTCGAACAGCGCGGCCTGCTCGCCGGCCAGCGGCACCCCCGAGGCCGGCACCGGGGAGACACCGACCATCCGGCGCAGCCGGTCCGAGGCCGTGGCGGCCAGCCGCTGTGCCACCGCGCCGCCCATCGAGTGCCCGATCACCGAGAACCGCTCCCAGCCCAGATGGTCGGCCAGCTCCACCAGGTCCCCGGCCGCCTCGGCCGTCGTGTACGCGCCCGCCGCGTCCCGGGCCTCGCCGTAACCGCGCAGGTCGACCAGCGCATAGGTGAAGGAGGTGCGGTCGAGGTCCGGCAGGACGGTGGCGTAGGCGGAGCGGTCGGCGAACCAGCCGTGCACGGCGAACACCTTGTGGGCGCCGTCGCCGTGCACCTCATGGGGCAGCACAAAGGAGGTCATGGGCCTACCGTGGCCCGTCAGCGAGGGCACGGCAAGGGCGCGGACGGGGCATACCGCGGGGCCCCGCGACGGTGCTCGTCCGAGCCCGGAGGTTCCCCTGTTCCCCGGCGGTTCACGCGATGGTGTGATCATGTCCCGTGTGGCGGATGGGCGTTGGAGACCGCGGGTAGGGCCCCGGCCATGACGCAGCCGTTCGAACTCCCGCACTTCTACATGCCGTATCCCGCGCGGCTCAACCCGCACCTCGACGAGGCCCGTGCCCACTCGACCGAGTGGGCACGCGAGATGGGCATGCTGGAAGGCTCCGGGATCTGGGAGCAGGCCGACCTGGAGGCGCACGACTACGGACTGCTGTGCGCGTACACCCACCCCGACTGCGACGGACCGGCCCTCTCGCTGATCACCGACTGGTACGTGTGGGTGTTCTTCTTCGACGACCACTTCCTCGACATGTACAAGCGCACCCCCGACCGCGCCGCCGGCAAGGCGCACCTGGACCGCCTGGCCCTGTTCATGCCGCTCGACCCGGCAACCCCCGTGCCGGAGCCGGGGAATCCCGTCGAGGCGGGGCTGAAGGACCTGTGGGCGCGCACGGTGCCGTCGATGTCTCTGGACTGGCGCCGCCGCTTCTCCGTGGCCACCGAGCACCTGCTCAACGAGTCGATGTGGGAGCTGTCGAACATCGACGAGGGGCGGATCGCCAACCCCGTCGAGTACATCGAGATGCGCCGCAAGGTGGGCGGCGCCCCCTGGTCGGCCGGGCTCGTGGAGTACGCGACCGCCGAGGTGCCCGCCGCCGTCGCCGGCACCCGGCCGCTGCGGGTCCTCATGGAGACGTTCTCCGACGCCGTCCACCTGCGCAACGACCTGTTCTCCTACCAGCGCGAGGTCGAGGACGAGGGCGAGAACAGCAACGGCGTGCTGGTGCTGGAGACCTTCTTCGGCTGTACGACCCAGGAGGCCGCCGAGACCGTCAACGACATCCTCACCTCACGTCTGCACCAGTTCGAGCACACCGCGCTCACCGAAGTCCCCGCCGTGGCGGTGGAGAAGGGCCTCACCCCGGACCAGGCCGCAGCGGTCGCCGCCTACACCAAGGGGCTGCAGGACTGGCAGTCCGGCGGCCACGAATGGCACATGCGCTCCAGCCGCTACATGAACAAGGGAGCGCGGCCCGGCGCGCCCTGGCAGCTGTCCAGCGGCCCCGGTGTGTCGGCCGCCGACGTCGGTGCGCTCCTCGCCTCGGCCGCGCAGGAACGCCTGCGCGCCTACACCCACCTGCCGTACCAGAAGGTCGGCCCGTCGATCCTGCCCGAGTTCCACATGCCGTACCGGCTCGAACTGAGCCCCCACCTCGACGACGCGCGCCTGGGCCTCGTGGGCTGGTCGCACCGCATGGGCATCCTGGAGGAGGGTGTCTGGGACGAGGACAGACTCGCCGCCCACGACCTCGCGCTGTGCTCCGCCGGCCTGGATCCGGACGCCACCCCCGAGGCGCTCGACCTCAGCGCCCAGTGGCTCGCCTGGGGGACGTACGGCGACGACTACTACCCGCTGGTCCACGGCCGCCGCCGGGACCTCGCCGCCGCCCGGCTGACCACCGCCCGGCTGTCGCAGTGCATGCCCGTCGAGGGCGGGCCGGCCCTCGTCCCGGCCAACGCGATGGAGCGGGGGCTGATCGACCTGTGGGCGCGGACGACGGCCGGCATGACCGCCGACCAGCGGCGCGGCCTGAAGACGGCGGTGGACACCATGACCGAGAGCTGGGTGTGGGAGCTGTCCAACCAGCTGCAGAACCGCATCCCCGACCCGGTCGACTACCTGGAGATGCGGCGCGCCACCTTCGGCTCCGACCTCACCCTGAGCCTGTGCCGGATGGGCCGCGGCCCCGCCGTCCCGCCGGAGGTGTACCGCAGCGGCCCGGTCCGCTTCCTGGAGAACGCCGCCGTCGACTACGCCTGCCTGCTCAACGACATTTTCTCGTACCAGAAGGAGATCGAGTACGAGGGTGAGATCCACAACTCCGTCCTCGTGGTGCAGAACTTCTTCGGCGTCGACTACCCGGCCGCCCTCCGTGTCGTACACGACCTGACGACCCAGCGCATGCAGCAGTTCGAGCACGTCGTAGAGCACGAACTGCCCGTGCTCTACGACGGCTTCGAGCTCTCGGAGGCGGGGCGGGCCGCGATGGACGGCTATGTCCTCGACCTGCAGAACTGGATGGCCGGAATCCTGAACTGGCACCGGAGCGTGGACCGCTACAAGGCCGAGTGGCTGGGCCGCCGCTCACACGGCTTCCTGCCCGGCCGGGCGCCCGCAGCGCCGGCCCTCTCACTCGGCTGACGGTCGCGGAATCCGCTCGTGCGGAACCGGGCACTCCGGGAACTTCGGTGAGCCCACGGCGGCGCATACGGCGGCCATGGAGAGGGCCACACGGGCTGAGCCACGGCGGCGGCCCGCGACTCGCGGACCGCTGGGCGGCCGGAACCACGGAGTACGTCCGGGGCCACGGCGGGCGGCCTGTCCGAGGGCCGGTGGACCGAGACGGCCGTCGGCTGGTCGGGCGGTCGGGTGGTCTGAGGGGGAGGCCGTCCGATACTCGGGTGGCCCGGCACCTCGGTGGTCGCGGGGGGCGGCATTTCGACGGCCGGGCGGCCGGAACCACGGAGTACGTCCGGGGCCACGGCGGGCGGGCTGTCCGAGGGCCGGTGGTGCGGGGCGGCCGTCGGCTGGTCGGGCGGTCGGGTGGTCTGAGGGGGAGGCCGTCCGATACTCGGGTGGCCCGGCACCTCGGTGGTCTCGGGGGCGGCCTTTCGACGGCCGGGCGGTGGCCCCAAGGCTGGAGGTCCGGGCGTCCTCGAACCGCCGCGCAGAGGCCATGCCCCAAGGTCCGGAGGCCCAGGCGCCCTCGAACCGTCGCGCCGAGGCCTGCCGCGTTTTCGGCCGCGGCGTCGGGCGGTCCGTCCGTCCGGGGGTCGGGTCGTCCGGGAGAGGGCGGCCGACCGGCGCCGGGCCGGGGCGCGGTGGTCCGAGGGGCGGCGGGGCTCAGGCCGGGTGGGCGAGTTCGCGGGACGCGTGGTCGGCCGCGGCTTGCGCCAGGGCCCTGATCATCGGGTGCGGGCGCGCGGGGTCGCCGGAGAGTTCCGGCTGGAACAGGGACGCCAGGAAGAAGGGGTGGCCGGGCAGTTCGGCGAGCCGTACCTGACCGTCCTCGTCGTGGCCGGAGAACCGCAGTCCGTGGGCGCGGAGCGTGTCGAGGTGGCGGGAGGGGCCGTAGGCGCAGAAGTACCGCTCGACCGTGCGCGGCGCGCCGATCACGGACTCCGCCAGCGAGCCCGGCTCGATCGTCACCGCGGCCTCATGGCCCACCAGCGAACAGGCCAGCGGCTCGATGAGCGGGTCGGTGGCGTCCGGGTCGTTCTCGGCGTGTGCCACCCCGGTCAGCCCGCACACGTTGCGGGCGAACTCCAGCACCGCGTGCTGGAAGCCGCCGCACGTGCCCAGGAACGGAATGCCCTCCTCGCGCGCCGTGCGTACGGCCGCGAGGACACCCGCCTCGCTGCGGTACGGGCTGCCCGGCAGCACCCACACCGCGTCGAAGCCGCGGACCGCGCCCTCGGCCTCCGCGTCCGTGGAGGGGATCCAGTACGCGTCCAGGACCAGCCCGTCGCGTTCGGCCAGGGCCTCCAGCAGAAGCGGCACGCGCGTGTGCGAAACGACATGGGGCGAGCGGTCGCCGACGAGGGCGACGGTGGCGGTGTTCGTCATGCCCCTCATCCTCCGGGCCACCGCGAGTTCACGTCCAACGATGATTACTGCACCATCGATAAGCAGAGCTGATGGTGATGCGATCCTGGGCCGCATGGACCCGCACCTGCTGCGCACATACGTCACCGTGGCCCGCCTCGCCTCCTTCTCGGAGGCCGCCCGCGAGCTGGGCTACACCCAGTCCGCGGTCTCCCAGCACATCGCCGCGCTCGAACAGGACCTGGGCGCACCCCTGCTGACCCGGCGCCCCGTCGCGCCCACCGCGGCCGGCGAGCGGCTGCTGGAGCACGCGGGCCCGCTGCTGCTGCGGCTGGACGCGGCCCGCGCCGACATCCTCCGCATGGCCGCCGCACCCCAGCGCGGTCTGACCCTCGCCACCACCCCGACCGCGCTCGGCGCGGGCGTCCTCGCCGCCCTCCCGCCGGCCGGCGTCACCCTGCGCGTCCTCACCCGCGCGGAGATTCCGCCCGCCGTCGCCACCGGCACCGCCGACCTCGGCCTCCTCGACGGGCTCGCCGCACCCAGCGATCCGCTGCGCCTGCCGGACGTGGCGCCGCTGACCACGCACGGTCTCGCCGAGGAACCCGTGAGCGTCCTGCTGCCCGCCCGGCACCCCCTCGCCACCCGGGCCGGCCTGCGCCTCGCCGACCTCGCCGACGCCCGCTGGCTCGACGCGCCCGACGCCGCCCTCCCGCTCGGCCAGCTGCGCGCCGCGACCGGCAGCCGCGCGTTCCGTTCCGCCCTGCGCTACGAGGGCACCGACCTGCGCACTCTCACCGCCCTCGCGGCCGCCGGCCACGGCCTCGCCCTGCTGCCGAGCTCGGCCGCCACCGCCGTACCCGGCACGGTCGCCGTCCCCCTCACCGCGCCCCGGGTCGTCCACCGCACGGAACTCGTCCACGGCGGGAGTCCCGGAGGAGCGGCGCGGGAGGTGGTGCGAAGGCTGGTGCGAGCGGTGTGACGCCCGCGCCGCGCCGAAGGACATGGGCGCTGGGTGTGCCCCGACGCCGGCCCCTTTGGGCTATGGCTACCCTCCGCCACGCTCGGGCCAGTCTCACTCGTTCGTGTCTCGTCGCGGCCCTGCGCCCCGGGTAGAGCACCAGCCGGAGGCGAGCGAACCATGGAACAGACTGTGTTGCGTCCCAAGCCGATGCCCGGTCAGGACCGGGGGGAGAGCGGCACCCCCGGCCCGCCGCACCGCCCGCACGCCGCGCCACGGCGCGGACGGCGGCTGCGGACCCTGCTGTTCGTCCTGTGCACCGGCACCCTGCTCGTGCTGTCCGGTGTCGGCATGGGCACGGTCGGCGCCACCGTGATCGGCATGAGCAAGCTCGCCGAGCTGCAACGCCAGGCCCCGCCGGCCAGGCCCGCGCCCACCGCCCCTGCCGGTACACCCGCCCCGAGCCCCGCTCCCGCCGCCGCGACCGGGGCGACCCTGGGCGTCGAGGCCGTCGACGCCGACAAGGTGGGCGCGCTGGTCGTGGGCGTGCACGTGCCCGGCCCCGGCTATACGGCAGGCCTGGTCCGCGGGGACGTGCTGCTGCAGTTCGGCTCCGCCCGCGTCGACACCGCCGCCGACCTCGCCCGGGCCGTCGCCCAGGCCCGCCCCGGGAAGCAGGTGCTCCTCACCGTGCGTCACAGCGGAGGGGGCTACCAGCAGTTGACGGTCGTACCCGGCGTGGTGACGTGAGACGTGCGCCCTGCCTCACGAGGCTTCAGCGGGCCGCCGCGGGCCCCGCCGCACGACTCTCGGTCACCCCGGGAAACCCGCTGGTGACCGTCCGCCCGGCGCGCCATGATGGCCCCATGCCGAGTCCCTTCCGAGCCGACCGCGCCCCGCGGGGAGCACCGGCGATCGGCTCGCGTGACCCTGTCCGGCCGGGCAGGATGCTGCCCGAGACGCCGACGCCCGTTTCCCCACCCGCGCCCGGAGGCCCGGATGACCGGTAGTACGCCCGCGACCTTCACCGCCGCCGACTACAGGGCCCGCATGGAGCGTGCCGCGCGCTCCGCGGCCGACGCCGGCCTCGCGGGACTGCTCGTGGCGCCGGGACCGGACATGGTCTGGCTCACCGGCTACACGCCCACCGCCGTCACCGAACGGCTCACCGTGCTGGTCCTCACCCCCGGCCGGGACCCCGTGCTCGTCGTGCCCACCCTGGAGGCCCCCGACGCCGAGCACGCGGCCGGCGCGACCGCGCTGACCCTGCGCGACTGGACCGACGGCAAGGACCCCTACGCCGTCACCGCCGCCCTCCTCGACGGCCAGGGCCGGTTCGGCATCAGCGACAACACCTGGGCCATGCACCTGCTGGGCCTCCAGCGGGCCCTGCCGCAGACCTCCTACGCCTCGCTCACCGACGCCCTCCCCATGCTGCGCGCCGTCAAGGACGCCGCGGAACTGGAACTCCTCGCCGCCGCCGGAGCGGCTGCCGATGCGACGTTCGAGGAGATCCGCAAGGTTCCCTTCGCCGGCCGCCGCGAGTCCGACGTCGGCCAGGACCTCGCCGGCCTGCTGCGCCGCTTCGGCCACTCCCAGGTCGACTTCACCATCGTCGGCTCCGGCCCCAACGGCGCCAACCCGCACCACGAGGTCGGCGACCGCGTCATCCGGCGCGGCGACATGGTCGTCCTGGACTTCGGCGGCCTGAAGGACGGCTACGGCTCCGACACCACCCGCACCGTCCACGTGGGTGAACCCACCGAGGAGGAGCGCCGGGTGCACGACATCGTGCGCGAGGCCCAGGAGGCGGGCTACCAGGCCGTACGGCCCGGCGTGGCCTGCCAGGAGGTCGACCGCGCCGCCCGCGCGGTGATCACCGACGCCGGCTACGGCGAGTACTTCATCCACCGCACCGGGCACGGCATCGGCGTCACCACGCATGAGCCGCCGTACATGATCGAGGGCGAGGAACAGCCCCTCGTGCCCGGGATGTGCTTCTCCGTCGAGCCCGGCGTCTACCTGCCCGGCCGGTTCGGGGTGCGCATCGAGGACATCGTCACGGTGACCGAGGACGGCGGCCGCCGCCTCAACAACACCACGCGTGACATGGTCATAGTGGGCTGACAGACCGCTGAGGCGACCCAGGGGACACACCCTCGACGACATCCAGGAACGGCGACGCGCGACCCATGACCCAGGCACCGGAACCCACCGCGGACACCGTCCGCAGACTGGTCCGTTCGCTGCTCAAGGAGGGCGGCGCCGACACGGCGGGCCCCGATGTGCGGCCCGTGACGGAGGGCAGCGCGCACACGTGGTGGGTGGGCGCCCGTCATGTGCTGCGCCTCGCCCCCGACCGCGAGGCCTCGGTGCTGCGCCGCCGGGAACTGCGCCTGCGCGACCTGGTCCGGCCGCACGTGCCCGTCGCCGTCCCCACCAGCGTCGCGCACGGCGACTGGGCGCCCGGCCTCGCCTACACCCTGGACACCAAGGTGCCCGGCGGCACCGCCGACGAGCACGACGTGTCCGCCGTCGGCGAGGCCGATCTCGCCGCCCTGCTCACCGGGCTGCGCGCGGTGCCCGCACGGCAGGCCGAGACGCTCGGCGTGCCGCGCACCGCCCCGCGCTCCCTGGAGGCGCTGCGCCGCATGGCCGTGCACGCGGCCGAACGGCTCGCCGCCGCCGACGAGTTCGACGCCGCCCGGCTGCACCAGCTGACCCCGCCCGGCGCGGCCCAGCTCACCGCGCAGCCCGGCACCGCCGTCCTCACCCACCACGGCCTGACCGGCGAGCACGTGGTGGCCAGCGCCGACGGCCGGGTGCGCGGCATCCTGGACTGGACCCGGGCGTCCCTGGGCGACCCCGCCGAGGACATCGCCGGCCTGGCCGTCGCCGTCGGCTCCCCGGCGGCCGTCCGCGCCGCCACCCTCGCCGGCTACGCCGCCCGCCCCTGCCTGCGCGGCCTGTGGCTCGCCCGCTGCGACACCGTCATCCACCTCACCGACCACCTGGACGGCCGCGCGGGCGGATCCCCCGCGCTCCTGCGGACCCAGCTGCGGCGCGCCTGGGAGCCGATCCTGCTGGAGCGGTTGTCGGACTTCAAGGAGGACGAGCCGGAGCCGTAGCGCACCGACTCCGGCCCGCGGCGCGCGCCTGCCGGGGGTGCCCACGCGGCGGCAGGCGCGGAGCGGACACGGCCCCGCGCCGCTACGGGGCACGGTCGGCCCCGCTCAGGGCTGCGCCAGCACCACGCACGACTCCCCGGGCACCTGGAGCAGCCCGTCCGCTCCCGGAAGCTCCACCGGCTCCCAGGCCGCCAGGACCGTCGCGGGGCGGGTGCCCAGCGGGATCGCCGCGGGTTCCTTGCCGAGGTTCACCGCCACCCGTACGTCACCGCGCCGGAAGGCCAGCCAGCGGGCGTCCTCGTCGTAGGCCACCTTGGTGTCGGCCAGGTCCGGGTCGGTGAGGTCCGGCTGCTCGTGCCGCAGGGCGATCAGCCGGCGGTACCAGGCGAGCACGCTCGCGTGGGGCTCGTGTTCCGGTTCCGACCAGTCCAGGCAGGACCGTTCGCGGGTCGCCGGGTCCTGCGGGTCCGGTACGTCCTCCTCGGCCCAGCCGTGCGCCGCGAACTCCCGCCGCCGGCCCCGCCGTACCGCCTCGGCCAGCTCCGGATCGGTGTGGTCGGCGAAGAACTGCCAGGGCGTGCCCGCCGCCCACTCCTCGCCCATGAACAGCATCGGCGTGAACGGCGAGGTCAGCGTCAGCGTCGCCGCGCAGGCCAGCAGCCCGGGGGACAGACGGGCCGCGAGCCGGTCGCCCTGGGCGCGGTTGCCGACCTGGTCGTGGGTCTGGCCGTAGCCGAGCAGCCGGTGCCCGGCCACCCGCGCGCGGTCCAGCGGCCTGCCGTGGTGCCGGCCGCGGAAGCTGGAGTACGTGCCGTCGTGGAAGTAGCCGGCGGTGAGCGTCTTGGCGAGCGCGGCGAACGGGGCGCGCGCGAAGTCCGCGTAGTAGCCCTGCGACTCACCGGTCAGCGCGGTGTGCAGGGCGTGGTGGAAGTCGTCGTTCCACTGCGCGTGCAGCCCGAGGCCGTGCTCCGCGCGCGCGGTGATGAGCCGCGGGTCGTTCAGGTCCGACTCGGCGATCAGGAACAGCGGCCGGCCCAGCTCGTCGGCGAGAGCGTCCACGGCCGCCGACAGCTCCTCCAGGAAGTGGCACGCGCGCGTGTCGTACAGCGTGTGCACCGCGTCCAGCCGCAGCCCGTCGATCCGGTAGTCCCGCAGCCACGCCAGCGCGCTGCCGACGAAGAACGCGCGTACCTCGTCCGAGCCGGGCCCGTCCAGGTTCACCGCCGAGCCCCACGGCGTGTGGTGGGCATCGGTGAAGTACGGCCCGAAGAGCGGCAGATAGTTCCCGGACGGGCCCAAGTGGTTGTGGACGACGTCCAGGACGACGCCCAGACCGAGCTCGTGCGCCCGGTCCACGAACCGTTTCAGCGCCTCCGGGCCGCCGTACGGCTCGTGCACCGCCCACAGCGACACCCCCTCGTAGCCCCACCCGTGCCGCCCCGGGAACGGACACACCGGCAGCAACTCCACATGGGTGACACCCAGTTCCACCAGGTGCTCCAGCCGGGCCGCCGCCGCGTCCAGGGTGCCCTCCCGGGTGTACGTGCCCACGTGCATCTCGTAGAGCACCGCACCGGGCAGTCCACGCCCCGCCCACTCGGCACGCCACGCATGGCGCCCGTGGTCCACGACCGCGCTCAGCCCGTCCGGCCCGTCCGGCTGGCGGCGCGAGCGCGGGTCCGGCCGCACGGGGCCGTCGTCCAGCGCGAAGCCGTACCGGGCGCCGTCACCGGCCTCCGCCTCCCCCGTCCACCAGCCCGCGCGCTCCGGATCACGCGCCAACGCGCGCGTGCCGCCCTCGCAATGGAGCGTCACTCGGTCTGCCTGCGGTGCCCACACCTCGAACTGCACGGACGGTTCCCCTTCGTCTGTGATGGCTTGCGTCTGTGAGCTTGCGCCTGTGATGTCTCGCCTGCTCACCGTGATGTCCCGCGCCCCCATCGTGCCCGCCGGGACGATCAATCCGCTTTCGAATCCGTCCTTTCCCGGTGGGTGTCGTGGAAGTACCCGCAGATCGGCGTCGATTCCCCGTTTCCTGGACACCCGGGGTTCACTGCCCGACAATCACCAGCGTGACGTCGTCCTTCGAGTTCTCCACGTACCCCGCGCGGCTGTCCGACGCGGAGCGCGACAAGGCGCTGCAGGTGCTGCGTGACGGCGTCGCCATGGGCCGGCTCTCGCACGACACGTTCGTGCGCCGCATGGAGCTGGCGCTGGCCGCCCGCCGCGCCGACGAACTGGCCGCCCTCGTCGCCGACCTGCCCCGGGAGAACCGCTTCTCCCGCGCGGTCTTCGGCACCGTCGAGGCCGTCTCCGGGTTCACCGTACGGCTGCGCCGGGCCTGGCAGGCCGAGCGGCTGCCGAAGCTGCTGCTGCCGCGTCCGGAGCACACCCATCCGCTGCGCATCGGCCGCGACCCGGCCAACGGGCTGCGCCTGAACCACGAGACGGTCTCCCGCGTGCACGCCGAGCTTCGCCGTCAGGGCGGCATGTGGGTCCTCAGGGACCTCGGCTCCACCAACGGCACCACCGTCAACGGCCGCCGGGTGATCGGCTCGGTCGTCGTCAGCGAGGGCGACCAGGTCGCCTTCGGCAGGGTGGTCTTCCGGCTCGCCACGAGCTGAGCGGCGACGGCCGCTCCCGTTCGAACGGGTGCTCCCGGCACACGCGCGTGCCGTCCCGATCGGGTGAGCCGGGCTGTGGTACGCGGGCCGGCGTGCCGATGGAAGGGGGCATGACGTACCTCACCAGAGCGACAGCGGCGGGCGGCGCCCTGCTGGCGGCCGCGGGGCTCCTCGCCGCGGGGCCGGCCCACGCGGCGTCCCGCGACCTCCTCCCCGGCAACTGGCTCTACCTCACCGTCACCAAGGGTGAGACGAGCTCGAGCGACGCCCGGGGCACCCTGCTGCTGTGCGATCCGCCCGTGGGCCACCCGCACGCGGCCGAGGCTTGCGCCGAACTCGCCGCCAGGGACGGCGACATCGGCCGTATCCCGCCCAAGGACGTCTTCTGCCCGATGATCTACGCCCCGGTGACCGCCCACGCGAGCGGCCGGTGGAACGGCCGGCCGGTCGACTTCCAGGAGACCTACGCCAACACGTGCGCCATGGACGCGCGGACCGGCGAGGTGTTCGCCCTGGGGGACTGACCGCCGGCCGGGCGGCCGCAGGCGTGGACGGGGGCGGCGCGTGGGCCGGCGTGGCTCACACCGCCTGCTCGCGGGCCTGCTGCGCCGCCACCAGCACCGTCCGGGACTGGTGCTCCACCTGGTGCTCCAACGGCACCCAGCGGGCCCGGAAGCGCGCCGCGAAGGCATCGCACCAGTCGGTGACGAGCTGTTCCAGCCGCGGCGCCGCCCGGTCGTCCGTCTCCCGCAGCACCCGCAGCAGCATCGCCGCCGCGCGCAGCGGCAGCCGCCGCCCGAAGGCGTCCACACTGCCGACGTACGCCATCGTCGTACCCGCGGGCGGGGTGTGGATCCAGTCCTCGGCCAGGCCCGGGATCAGCTCCAGGGCCCAGCGTGCCGCCCGCAGCAGCGGACCGTCCTCGCCGTCGAGCCGGGGCAGCGCCTCGGCGAGGATCCGCTCCACCTCCAGCGAGTCCCGCAGCAGCCGCTGGGCCAGGCGCCGCATCGCCGCCGCCGGCGCCGGGTGCGGCGCCGGATCGTCCACCAGGTCGCTCGCCCACATGGGCACCTCCACCACGGCCGTCAGACCGCCGTACCGGTGCGCGTGGTACCAGGTGCTGTGCCGGGCGTCGTCCGGCATGCTCGGGTAGGCGACGCCAGTCTCCGGGCCGGGCATGACATGCACGCCGGGGCCGGAGGCCGGCCAGCCGGCGGCGTCCGAGGCGCCCGTCTCCACCGGGATGTGCAGCTGCGCCGCGGACTTGGCGAACGGCTCCGCGAGCCCCGGCACGTCCTTGGTCAACTGCACCCAGCTGCCGCCCAGATCGGTGCCGTGCAGGGTCACCTGGAGGTAGGGCCGCAGCTCGTCGATCACCCCGGTCAGCGCCCGGGTCTCGGGCGGCAGCCGGTCCGGCGGCAGCACGGACGGCGACCACTCCGGCTGCTCGGCGCCCGTCGGCCGGTAGAAGCCGAGGTGGTAGTCGAGCAGGCTGCGCGGCGCCGGCGTCACATGCAGGCTCGCGCCGTCGGGATCCGCGCACAGCAGGAAGTGCCAGGACGTGTCGGCCCGCAACTCACGCTCGGCCAGTACGCGTTCGGCCAGCACCCGCAGGGTGGAACCCCCGGTCGGCTCGTTGGCGTGGGCGCCGGCGACCACCAGCACCGCCCGCCGGGCGTGCCCCACCGACAGCAGGTGCAGGGGTCTTCCCGCGCGCGAGACGCCCACCCGCCTGAGCGAGCACAGCCCGGGTTCCTGAGCGGCCAACGCCTTCGCGGTGGCGACCAGTTCGGGAACGCTGGGGTAGCGCAGCTCCGGCAGAAGACTCACCCCCGACTTGTTCCGCCCGGCTTCGCCCTCCAAGTCCCGCACGCGAAGGGTGAACTGTCAAGCATTCGGCGAGGGAGGCTGCGGGGGCGCCCGGACGGAATCGCGGGGGTGCGGAGGGCGCGGTGCGTGCCGTGCGTTCACTGCTGGTGCAGGCCGCGTCCCGCGAGCGTCAGGAACACCTCGCCCACCGCCTCCGACAGCGTCGGGTGCGCGTGCACGTGCCGGGCCACGTCCGAGGGCTCGGCGTCCCAGCCGACGATCAGCTGGCTCTCGGCGATCATCTCCGACACGTTCGGGCCGACCAGGTGCACGCCGAGCACCTGCCCGCCACCGGCCTCGGCGACGACCTTCACCATGCCGCCTTGGCCGTGCACCATTCCCTTGGCCACGGCGGTCAGCGGCATCGTGTTCACCTCGACCTCGCGCCCACGCGCGCGTGCCTCCGTCTCGCTCAGTCCCACCGAGGCGGTCTGCGGCGCGGAGTACGTCACCCGGGGCACGGCCGCGTAGTCCACCGGCGCCGACGGCAGCCCGGCCAGTGTCTCGGCGACCAGCAGGCCCTCCGCGAACGAGGCGTGGGCGAGGCCCGGCGAGGGCGGCGGCAGCAGGTCCCCGACGACATGGATGCCCCGTACGGCCGTCTCCAGCCGGTCCCAGTCCGCCGGTACGACGAACCCCCGCTCGTCCGCCGTCAGGCCGGCCGCCGACAGGTCCAGGCCCTCGGTGACCGGCGCCCGGCCGACGGCCACCAGCAGCCGCTCCGCCTCCACCGTGCGTGGCTCACCCCGCGTGGTGCGCACACGCGCGCGTACGCCGTCGTCCAGCACCTTTGCGTCCAGCAGTCGCGCGCCCGCCCGCACATCGATCCCGCGCTTGCGCAGCCCGCGCGTCAGATGCCGGCTCACATCGGGGTCCTCCAGCGGAACGATCCGGTCCGCGGCCTCGACCAGGGTGACCTCCGCGCCCATGGACCGGTGGAAGGATGCGTACTCCACGCCGATCGCGCCCCCGCCCAGCACCAGGACGGACGCCGGCAGCCCCGGCGCGAACAGGGCGTCGTCGCTGGTCACGACGCGCCGCCCGTCCGGTTCGAGACCCGGGAGCGTGCGCGGGCGTGAGCCGGTCGCGAGCACGATGCCCCGGCGCGCGGTGAAGTCGTGCACGCCGAGGGCGGATTGCGGCTGCGCGCCGGGCGCGGCATCGTTGCGCGGGCGCGTGGCGGAGGCGTGCGCGCTCGGCGCGTGCCCGTTCGGCGCTCCCGGCCCGGAATCCCTGCCCACCTCCTGCACGCGCACCGTGCGCGCCCCCGTCAGCCGTGCGCTGCCCCGCACCACACGCACGCCGGCGTGCGCCAGATGCGCCTCGACCCCCTTGTGGTTGCGCGCCACGATGTCGTCCCGCGTGGCCACCAGGGCCGCCCAGTCGACGGAGTCCAGCGAGGCCTTCACACCCCACCGCTCGCGTGCCTCGGCGATGCCGTCGACCAGTTCGGCGGCGTGCAGCATCGCCTTGCTCGGGATGCAGCCCCGGTGCAGACAGGTCCCGCCGACCTTGTCGCGTTCGACGAGGACGACGTCCAGCCCGAGGGCGGCGGCGCGCAGTGCGGTGCTGTAACCGCCCGTGCCCCCGCCGATGACGATGACGTCCGCTGTGTTCGTGACCTGCGTGGTCATGCCCCGTGTGCTCATGGTCCCAGCCTCCGCCCACCCCTTGCCATGAGTCCAAGGCAGTGTTCTTGTGGAAGCCATGCAGGACGTTTATCGGTCTCGGGGGAGGGCGCGGAGTTGAGTCTGCGGCAGATGGAGTACTTCGTGACGGTCGTCCACGAGGCGTCCTTCACCCGCGCGGCGGAAGCCCTGCACGTCACGCAGCCCGCGCTCTCGCACCAGATCAAGGCCCTGGAGAAGTCGGTCGGTGGCGCCCTGCTGGAGCGCATGACCCGCGGCGTGCGCCTCACCCCGATGGGGCGGGCCTTCCTGCCGCACGCCGAACTCGCCGTCCGCAGCGCCGCGCAGGCCCGCCGCGCGGCCCGCGCCACCGCCGGCGCCGAGGGCGGCGAACTGCACGTCGCCACCCTGCACTCCCTCGCCGTGGGCGTCCTGCCCGATGTCTTCGCCCGCTGGCGCGAGGCCCGTCCCCGGGTCCTGCTGAGGCTGCACGAGTACGCCACCGCCGAGGCCCTGGAGGAGGCCGTCCAGCGCGGCGCCGCCGACCTCGCCTTCGGCCCGGTGCCCGCCGACCCGCCGGGGACCGTCGTACCGGTCGGGGAGGAGGAGCTCGTCCTGGTGGTCCCGTTCGACGACCGGCTCGCGGGCCGTACGACGGTGACGCTGCCCGAACTCGCCGACCGCGCCTGGGTCCGCTGCGCGCTGGAACCCGTCGTGCACGGCGCACGCTTCCTCGACTGGGCGTGCGGGCGGGCCGGGTTCGCACCCCGGACCGCCGTGTGGACCGAGCACACCTCGACCGCCGTGCGGATGGCGGCGGCCGGTGTCGGGGTGTGCGTCGCGCCCGCCCACATCGTGCGCGGGGCCGTCGGTGAGGACTGCACGGTCCTCAGCCCCGACCCGGCCTGGAAACGCCCCCTGGCCGTCTACGCGCGCGTGGCGCCCACTGGAGCCGCCGAGGCCTTCGTGGACCTCCTGCGCACCACCTGGCGCGCTCTCGGAGACCTGCCGGAACAGCCGTACGAGGACTGCCGACTACCGGCGGCGCCCGTCCGCTGAGCCGCCTCACCCCTCCCCGACCCGCTCCAGCAACACCACCGGCAGCCGGTCGAAAAGGTCCGCCACGCGCGCGTCGCCGGTGAACTCCCGCTCCGGGGCGAGCACGTCCGCCCACCGGCCGGGCGGCAGCGCCAGCCGGGTCTCCTGCCAGCCGCCCGCCTCCGCGAGCCGCAGCGACAGCCGGGTCACCGCCGTCACCACCTCACCGGAGCGCGCGAACGCCAGGCAGTGGTCCGCCGCCGGTCCCTCGGCCGCCAGGGGGTCGTACGACGCGGCCGCGCCGAACGCGCCGGGACGGCGGGCCCGCAGCCGCAGCGCCGCCGCCGTCAGCGCGTCCTTCTCGCCGGGCACCTCGGGCGGAAAGGCCACCGGACGCCGGTTGTCCGGGTCCACCAGCGACCGGCACTCGCCCTCCGTGCCCTGGTACACGTCCGGCACCCCGGGCATCGTCAGATGGACCAGGGCGGTGCCGAGCACGTTGGCCCGGATGTGCGGCTCCAACGTCTTGCGGAAGGCCGCCACACGCTCACCGGGCGGCCCGCACGGCCCCGCGGCGACGAACGCGGCCACCGCCTCCTCGTACGGCGGCTCCTGCTCCGTCCAGCTGGTGTACATGCCCGCCTCGCGCACATGCTTCAGCAGCGCTCGCTGCACCCGCTCCTCCTCGGCCGGCCCCAGCCCGAACACCGTCTGCCAGGCCGCCCAGGCCAGCTGCCCGTCCGGCACGCCGACACCCTCCTCGGGCCGGTTCACCTCGGCCAGCAGCTCCGCCCACCGGCCGGGGCACTCGGTGAGCACGGCCAGCGCGGCGCGTACGTCGGCGCTGCGCTTGGTGTCGTGCGTGGAGACCACCGTGCCGGTGACCGGCCAGTCGCGCTGCACGCGCGCGCAGTACGCGTGGAAGTCCTCCGGGGACACCCCCGGCCGGCCCGGGTCGCCGCCCACCTCGGTCGCCGACAGCAGCGGCACATAGCGGTAGAACGCCGTGTCCTCCACCGACTTGGCGCGCAGCGCCGACGCCGTCTGCGCGAACCGGGTGCGGAACTCCACCCGGTCGGCGTGGTCCGGCGCGCCGGCGTCACCGGGCGGCTCGACCAGCAGCCGGCGCACGATGCCGACGGCCTCCGCCTCCTCGGGCACCACGAAGGCGAGCCGGGCCTCCTCGGCGGCCTCCTCGGTGACGACGGCAGCCGCGTCACCGGAGGCGTACGGCCGGTACACCCGCATCCGCACCAGCAGCTCCTCCACTGCCGTGCGCAGCGCCCAGGGGGCACGGTCGCGCAGGCCGAGGTCCGGCGAGGTCGCGCACAGCCGGGTGGCCACCCGGGTGAGCCGGTCGGTCTCGGCGGCCAGCTCGTGCGTGAGCACCTTGTAGGCGGCCCGCCGTGCCGTCGCGTCCCAGTTGCCGCCCCGGTCCGTCTGCGGCGCCGCGAACGCCCGGTAGCGGCCCAGCAGTTCGTACGCCCCCGTCTGGTCGGTGAACAGGCCGTCCACCTGGCGGAGGGCGTCGTAGCCGGTGGTGCCCGCGACAGGCCAGGACGCCGGCAGGGGTTCGCCGTCGGCGAGGATCTTCTCCACCACCGTCCAGCGCCCGCCGGTCGCCTCGTGCAGCCGCGCGAGGTAGCCGTCGGGGTCGGCGAGCCCGTCGGGGTGGTCGACGCGCAGCCCGTCGATGACGCCCTCGCGCAGCAGCTGGAGGATCTTGGCGTGGGTGGCGTCGAACACCTCCGGATCCTCCACGCGCAGCCCGATCAGCTCCGAGATGCTGAAGAACCGCCGGTAGTTCAGCTCGGTGCGGGCCAGCCGCCACCACACCGGGCGGTACCACTGGGCGTCCAGGAGCTGCGGCAGCGGCAGGTCGTGGGTGCCCTCGCGGAGCGGGAAGGCGTGCTCGTGGTAGCGCAGCACGTCGCCGTCGACGACGAGATGCTCCAGCTGCGAGCCGACCGGACCGCCCAGCACCGGCAGCAGCACGCGCCCGCCCTGCGCCTCCCAGTCGATGTCGAACCAGCGGGCGTACGGCGAGCCGGGCCCCTCGCGCAGCACCTCCCACAGGGCGTGGTTGTGCCGGGGCGCCATCGCCATGTGGTTCGGCACGATGTCGGCCACCAGCCCCAGACCGTGCTCCCGCGCGGTCCGCGCCAGCGACCTGAGGCCCTCCTCGCCGCCCAGTTCCTCGCGTACGCGCGCGTGGTCCACCACGTCGTAGCCGTGCGGGGAGCCGGGCACGGCCTCCAGGACGGGGGACAGGTGCAGATGCGAGACGCCGAGCGACGCCAGGTACGGTACGGCCGCCGCGGCGGCGGCGAACGGGAACGCGGGCTGGAGCTGCAGCCGGTAGGTGGCCGTGGGCACCTCCGGTCCGGGTCGCGCAGAAGTCATGGAAACCTACGTACCCAGCCCGCCGCCTTTCGTGTCATCGGTCGTGGCACGGACCCCACGCACGCGTGCCCGGCTTCGGGCGAAGGAGAAAAGGGCAGACCCATCCGGCCTACGCGACGGCCGCAGCGGCGGCGCCGGCAACCGTCCGCGGCACCGCCTTTGCCCTGCCATCACAAGCTCCCGCCCGGCCTATGTGGGCCGCTGCAGCACGGTCAGGCTTCGGTCGGGCAGGGTGAGGCGGTCGCCCGCCTCGATCTTCGGGCCGGACCCCGGTGGCACCCCGTCCGGACGGGCCGTGTCGACGACCACCTGCCACTGCCGGCCGTGGTTGACCGGCACCAGGAAGTCCAGCGGCTCCGGGGAGGCGTTGAACATCAGCAGGAACGAGTCGTCGGTGATGCGCTCCCCGCGCGCGCCGGGCTCGGAGATCGCGTTGCCGTTCAGGAACACCGTCAGCGCGGAAGCCCGCGCCGAGTCCCAGTCCCGCTGGGTCATCTCGGCACCCTCGGGGGTGAACCAGGCGATGTCGGACAGATCGTCGTGGGTGCCCTCCACCGGACGGCCGTGGAAGAAGCGGCGCCGGCGGAAGGCGGGGTGGTCACGGCGCAGCCACACCATCGCGCGGGTGAACTCCAGCAGGTCGCCCTCGGCGGGCTCCGGCCAGTGCACCCACGACAGCTCGCTGTCCTGGCAGTACGCGTTGTTGTTGCCGCTCTGGGTGCGGGCGAACTCGTCGCCGTGGCTGATCATCGGCACGCCCTGGGACAGCATCAGCGTGGCGATGAAGTTCCGCATCTGCCGGGTGCGCAGCGCGAGCACGTCCGGGTCGTCGGTCTCGCCCTCCGCGCCGCAGTTCCAGGACCGGTTGTGGCTCTCGCCGTCCCGGTTGTCCTCGCCGTTGGCCGCGTTGTGCTTCTCGTTGTACGAGACGAGGTCGTGCAGCGTGAAGCCGTCGTGGCAGGTCACGAAGTTGATCGAGGCCAGCGGGCGGCGGCCGTCGTCCTGGTAGAGGTCCGAGGATCCGGTCAGCCGGGAGGCGAACTCCGCGAGCGCCCGGGGCTCGCCGCGCCACAGATCCCGTACCGTGTCCCGGTACTTGCCGTTCCACTCGGTCCACAGCGGCGGGAAATTGCCCACCTGGTAGCCGCCCTCGCCCACGTCCCAGGGCTCCGCGATCAGCTTCACCTGGGAGACCACCGGGTCCTGCTGCACCAGGTCGAAGAACGACGACAGCCGGTCCACCTCGTGGAACTGCCGGGCCAGGGTCGCCGCGAGGTCGAAGCGGAACCCGTCGACGTGCATCTCGGTGACCCAGTACCGCAGCGAGTCCATGATCAGCTGGAGCACGTGCGGGGACCGCATGAGAAGCGAGTTCCCGGTGCCCGTGGTGTCCATGTAGTAGCGCGGGTCGTCGGTGAGGCGGTAGTACTGCCGGTTGTCGATGCCCTTGAAGGACAGCGTCGGGCCCAGATGGTTGCCCTCGGCGGTGTGGTTGTAGACGACGTCCAGGATGACCTCGATCCCGGCCTCGTGCAGCGCCCGGACCGCCGACTTGAACTCCAGCACCTGCTGCCCGCGGTCGCCCCAGGAGGCGTACGCGTTGTGCGGGGCGAAGAAGCCGATGGTGTTGTAGCCCCAGTAGTTGCTCAGGCCCATGTCGACGAGCCGGTGGTCGTGCACGAACTGGTGGACCGGCATCAGCTCCAGGGCCGTCACCCCGAGCTTGGTCAGGTGTTCGATCAGTGCCGGATGCGCGAGCGCCGCGTAGGTGCCGCGCAGTTCCTCCGGCAGCCCCGGGTGACGCATGGTCAGCCCCTTGACGTGCGCCTCGTAGATCACCGTGTGGTGGTACTCGGTGCGCGGCGGCCGGTCGTCGCCCCAGTCGAAGTACGGATTGATCACCACCGAGGCCATGGTGTGCGGGGCCGAGTCCAGGTCGTTGCGGCTGTCCGGGGCGCCGAAGTGGTAGCCGTACACCTCCTCGCCCCACCGGACCGTGCCGCTGACCGCCTTCGCGTACGGGTCGAGCAGCAGCTTCGCGGAATTGCAGCGCAGCCCGCGCCCGGGGTCGTACGGGCCGTGCACCCGGAACCCGTACCGCTGTCCCGGCATCACGCCCGGCACGTACGCGTGCCGCACGAAGGCGTCGCTCTCGCGGAGTTCCACCGCCGTCTCCGAGCCGTCGTCGTGCAGCAGACACAGCTCTACTCGGTCCGCGGCCTCCGTGAAGACCGCGAAGTTGGTTCCGGCGCCGTCATAGGTGGCGCCGAGCGGATACGCCTCTCCAGGCCAGACCTGCATGGCTACGACTCTCCCAGGTGTGCCGCCGCCCCGGGGCCGCGTTGGCCCCCGAGTCGCACCGAATTGACGGAACCTCCCGTGTCCTGCCTCCCTCTTACCCACCGACCAGCGCGCACGACGGCTCTCGTACCCGCCGTGTGCCGAACCAGTGGGGCAACACGTACTCCCGGACGACCATGGGGAGCAGGGGGACAGTGTGCGTGAGACAGTGCACCGCCATCTGGGCACGTTAGTGGCAGCAGTGGCCCTCGCGACGGTGGGGACCGCCGCGATGGTCGCGATCACCCTGCCGGGCACGGCGGGGGCGGACACCTCGGCGGGAGCGCGCGGCGGTACGGGGGCCGGGCGGGGCCCGGACGCGGTCCGGCCCGGTGTCGTCGAACAGGCGCCCGCCGAGGGCGGCAAGGGCACCGGCCGGGATCCGCTCACCGACGACGAGATCCGGCGGGCCGAGAAGATCGCCCTGAACCGGCGGCTGCTGACCACCGGCGAGAACGTCGACGGCGGCCGCGGACCGCAGCGGCTGAGCGCCGACCTCGCCGAACCCGAGCCCGGCGAGGTGGACGACCCGGCCGCGCCGCGACGGGCCGACATCACCTTCTACGACTACAAGGACGACACCCTCGTCACCACAACCGTCGACCTGGACACCGGCAAGGCCGAGCGGACCGGCACCCAGCGCGGCGTCCAGCCGCCGCCCAGCCGGGACGAGAACGCCGAGGCCGCCCGGCTCCTGATCGCCTCCCCGCTCGGCGCGGGCCTGAAGGCCGACTACAAGGACGCCACCGGCAAGGAGCTCACCTCCCCGGACCAGCTGCTGCTGAGCGGCGGCATCTACCGGGCCGCTCCGGGCGCCCAGCCGGCGGTCCTGGACCAGTGCGGCGTGCACCGGTGCGTCCGGCTGTTCACCAAGGTCAGGAAGGGGCCCTGGATCGACACCCTGTCCCTGGTGATCGACCTGAGCGCCCGCAAGGCCGCCGCCCTGGACCGCGGCTGACCGCACGTTTCCGCAGACCTGTACCTCCTGAAAGGGAGCCACTTCGTCATGCCCGAGTACGGAATCCGCCGTGCCCGCAAGGCGGCGGCCGCCGGTCTGACCGTGGCCGCGCTGGCCGCCGGCGCGACGACCGCCGCCGGACCGGCCGCCGGCGCGACGACCGCCGCCGGACCGGCCGCCGGCGCGACGACCGCCGCCGGACCGGCCGCCGCCCGCCCGACAGCGGCCGCCACCACCGCGCCCGCGGCCGACTGCAGGGCCGCCTACCGCATCGAACAGAAGCTGTCCACCGGCACGACCTGGCGCATGTGCTGGCATTACGACAGCAAGGCCGGCCTCGTCCTGGAGAAGGTCAGCTACCAGCCCAAGGGCGAACCGAAACCGATCAAGGTCCTCAACAGCGCGAGACTCGCCCAGATCCACGTCCCCTACGACGACGGACAGCACGAGTACAGCGACCTGACGGACGAGGACTACGCCGCGTCGCTGATGAACCTCTCGCCCGCCGAGTGCCCCGGCGGCACCATCAGGACCGTCAAGGTGCCGGACGCCGTGGACCCGCAGCACCCGAACGTCCAGGGCCTGTGCACGACCACCCGTCCCCGCGGCCACGCCTACCGCATGCACGACGACCTCGGCACGGGCAAGGTCTACCAGGCGCAGGGCAAGGACTTCCTCGTCTACACCGTCAACCAGGTCGGCTGGTACGAGTACATCACCGAGTGGCGCTTCCAGGACGACGGCACGATCGCCATGAACGTCGGCGCGACCGGCAGCCTGTCCTGGGAGGACTACGACTCCGGCGACGGACGCGGCTGGCCCGTCGGCAAGGGCGCCAAGGCCTACGCCACCAGCCACAGCCACAACGTCTTCTGGCGGCTGGACTTCGGCCTCGACGGCTCGTCCAGGACGAAGGTCGAGCAGTACGACTCGGCCGTCAGCCCCCGCACCGGCCGGCAGCAGGGCCCGACCACGAAGACCACCCGCACCCAGGTCACCAGGGAAACGGCGGGCGACCTGAAGGACTACCGCTGGTGGCGGGTGGTCAGCGCGACCGGCAGGAACAGGGACGGACACGCGCGTTCGTACGAGATCGTCCCCGGACCCACCACCAAGTACCTCGGCCGCGGCTTCACCAAGCACGACCTCTACGTCACCGAGTACAACCCGTGCGAACTGTTCGCCAGCAACAACCCGAAGTGCGGCCACGGGCACCCCGCGGCCGTCGACCGGTGGGTGGGTGGACAGACCCTGACGCACCCGGTGATCTGGATGAACGTCGGTTTTCACCACATCGCGCGGGACGAGGACCAGCAGCCCATGCCGGTGCACTGGCAGGGCTTCGCCATCGTCCCCCGGGACGTCACCGCTATGAATCCGCTCACTCCGCGTGACCTGGCATGGCAGAACGGCCATTGGGAATCGCGTAGTTGAGGAAAACAGTTGAGAAACCGACCTGTCCATCCGGCTGCACCGCCCACCCCTCGCGGAGTACCCTTCCTTGATCGTTGAGACGGGAAAGGCCCGGGGGATCGGAAGGCGGTGCACGGGTGGGCTCGGGAGGCCTGGAGCTGCCCCCTGGTGACGAAGGTCACGAGGGGAACTCCACAGACGTCCCGCCCGGCGCGGTGTCCCTGGCCCGCCCGATGGACCCAGGGGCCATCGGGCCGGAGCTGGACTGGGACGCCGACGCCTGGCGCGAGGTGCGCACCCGTGCCCAGCGGGCCGGCCGGGCCTACATCTGGCTGAACCTCGTCGAGCAGCGGCTGCGCGCCGTCGTGGCCGCCGTACTGCGCCCCGTCTACGAACCCGTGCACGGGGACGAGTGGGTGGTCGCCGCGGCCGGTCCGGCCGGACAGGAGTGGGTGCAGCGCGCCGTCGCCGTCCGCGAGGTCAGCCGCCGCAAGGGCTACTTGCTCGACCCGGCCGACGACAACGTGCTCAGCTTCCTCACCCTCCCCCAGCTGCGCGAGCTGATGGTGCAGCACTGGCCGTGCTTCGAGCCGTACTTCGACGAGCGCCGCGACCTCGAACTCGCCCTGGACGAGCTGGAGGTGACCCGCAATGTCGTCTCCCGCAACCGGGCGCTGTCCGAGGCGGTCCTGAACCAGGCCGAGCGCGCCTCCGCCCGGCTGCTGGAGATGCTCGGCTCCGGCGGTGACGTCCCCTCGTCGCGCCGGCTGCCGGTGGACGCGGTCGAGGACCTGGTCGGCGACCGGTACGCGGACGTCGTCGCCGTCCACCCCGACCGGGTGCGGCTGATGCGCCAGTTCCCCGCCGAGGACCTCTTCGGCGGCGCCCGCCGCCTCGACGCCATCGGCATCGGCCTCAACCTGCTGGTGCAGAACTTCTCCGGCCGCCGCCTGGTCCGGCTCGCCGAGACCGGCTGCCGCGTACGGCTGCTCTTCCTCAACCCGGCCTCCAGCTCGGTCAAGCGCCGCGAGCGCGAACTCGGGATGAAACGGGGCGAACTGGGCCGCTCGGTCGAGATGAACATCCTGCACATGCGCCGGGTCCGCTCCCGGCTGCGCGACCCGGGCGCCTTCGAGATCCAGGTCTATGACGAGACGCCGCGCTTCACCGCCTACCTGGTCGACGGCGACGGCGCCGACGGCATCGCCGTGGTGCAGTCCTATCTGCGCGGGGCGCGCGGGATGGAGTCGCCGGTGCTGGTGCTGCGCAACGGCAGCAAGCTGGTCAAGTCGGACGACGTCGGTGAATCGGGCCTCTTCCCCACATACCGCGAGGAATTCGAGCTGGCGTGGGCGGATTCGCGCCCGGTGTCCTGAACTGTCCGTGACGGCAAGCGGAACGCGATCCTCTGATTGTCAGTGCCGCGTGCGATGGTGGAGGCCACTGGGGGAAAGCACCACCAAGAAGGGGGGCCGCCCATGGGCTGGCACCGGGAGCTGCTGATCGGCTTCGACCTGGAGACGACCGGGACCGATCCGCGCGAGGCGCGCATCGTCACCGGCGCGGTGATCGAGGTCAGGGCCGGTGAGCCCATGGGACGCAAGGAGTGGCTGGCCGATCCGGGGGTGGAGATCCCGGCCGACGCGGTGGCGGTGCACGGCATCAGCAACGAGCGGGCGACGGCCGAGGGCCACCCGGCCGACCGGGTGGCCGACTCCATCGCCGACGTCCTGGTCTCCTACTGGAGGACGGGCGTCCCGGTCGTGGCCTACAACGCCGCCTTCGACCTCACCCTGCTCTCCGCCGAGCTGCGCCGCCACGCCCTGCCGTCCCTCGCCGACCGCCTGGGCGGCGCCGCCCCCGCCCCGGTCGTCGACCCCTACACCATCGACCGCTGGGTCGACCGCTACCGCCGCGGCAAGCGGAACCTGGAAGCGGTCTGCGCCGAGTACGGCATAGCCCTCGACGCGGCCCACACGGCCCCGGCCGACGCCCTCGCCGCCGCACGCCTCGCCTCCGCGATAGCCGACCGCCATCCGAAGATCGCATCCCTGAGCCCGGCCGAACTCCACCGGCGGCAGATCGAGTGGTACGCGCAGTGGGCGGCGGACTTCCAGGCGTTCCTGCGGCGCAAGGGGGATGCGGGGGCCGTGGTGGACGGGGTCTGGCCACTGCGGGAGTTGACCGAGAGCCAGCCTGCGTAACCGGTTTTCGGCGCGTAGAAACAGCTGAGCACTGTCAGAACGAGTACCAACGGACGGTCTCGTCCCCGTCCCGCAACGACTCCACCCGCCGCCGGAATTCGTCCCGTGCCTTCGGATTGCTCGGCGCGTGCTGGGCCACCCAGGCGCAGCTGGCCGTCTCCCGGGCCCCGCGCAGCACACCGCATCCCTCCCACTCCCGCACATCCCACCCGTACGTCTCGGCGAAGGAGTCGTACGCCTCGGCGGGCAGCCCGTACCGGTCGCGGGAGAGGGCCATGACCACCAGGTCGTGCTCGCGCAGGTCCGCGGAGAAGGTCTCCAGGTCGACCAGGAGCGGGCCGTCCGGGCCGACGTACACATTGCGGGGCAGCGCGTCGCCGTGGATCGGGCCCGGCGGCAGATGGGGCGTCAGCGCGGCCGCGGCCGCCGCGAACCCGTCCCGGCGCTCACGGAGATACGCCGCGTCCGCCGGATCGATCGCGTCGCCCGCGAGCCGCAGCCACCGCTCCACACCGCCCAGCAGCTCGCGGGGCGGCAGGACGAAAGGAGGAGAGGGCAGTGCGTGCACGATCCGCAGCAGCTCCGCCAGATCGCGCGGCTCGGCGGGCCGTACCGGATCCGGCAGCCGCTGCCACACCGTCACCGGGTGCCCGTCCACCAGCCGAGGCTTCGGCTCCGCCGCCCGTACCGCCGGCACGCCCGCCTCGGCCAGCCAGCCGGCGATGTCCAGCTCGCGCCGGGCCCGCTCGAGCAGCTCGGCGTCGCGGCCCACCTTCACCACCAGATCACCGGCGGCGAACACGGCGTTCTCGCCGAGGGCCAGGAGAGCCGCGCCTCGGGCCGGACCCGGCAGCACTCCCGCCGCGGCCAGTACGTCCCGTGCCCGTGCCTCGTCCATCGTGCCTCCGTGCCGCGCCGTCGTCCCGTGCCATGAGCGGACCCGGCCGCCGCCGTGCGGGTGCCGGACGCGTGCCGGTTCCGATCGGGTCTCGCCGATCAGTCTCGCATCCGCACAGGTCGGCCGGCCGCGCCCTGCTCTCGGGCCGTCGCCGGGTCCTGCGGGAAATCGCTTTGAACGAGACGTCTCGTCTCGTCTACCCTCGGTACCATGACCACGCCCGCCCATATCGCCATGTTCTCCATCGCCGCGCATGGCCATGTGAACCCGAGCCTGGAGGTGATCCGCGAACTCGTCGCCCGGGGCCACCGGGTGACGTACGCCATCCCGCCGGTGTTCGCCGAGAAGGTGGCCGCCACCGGCGCCCGGCCGGTGCCGTACACCTCCACGCTGCCCGGACCCGACGCCGACCCGGAGACCTGGGGGACCACGCTGCTGGACAACGTGGAGCCGTTCCTCGCGGACGCGATCCAGGCGCTTCCGCAGCTCGTCGCGGCCTACGCGGGTGACGAACCCGACCTCGTGCTGCACGACATCGCCTCCTACCCGGCCCGCGTCCTCGCCCACCGCTGGGGCGTCCCGGCGATCTCCCTCTCCCCGAACCTCGTCGCCTGGGAGGGCTACGAGGAGGAGGTGGCCGAGCCGATGTGGGCGGAGCCGAGGAAGACCCCGCGCGGGCAGGCGTACTACGCCCGGTTCGCGGCGTGGCTGGCGGAGAACGGGATCACCCAGGACCCGGATTCCTTCGCCGGCCGCCCGGCCCGCTCGCTCGTCCTCATCCCGAAGGCGTTGCAGCCGCACGCCGACCAGGTCGACGAACGCGTCCACACCTTCGTCGGCGCCTGCCAGGGCGACCGGAGCGACCAGGGCGACTGGCAGCGGCCCGCGGGCGCCGGGAAGGTCGTGCTGGTGTCGCTGGGCTCGGCCTTCACCAAGCAGCCCGCGTTCTACCGCGAGTGTGTCCGCGCGTTCGCGGACCTGCCCGGCTGGCACCTGGTCCTGCAGGTCGGCCGCCATGTGGACCACGCCGACCTGGGAGCCGTGCCGGAAAGCGTCGAAGTGCGCGACTGGGTGCCGCAGTTGGCGATCCTCCGGCAGGCCGACCTGTTCGTGACGCACGCCGGGGCGGGCGGCAGCCAGGAGGGGCTGGCCACGGCCACGCCGATGATCGCCGTACCGCAGGCCGTCGACCAGTTCGGCAACGCCGACATGCTCCAGTCTCTCGGCGTCGCCCGTCGGCTGGACACCGGGGAGGCCACCGCCGACCGCCTCCGCGAGACCGCGCTCGCCCTGGTGGACGACCCGGAGGTGGCGCGGCGCCTGAAGGACGTCCAGGCGGAGATGGCGCAGGAGGGCGGCACACGTCGGGCGGCGGACCTCATCGAGGCCGAACTGCCGGTCCGGGCGGGGGAGTAGGCGCGCTGCAGCGCCCCGAAAGGGGCGTGGGGAACCGCGCGACCAGTTCCCCACGCCCCGCACCCGCGCCCGGTCTCGACCGCCCCGGCGGGCAGGCACCCTGCACGACCCGCCGGATCAGACCGGCAGCCGCTCGCCCTCCTCCCGTACCGGCCCGGAGGCGACCGCGGCCGGCGTCTCGTCGTGCGTGAGGTCCGGCAGCCAGTGGAGCCACTTCGGCAGGTACCAGTTGCGCTCGCCGAGCAGGGCCATCACGGCGGGCAGCAGCACACCGCGGATGACCGTCGCGTCGATGAGGACCGCGGCGGCCAGGCCCACGCCCATCTGCTTCATGGACTGCATCGACAGCGTGCCGAAGATCGCGAACACGGCGACCATGATGACGGCGGCGCTGGTGACGACGCCGGCCGTGGTCACCACGCCGTGCCGGATCGCGTCCTTCGTCGTGCGGCCGTTCATGCGGGCCTCGCGGATCCGGGACACCACGAACACGTGGTAGTCCATCGACAGCCCGAACAGGATCACGAACAGGAACAGCGGCAGCCAGGTCACGATCGCGCCGACCCCCTCCGCGCCCACCAGCGAGGCGCCCCAGCCGTGCTGGAAGACCGCGACGAGGATGCCGTACGCGGCGCCCACCGACAGCAGGTTGAGCACGATCGAGGTGATGGCCACGGTCAGCGAGCGGAAGGACAGCAGCATCAGCAGGAAGGCGAAGACGATCACGAACGCGAAGACCGGGACCACGGAGCCGAGCAGCTGGTCGTTGAAGTCGTGGTTGCCGGCCACCTGCCCGGTGATCGGCGCCTGCACACCGGCCACCTTGCCGAGCGTGGCGGGCCGCACCTCGTCGCGCAGCTCGTCCAGGCTCTTGATCGCCCGGTCCATGTCGGAGCCGCCGACCAGCGGCACGGAGACCAGCGCGACGTTCTGCGCGTCGTGCACCCGGATGTCGACCGGGCCGCGCGAGGCGCCCGAGGAGATCGCCCGCTGCTTGAAGTCGGCCAGCGCCTGCCGTACCTCGGGCGCGTTGATGTCCTTGGCCTTGACGACGACCTGGGCCGGCTCACTGCCGCCGGGGAAGGCGTCGTTGACGCGGTTGTACGTCTGCACGATCGGCAGCGACTTCCCGAACTCCTGGTCCAGGGTGAGCTGCTGGGTGTTCATGCCGAGCGCGGGCGCGGCCACCGCCAGCAGCGCGCCCGCCGCCACGACGACGGAGACCAGCGGCCTGGCCAGCACCCCGCGCAGGACGGTGGTCCAGACCCGGCTGCCCTCGTCCGCGGCCCGCTTACGGCTCCGGTTGCGGCGGCTCAGGAACGGGATCCTGCCCTTCTCCACCCGCTCGCCCAGCAGCGACAGCAGCGCCGGCAGGACGGTCACCGACCCGACCATGGCGACCGCCACCACCATCAGCGAGGCCAGACCCATCGCCTCGAACTCGGCGAGCCCGGTGAAGAGCATGCCGGCCATCGCGACGCACACCGTGACGCCGGAGACGATGACCGCCCGGCCGCTGGTGGCGGCGGCGATCCGCAGAGCGGTGCCCGGGTCCCGCCCGGCCTCCCGTTCCTCGCGCTCGCGGCGCAGATAGAACAGGCAGTAGTCGACACCGACGGCCAGACCGACCAGCAGCATCACGGAGTTGGCGGTGTCGCTCATCGGCTGCAGATGGCTGACGAGGCCCATCAGACCCATCGTCGCCATGATCGCGGTGATCGCGAGGGCCACCGGCAGCAGCGCCGCCACCAGCGCCCCGAAGGCGATCAGCAGGATGCCGAGGGCGACCGGCACCGCCGAGTACTCGGCCTGCTTGAAGTCGTCCCCGAAGGCGTCCTTGTACTGCTTCTGCATGCTGGCGCCGCCGATCTCCTCGATCCGCAGCGAGCCGTGCGCCTTCTGCACTCCGTCGACCGCGTTCAGCACCGGCTCGACCCGGTCGACGGCCGTCTCGGCGTCCCCGCGCATGTCGAACTGCACCAGCGCGCTGCGGCCGTCCCGGGAGATGGTGTGCGTGTCGTACGGCGAGGTCACGGCCGTGACCTTCCCGGTGCCCTCGACGGCCTTCACCACGTCGGCGACGGCGGCCCGGAACTCGGCGCCGGTCGCCATGACGGAAGCATCCTTGGCCTGGATCAGGACGGTCTCGCCGGCCGGCTGTTTGATGCCCGCGTCGTCCATGATCTGGGCGGCGGTGTGCGTCTCGCCCTTGAGCTGGTTGTTCTCGTCGACGTCGACCCGGCCCGCCGCCGAGCCCAGCCCCATGGCCAGCACGACGAACAGCACCCATATGCCCACGGCCGCCCAGCGGTGCCGGGCGCTCCAGCCGCCGGCGCGGGCGGCCAGCCCCCGCACCGGCACGTCCCTGTTCCCCATCGCGGGTCTACCCCCTCGTGTGCGGTGGCGACCCCCTGTCGCCACGTCTGCGCTTGCTCCGGTACGACCGTATGAGCCAGGTAAACGCGTCTCGTCGTGCTGTCCGGTGAACTCGGCGACCCGCCGGTCAGCACTGGGGAGGACAGTGGCCCCTTACACCTATCCGTGCTTCTCGGGGGCGCGTCTCGGGGTTCTGGCGGCCTGCTCCGCCGGCCTGTTCCGCAGACCGGCGGACATGGGTTGTCCGTTCTGCCGCCGGCGCGGCGGTTGGTGATTACGAAACCTTGTTGAACAAGTCACAGCTGCGTGTAGCGGTTGATCCGCCGCCCGCCGATCGGCGAGAGTTTCGCGCAGCCCCGCCCCGCGCGGGCCCGGCCGTCGTGCCCACCCCCACGGGGCACGACGGCCGTTCTACGCTGAGCGGGTGACGACCTACGCGGCGCTGTTGCGCGGAATCAACGTCGGCGGCAGCAGGAAGCTCCCGATGGCCGACCTCCGTACGCTGCTGACCGGCCTCGGCCACACCGGCGTGCGCACCCATCTGCAGAGCGGCCAGGCCGTGTTCTCCACCGGCCACGGCGACGAGGAGTCGCTCGCGACGGAGCTGAGCCGGGCGATCGAGGAGCGGTTCGGCTTCCCGGTCGACGTGATCGTGCGCGACCACGCCTACCTGAAGGCGGTCGCCGAGGCGTGCCCGTTCCCGGCCACCGACCTGGAGCCCAAACAGCTGCACGTCACGTACTTCTCCGCCCCGGTCATCCCGGACCGCTTCGCGGACATCGACCCCGCCGCCCACCTCCCCGAGGAGTTCCGCCTCGGCGACCGCTGCCTGTACCTGTACGCCCCCGAGGGCCTCGGCCGCTCCAAGCTCGCCGAGGTGCTGTCCCGCCGCCCCCGGACCAAGGGCCTGATCGCCACCAGCCGGAACTGGAACACGGTGGTCAAACTGGTCGAGCTGACCGATCCGGGAGCGTGACGGACCGCCGTCCGAGGAAGGTCGTGTGCGCGACGATCTCACGGGGTACGGCGAGCCTCGGGTCCGCGTGCAGACGGCGCTGCTCCTCGACGGTGCCGGCGGCGGCCACCCTGTCCAGCAGCGCGAGTTCGTCCGCGGTGAGGGGGTGCTCCGCGTCCCATGGCCCCCAGCCGTCCCAGGGGAGCGTCTCGGTGCCGGCCACACAGGCCAGGTCGAGCACCACGCTGTGGGCCACCATCGGCAGACCCCGCAGCTCCGGTACGCCCCAGACGCCGAAGGTGTCCGGGTCCGCCTCCCCGGCCCGGCAGGCCCGCCACGCCTGCCCGGCCACGATGAACTGGTCCCGGGGCACGTCCAGCGGGTCGAACGGCACGCCGTAGCGGTCGTCGTGGACCTGCGGGTCGGCCAACCGCCAGGCGCCGCCAGGGAGCTGGTACTCGGTCACCCAGTGGTCGTCGTGGAAGCCGGCGACAAAGTAGGCGGCGTACCCGCCCCGGACGCGGGCCGGGGTGCCGGTGGCGCGCAGCAGGGAGCACAGCAGCAGCGCGTAGTCCCGGCAGGTGCCCACGAACCGCTGCTCGTACGGCCGTTCCTCGGTGAGCGGTCCGGACCCGCGCTCGCGCAGGATGCGCAGGATCTCCGTGACGTACCGGGACTCGGCGTCGTGGTGCAGCCGTTCCTCGGGGATGGCGCACCCGAAGCGCTCGCCCTCCAGCCGGTGCAGGATCAGCCCGCGCACCAGTGCGGTGAGCCGGCGCGGATCGCGGGGCAGGGCGGCGACGTCCAGGTCGCCCGGATCGCTGTACGGCGTCTGCCGCAGGTAGAAGTCGTCCATGCCCCGCACGCTTCGCCCTGCCCCAGGGGCAAGGTCAAGCGCGAGCCTTCCCGGGGATCGACGGGCAGGGCCACGTACGCGTGTGCGACGCTCTGCCCATGCGGTACATCATCATCGGGGCCGGAGCGGTCGGCGGGACCGTCGGCGGGCGGCTGGCCCAGGCCGGGCGTGCGGTCGTCCTCGTGGCACGCGGCAAGCATCTGGCGGCACTGGCGGAACACGGGCTGCGACTGCGGGTTCCGGAAGGGGAGTTCACCCACCGGCTGCCCGCCGTCGACGGGCCCGGCCCGCTCGGCGAGCTGCGCGCCGACGACGTCCTCGTCCTCGCCGTGAAGACGCAGGACACCGTGGCCGCCCTCCACACCTGGGCCGACGTGCCCGTGGCCGGTGGGGGCACGGCGGCCGAGCGGCTGCCGCTGGTCCTGCTGCAGAACGGGGTCGAGAGCGGACGGCTCGCACTGCGCCGCTTCCGTCATGTGTACGGCGTCTGCGTCTGGCTGCCCTCGACCTTCGTGGAGCCCGGCGTGGTCTCCGCCGCCGGCCGTCCGCTCACTGGCGTCCTGCACCTCGGCCGGCTGCCGCACGGCACCGACGACACCGCCCACCGGATCGCCGCCGACCTTGCGGACGCGCACTTCGAGGCGCCGGTCGTGCCCGACGTGGCCCGCTGGCAGTACGCCAAGCTGCTCGGCAACCTCGGCAACGCCCTGGAAGCGGTGAGCGGGCCCGTCGCGGGTGCGGCCGCCGAGGGCGCTGTACGCGCGCGTGCGGGCCGAGGGCGAGGCCGTGCTGGAGGCGGCCGACATCGCCTGGGCGAGCGCCGAGGAGCAGCGGGCGGCCCGCGGCGACAAGGTCACCCTGGTGCCGCTGGACGGGGCCCCGCGCGGCGGCGGTTCCTCCTGGCAGTCCCTCGCCCGGGGCACCGGCACGATCGAGGCCGACTACCTCAACGGGGAGATCGCGCTCCTCGGCCGGCTGCACGGCGTGGCGACCCCGCTGAACGAACTGCTCCAGCGGCTCGCCAACCGGTTCGCCCGGGAGCGCCGGGCCGCCGGGTCGCTGCCGGTCGCGGAACTGGTGCGGACGGCCGACGCGGCCGAGGACTCGGTGTCGGCCGACTCCGTTGCGCCGCACGGCAGTTGATCTTCCGGCCGGTTCGGCGTTTCGTAGGACGTGGTCGGTGTTTCGCAGGGCGTGGACCGCACACACGAGGGCGGGGGAGCGGTGGACGAGTTCACGGACGGGACGTGGGTGGACGGCGTCGAGGAGGACGCCGGGCGGCGGCTCGCGGAGCGGTTCGAGGCGGACCGGCCGCATCTCACGGCCGTCGCCCACCGGCTGCTCGGCTCGGCCGCCGAGGCCGACGACGCGCTGCAGGAGGCCTGGCTGCGGGCCAGGGACACCGACCTCGACGGGATACACAACCTCACCGGCTGGCTGACCACCGTGGTGACCCGGGTCTGCCTCAACCTGCTGCGCGCCCGCCGCAACCGGCGCGAGGACTTCCTCGAGGCCTACGACAACGCCCACGGCACCCCGGCGGTCTCCGCCGAGGCCGACGACCCGGCCCGGGAGGCGCTGCTGGCCGACCAGGTCGGGGTCGCGCTGCTGGTCGTCCTCGACACCCTCGGCCCGGCCGAGCGGGTCGCCTTCGTGCTGCACGACATGTTCGCGGTGCCCTTCGAGGAGATCGCCCCGCTGATCGACAAGACCCCGGCCGCCACCCGGCAGCTCGCCAGCCGGGCCCGCCGCCGCGTCCAGGGCCGGCCGGCCGCGCCCGCCGCCGACGCCGCACGCCGGCGCCGGGCCGTCGAGGCGTTCCTGGCCGCCACCCGCGGCGGTGACTTCACGGCCCTGGTCGCGCTGCTCGACCCGGACGTGGTGCTGCACGCCGACGCGCTGGTCGTACCCACACCCGAACCGATCACCGTGCGGGGCGCCGGGCCCGTCGCCCAGGGCGCGATGGCCGCCATGGCGCGCGCCCGGCTCACCGGACTCGCCCTGCTGGACGACGAGTTCGGCCTGGTCATGATGGAACGGGGGTACCCGCGCCTGCTCCTGGCCTTCGCCTTCGGCACGGACGGCCGGATCACCCGGATCGACGTCGTGGCGGAACCGGAACGCCTGCGCGCGACGGAGATCTCGGTGGCGGACCCGGGGCACACCGGAGACGGTGACGCCGAAGGATTGGACCAGTGAACCGAGAGCGGATTGGTCCGGGACACTGAACCAATGCGGCACTAGCGTCGCTGCCATGACGTACCGCGACACCGCCACCGAGCCCGCCCCGACCCGGATCGACTTCTTCTTCGACCCGGCCTGCCCCTTCGCCTGGATCACCTCCCGCTGGCTGCTGGAGGTCGAGCGCCTGCGCCCACTGGACCTGCGGTTCCGGGCGATGAGCCTGTACCTGCACAACATCGGCAACGAACTCCCCGACTGGTACCGGGACCTGGTGGACCGCTCGATCGGCCCGGTGCGGGTCGCCGTGGCCGCCGCCGAACGGCACGGCGAGAAGGTGCTGCGCGACCTGTACACCGCGTTCGGCACCCGGATCCACGAAGGCCGGATCGAGGACTTCGACCGGGTGATCGCCGAGTCCCTGGCCGAACTCGGGCTGCCCGCCGACCTGTCGGCGGCCGCCCACGATCCGTCGTACGACGAGGCGGTGCGCCGCAGTCACGAGGCCGGCGCCGAGCCGGAGACGGGCGGCTACGTGGGCACGCCGACCCTGCACATCGACGGCACGGTGTGGTTCGGTCCCGTGCTGCGCGCCGTTCCGCGCGGCGAGGAGGCGGCCGAACTCTTCGACAGCTTCCGGGTGCTGGCCCGCCACCCCGACCTGTTCGAACTCAAGCGCACCCGCACCGGCGCCCTCCGCTTCGACTGACCGGGAGCGGACTGGCCGATAAACGTCGCTCGCGCGCGTCGAGCCGGCCGCTCGTGTGACATGCGGGCCGTGACCGACGCAGTACGAAGAGCCGCCGCGGTCCGACGTCACAGGGGAGCGCCGGACCCCGGCGGCCCTCTACCACGAGCCCACCGCCCAAGGCCAGCCCTCGCCGAACCTCGCGACAAACTCATCCCGTTCTCCCTAGGGTGAAGCGCGCAGACGGCCGGAAGGGGTGAGGGGGGCCGATGAGCGTGACGGGCAGGACACCGCGGGACCGGAAGGCCCCGGCGACCGGGCGCCCCGGGGTACCCCTCCGGGCCCGGTCAACGGGCGCCGGTCACCCGGATGGGTGGCGATTTTCGGCCTACTCGACGCCGTATCCGCGCGTCACCGCTCCCCGACCTGGTGCGGGGCGGCCCGCAGCCGCCGGGCGCCGGCACCAGGCGTCGGTAACGTCAGCCGCACCAGCACTTTCGGCAACGAGAGCCTGGTCGCCCGCGCCGAAGCAGCAGCCGTAGCCACCCCCCACCCCCCGAAGGCTCCTTCGGACCACAAGCGAGGACAGGACATGAGTACCTACAACTTCGGGAACGGGCCCATCGATTTCGCCCGTATCGACCCCAGGAACGGCGCACCCGACCTGGAAACCCTCATGGATGTGGCGGACCGGCTCACCGAGGCACTGCGGGCCGAGTACCCGGGGATCGCCGGTAACGGGGAGGTGGTCCAGGCGGAGCTGGCCCTGTCCGCGGAGGACGGCCTGCCGCCCAACCGGGGCCGGATCCGCACCGCACTGGAGAACGTCGCCATCACGGCGGGCGCGGGCACCGCCAGCCTCACCTTCACCCAGCACCTCCTGCACGCGCTCGGCCTGTGACCCCGGGAAGGCCGGGGGACGATCAGGCGCCCAGGGCCGTCAGCACCGGCCGGCGCGCCGTGTCGTAGCGCTCCAGCAGCACCCGCGCCACCTCCGGCGCGGGGCCCAGCACGTCCGCCAGTACGTCCGCCCCGGCCGCGCCCCGCGCGATGCGGTCCGGCAGAAAGCCGGGGGCCAGGACGTACGGCGCGACGGCGACCCGCTCGCACCCGAGGGCGCGCAGCTCGGCCACGGCGTCCTCGGTGCGGGGCAGGGACGCGGAGGCGAACGCAGGCCGCACGGCGCACCACCCGGTGTGCCGCCACTCCCGCGCGATTTCTGCGATCACTGCGATCGCCTCCGGGTCGGTGGACCCCGCCGAGGCCAGCACGACCCCGGTCGAGGACTTGTCGGCGGGACTCAACCCCGCCTCGTACAGCCGCCGTTCCAGCGCCGACAGCAGCAGCGGCGACGGGCCCAGCACGTCCGCCTGCCGGATCCGCAGCCGGGCCGGCGCCTCCCGCAGCACGGCGGGGATGTCGGCCTTGGCGTGGAAGGCGCGGGTCAGCAGCAGCGGCAGGGCGACGACGTCCCGCACGTCCTCCGCCGCGAGGGACTCCAGCACGCCCTGCACGGAGGGCACGTTGAAGTCCAGGAAACCGGTCTCCACGCGCAGCCCCGGCCGCAGCGACCGCACCCGCTCCACCAGGGCGTGCACGGTCGCCGCGTGCCGTGGGTCGCGGCTGCCGTGGGCGATGACGAGGAGAACCGGACGGCGCATCGTGTGCCTCAGCCCTTCACCAGCAGGCCGCGGCTGCGCAGCACCCACCGCTCCAGCGGGCTGAAGATCAGCAGGTCGATGGCGATGCCGACGAACAGGATGAGCAGGATGGCCTCGAACACCATGGCCATGTCGCCGGCGGTGCGCGCGTTCTCCAGCAGCTGGCCGAGGCCCGTGCCCAGGTCGGGGAAGTTGGCGATGATCTCCGCGGCCATCAGGGAGCGCCAGGAGAAGGCCCAGCCCTGCTTCATGCCCGCCACATACCCGGGCAGCGCGGCCGGCAGGGTGACGTGCCAGGTGCCCTTCAGGCCCGTGGCGCCCATCGTGCGGCCCGCCCGCAGGAACAGCGGCGGCACCTGGTCCACGCCGGACACCAGACCGTTGGCGATGGACGGCACGGCGCCGAGCAGGATCACCGCGTACATCATCGAGTTGTTCAGGCCCAGCCAGATCACCGCGGGCGGCACCCACGCCACCGACGGCAGCGACTGCAGACCGGACAGGATCGGGCCGATGGCCGCGCGCACGAACTTCACCCGCGCCACCAGCAGGCCCAGCGGGGTGCCGATCAGCAGCGCGAAGCAGAAGCCGAGCAGACCGCGCGAGACGCTGGTCCAGATGTAGCCGAGGAGGTTGCCCTCCAGCCAGTCCTTCCGGATCGCCTGCCAGACGGCCGACGGGGACGGCAGCTTGGTCGGATCGTCGACGATCTTCAGGGTGATCAGGCCCTGCCAGACCACCAGGACCACGACGATCGCGGTGACCGGCGGGACGATCTTGTCGACGAGGGTCTTGCGGAACGGCGTACGGCCCGGCTGCGCGGTCTCCAGCGCGTCGAGGCCCGCCTCCACGCTCCCCGTCTCGCGCGAGGTCGTCGTCTCAGTGCTGGCCATGGCGGCGGATCTCCCCACGCAGTACTTCGGTGATCTCCAGGGACAGTTCCGCCACGGGCGCGTCCTCGATGCGGCGCGGCTGCGGAATGTCGACCTCCCACTCCCGGGCCACCCGGCCCGGACGGGAGGACAGCAGCACGACACGCTGCGCGAGCCGCACCGCCTCGCGCACGTTGTGCGTCACGAACAGCACGGACAGCCCGGTCTCCGACCAGATGCGGGTCAGCTCGTCGTGCAGCACGTCCCGCGTGATGGCGTCCAGCGCCGCGAACGGCTCGTCCATCAGCAGCAGGCCGCTCTCCTGCGCCAGCGCGCGGGCCATGGCCACCCGCTGCCGCATACCGCCCGACAGCTCGTGCACACGCTTGCCGTACGCGCCCTTCAGCCGGACGAGTTCGAGCAGCTCCTCGGCCTTGCCGCGCCGCTCGGACTTGGCAACCCCCCTGAGCCTCAGGGCGAGTTCGATGTTCTTGCCCGCGGTCAGCCACGGGAACAGGGCGTGCTCCTGGAACATCAGGGCCGGGCGCCCGTCCGTGGTGATGGACCCGGCGGTGGGCCGGTCCAGGCCCGCCACCAGGTTCAGCAGGGTGGACTTGCCGCAGCCCGAGGCCCCCAGGAGAGTGACGAACTCGCCGGGCGCGACATCGAGGCTGATGTCGTCCAGGACGAGCTGCTGCCCGCCGGGTGTCGCGAAGGACTTCGAGACATGCTCGAGGCGTGCGGCGTACTCGACCGACTCGGCGGCCTTGGCGAGAGTCGTGGCCATGGTCGTCACCTCCTGGGAACTCATCGGGAACGGGCGTCAGCTGGTGCCGAGACCGGCGGCGTCGACCGGGCTGCCACCTGAGGCCTTGAGGACCTTGTTGAGGATCGTCAGGTCGTAGATCCCCTTGAGGTTCGGCGCGTCCAGCAGGCCGGCCTTGACCGCGTGTGCCGCCTCGGTGCTCAGGGTGGAGGCCAGCGGGTCGTTGGTGAACTGGATGGACTTCCACGCCGGGTCCAGGACGTTCGCCGGCAGCGCCTTGCCGGAGTCGATGCCCAGCTGCTTGTTCGCGGCCGCCTTCGCCTGGTCCGGGTTGGCGTTGATCCACTTGTTGGCCTCGACCGAGGCCTTCAGCACCGCCTCGACCGCCTTCGGGTGCTCCTTCAGGAAGGCCTGACGCACGATGATGTTCGTGATCACGAACTTCTTGTCCGGCCACAGCGTCGACTCGTCCAGCAGCACCTTGCCGCCCTCGGCGACCAGCTTGGACGCGGTCGGCTCCGGCACCCAGGCGCCGTCGACCGACCCGGCCTTGAAGGCGTCCGGGGTCACCTTGTTGTCGCTGCGGACGACCGTGACGTCACCCTTGCCGCTCTGCGGGTCGACCTTCCAGCCCTGCTCGGCCGCCCAGTTGAGGAACGCCACGTCCTGTGTGTTGCCCAGCTGAGGGGTGGCGATCTTCTTGCCCTTGACGTCCTTCAGGGACGAGATCTTCTTCGGGTTCACGACCAGCTTCACCCCGCCGGACGCCGAACCACCGATGATCTTCAGGCTCTTGCCGTTGGACTTGGTGTAGCCGTTGATCGCGGGGGAGGGGCCGATCCAGCCGATGTCGATGGAGCCGGAGTTGAGCGCCTCGATCTCCGACGGACCGGCGTTGAAGGTGGCGTAGTCCGCCTTGGTGGCGCCCAGCTCCTTCTGGAACAGGCCCTGCTCACGGCCGACCAGCGCGGTCGCGTGGGTCAGGTTGCCGAAGTACCCGATCTTGACGGAGTCGAGTCCGTCGATCTTCTTGGCGCCGGCGGCGACCTTCGTGGTCTCGTCGTTCTTGGACTCGGAGCCATAACCGCAGGCGGCGAGCGTGAGCAGGGGAAGTGCGGCGAGCGCGGCAATGCCGCCTCGGAAAAGCTTCGAGCTGATGGCAGGCACGGGAGGGGTTCCTCTCGTTGGCCCGGCGGTCACGGTCTCTCAGGTCGTGGCCGGGAGATCGGCAAAGGGTCTTCGTCGCTTCCGGGACGTCGGGTGGGGGGTGTGGGCGCGCATGCAGTGCGCGTACGTCAGCACACACATCGCGCCACCCCGCCCTGTCCGCTGCCGAGGGTGCCGCTGCCGACGCGGCCGCCCTCCTTCGCGAACGTCGCGTAGACGTCGGTCGTCCTCATGCTCAGAAGTCCCAGCCGTCGTCGTCGGACTCGTCCTTGACCGGCTCCGGGGAGGCGAACGACTCGCCGACCATGCCCGCGGTCAGCGTGGTGCCGTCGCTCGGGTCGATCAGGATGAACGAGCCGGTGCGCCGCGAGTCGGCGTAGGAGTCGACCGGCAGCGGCTCGGCGGTACGGATCTTCACCCGGCCGATGTCGTTGGCGACGAGCAGTCCCGGGTGCGGGTGCAGGGACAGGTCGTCGAGCGTGAGCCGGGACGGGATGTCCTTCACGATCGCCTTGACCGTGCGGGTGCCGTGCTTGAGCAGCACGCGGTGGCCGACGGTCAGCGGGGCGTCGGCGACATGGCAGACGGTCGCCTCCACGTCCTGGGTGGTGGCCGGCGCGTCCTTCGTCGGCACGATCAGGTCGCCGCGCGAGACGTCGATGTCGTCCTGGAGCAGCACCGTCACCGACTGCGTCGTCCACGCCACGTCCACCGGCTCGCCCAGCAGGTCGATGCCGGCGATCCGCGTCGTCCGCCCGGACGGCAGGACCGTGACCTCCTCGCCGACCCGGAAGGTGCCGGCCGCGATCTGGCCCGCGTAGCCCCGGTAGTCCGGGTGCTCGGCGGTCTGCGGCCGGATCACGTACTGCACGGGCAGCCGCGCGTGGCAGTGCGCCAGGTCGTGGCTCACGGGAACGGTTTCGAGGTGTTCCAGGACGGTCGGGCCGCCGTACCAGTCCATGTTGGCGGACGGGTCCACCACGTTGTCACCGGCGAGCGCCGAGATCGGGATCGCGGTGACCTCGGGCACGCCCAGCTCGGTCGCGTACGCCGTGAACTCCTCGGCGATCGCGGCGAACACCCTCTCCTCGTACCCGACGAGGTCCATCTTGTTGACCGCGAGGACGACGTGCGGGACCCGCAGCAGGGCCGCGATCGCCGCGTGCCGGCGGGTCTGCTCGACGACGCCGTTGCGGGCGTCGACCAGGATCACGGTCAGCTCGGCGGTGGAGGCGCCGGTGACCATGTTGCGGGTGTACTGCACATGGCCCGGGGTGTCGGCCAGGATGAACCGGCGCCGCGGAGTGGCGAAGTAGCGGTAGGCGACGTCGATGGTGATGCCCTGCTCCCGCTCGGCGCGCAGGCCGTCGGTGAGCAGCGCGAGGTCCGGGCCGTCCTGGCCGCGGCTCGCGGAGACCCGCTCCACGGCCTCCAGCTGGTCGGCGAGGACCGACTTGGAGTCGTGCAGCAGCCGTCCGACGAGCGTGGACTTGCCGTCGTCGACGGAGCCGGCGGTGGCGAACCGCAGCAGCGTGGTGGCCGAGAGCGCCTCGGTCGTGGTCGTGCTCATGCCTAGAAGTACCCCTCGCGCTTGCGGTCTTCCATCGCGGCCTCGGACAGCTTGTCGTCGGCGCGGGTCGCGCCCCGCTCGGTGAGCCGGGAGGCGGCGATCTCGGCGATCACGGCGTCCAGCGTGGTGGCGTCGGAGTCGACGGCGCCGGTGCAGGACATGTCACCGACGGTGCGGTAGCGGACCTGGCGCTTGACGACGGTCTCGCCGTCCTTCGGGCCGCCCCACTCGCCGGGGGTCAGCCACATGCCGCTGCGCTGGAACACCTCGCGCTCGTGCGCGAAGTAGATCTGCGGCAGCTCGATGCCCTCACGGGCGATGTACTGCCACACGTCCAGCTCGGTCCAGTTCGACAGCGGGAACACCCGGACGTGCTCGCCGGGGGCGTGCCGGCCGTTGTACAGGTTCCACAGCTCGGGGCGCTGGCGGCGCGGATCCCACTGGGAGAACTCGTCGCGCAGCGAGAAGACCCGCTCCTTGGCGCGGGCCTTCTCCTCGTCCCGGCGCCCGCCGCCGAACACCGCGTCGAACTTCTCGCTCTGGATCTTCTCCGTCAGCGGAAGCGTCTGCAGCGGGTTGCGGGTGCCGTCGGGACGTTCCTTCAGCACACCGCGGTCGATGTAGTCCTGGACGGAGGCCACATGGAGCCGCAGCCCGTGCCGGTTCACCGTGCGGTCGCGGTACTCCAGCACCTCGGGGAAGTTGTGCCCGGTGTCCACGTGCAGCAGCGAGAACGGCACGGCCGCCGGGGCGAACGCCTTCAGCGCCAGGTGCAGCATGACGATCGAGTCCTTGCCGCCGGAGAAGAGGATCACCGGGTTCTCGAACTCGCCCGCCACCTCGCGGAAGATGTGCACCGCCTCGGACTCCAGCGCGTCCAGGTGCGACAGGGCGTACGGGCTGTCCGTACCGTCCTCGACCTTGGCCACGGTCGTCATGCCAGTCCCCTCTCGCTCAGCAGGGCGTACACGCTCGCCGCGGACTCCTGCACGGTCTGGTGCTGCGACTCGATCCGCAGATCGGGCGTCTCGGGCTCCTCGTACGGGTCGTCGACACCGGTCAGCCCGGTCAGCTCGCCCGCGGCCTGCTTGGCGTACAGCCCCTTCACATCGCGCACGCTGCACACCTCGACCGGGGTCGCCACATGGATCTCCAGGTACGACGTCCCGTTCTCGGAGTGCCGCTTGCGCACCGCGTCCCGGCTGTCCGCGTACGGCGCGATCACCGGCACCAGCGCCTTGACGCCGTTACGGGCGAGCAGTTCGGCGACGAAACCGATGCGCTGCACGTTGGTGTGCCGGTCCTCGCGGGAAAAGCCGAGGCCCGCCGAGATGAACTCGCGGATCTCGTCGCCGTCGAGCACCTCGACGCGGTGGCCCTCGGCGCGCAGCCGGCCGGCCAGCTCGTACGCGATGGTGGTCTTGCCGGCGCTCGGCAAACCCGTGAGCCAGACGGTGGCTCCGGTCGTCACGTGGTTCTCCTGAGTCGAGTCGTTGGTCATCCGTGCAGCCCGCACTCGGTCTTGGCGCGGCCCGCCCAGCGGCCGGCCCGCGCGTCCTCGCCCTCCAGGACGCGGCGGGTGCACGGGGCGCATCCGATGGAGGCGTAGCCGTCCATCAGCAACGGATTGGTGAGCACGCCGTGCTCGGTGACGTAGGCGTCCACGTCGTCCTGCGTCCAGCGGGCGATCGGGGAGACCTTGACCTTCCGCCGCTTCTCGTCCCAGCCGACGACCGGCGTGTTCGCCCGGGTCGGGGACTCGTCGCGGCGCAGGCCGGTCGCCCACGCCTGGTAGCCCTTCAGCCCCTCTTCGAGCGGCTTGACCTTGCGCAGCGCGCAGCACAGGTCGGGGTCGCGGTCGTGCAGCCTCGGGCCGTACTCCGCGTCCTGCTCGGCGACCGTCTGCTTCGGCGTGAGGGTGATGACGTTGACGTCCATCACCGCCTCGACGGCGTCGCGGGTGCCGATGGTCTCCGGGAAGTGGTAGCCGGTGTCGAGGAAGACGACGTCCACGCCCTTCAGCACGCGCGAGGCGAGATGGGCGACCACGGCGTCCTCCATGGAGGAGGTGACGCAGAACTTCGCGCCGAAGGTGTCGACCGCCCACTGGAGGATCTCCAGGGCGGACGCGTCCTCCAGGTCGCGGCCCGCCTGCTCGGCGAGCGCCTTCAACTCCTCGGTGGAACGGTCTTGCTGAGCCGTCGTCATATCCGGTCGTCCCCTCCGTGGTCGGCTCGCTGCAGACCCCGGGTGAGCAGTCCGAGGAACTTCAGCTGGAATGCGCGGTTGCACGCCCCGCATTCCCAGGCGCCGTGACCCTGCTCGTGCGGACGCAGGTCCTCGTCGCCGCAGTAGGGGCAGTAGAAAGGTGCGGCACGTTCGCTCATGACAGTGCCTCCTCGCCGGCGCGCGCGGCCCAGGCGGCGAACCGCTCGCCGCCCTCGCGTTCGGCCTGGAACCGCTTGAGGACTCGCTCGATGTAGTCGGGCAGCTCCTCCGCGGTGACCTTCAGTCCGCGCACCTTGCGGCCGAAGCCCGGCTCCAGGCCGAGCGCGCCGCCGAGGTGCACCTGGTAGCCCTCGACCTGCTCGCCCTTGTCGTTCAGGACCAGCTGGCCCTTGAGACCGATGTCCGCGACCTGGATGCGGGCGCAGGCGTTCGGGCAGCCGTTGACGTTGATGGTGATCGGCTCGTCGAAGTCCGGGAGGCGGCGCTCCAGTTCGTCGATCAGCGACGAGCCGCGCTGCTTGGTCTCGACGATGGCGAGCTTGCAGAACTCGATGCCGGTGCAGGCCATGGTGCCGCGCCGGAAGGAGGACGGCCGGGCGGTGAGGTCCAGCGCCTCCAGGCCCTCGACCAGCGAGTCGACCCGGTCCTGCTCGACGTCGAGGACGATCATCTTCTGCTCGACGGTGGTGCGCACCCGGCCCGAGCCGTGCGCCTCCGCGAGGTCGGCGATCTTCGTCAGGGTGGCGCCGTCGACGCGGCCGACGCGCGGGGCGAAACCGACGTAGTAACGGCCGTCCTTCTGCCGGTGCACACCGATGTGGTCGCGCCACTGCTGCACGGGCTGCTCGGGGGCGGGCCCGTCGATCAGCTTGCGCCCTCCCAGGTACTCGTCCTCCAGCACCTGACGGAACTTCTCCGCGCCCCAGTCGGCGACGAGGAACTTCAGCCGGGCGCGGTTGCGCAGCCGGCGGTAGCCGTAGTCACGGAAGATGGAGACGACGCCCTCGTAGACGTCCGGGACCTCGTCGATCGGCACCCAGGCGCCCAGCCGCACGCCCAGCTTGGGGTTGGTGGACAGGCCGCCGCCCACCCACACGTCGAAGCCCGGGCCGTGCTCGGGGTGCCGCACGCCGACGAACGCCACGTCGTTGATCTCGTGCACCACGTCCAGCAGCGGCGAACCCGAGATGGCCGTCTTGAACTTGCGGGGGAGGTTCGAGTACGCCTTGTTGTTCAGGACGCGGCGCTTCATCTCCTCCAGCGCCGGCGTGCCGTCGATGATCTCGTCCTCGGCGATGCCCGCCACCGGGGACCCGATCATCACGCGCGGGGTGTCACCGCAGGCGGTGACGGTGGACAGGCCGACGCCCTCCAGCCGCTCCCAGATCTCGGGCACGTCCTCGATCCGGATCCAGTGGTACTGCACGTTCTGCCGGTCGGTGATGTCCGCGGTGCCGCGCGCGAACTCCTGGGAGATCTCACCGATGACGCGCAACTGCTGGGTGGTGAGCGCGCCGCCGTCGATGCGCACCCGCATCATGAAGTAGCGGTCGTCCAGCTCCTCCGGCTCCAGCACCGCCGTCTTGCCGCCGTCGATCCCGGGCTTGCGCTGGGTGTACAGCCCCCACCAGCGCATCCGGCCGCGCAGGTCGCTGGGGTCGATCGAGTCGAAACCGCGCTTGGAGTAGATCGTCTCAATGCGTGTCCGCACATTGAGACCGTCGTCGTCCTTCTTCACCTGCTCGTTGCCGTTGAGCGGGGTGAAGTGGCCCACCGCCCACTGACCCTCACCACGGTGACGGCTCACCTTGCGGCGGGGCGCGGAGGCGGCGGGGTTCGGCGGAGTGGCGGCCATGGTTCTACGTCCTTCGGGACCGGTGGGAATCGACTCTGACCTGCACGGACGCGCGCACGCGGGCAGGCGTGCGCGTCCTTGCGCAAGGAAAAATCAGGAGGGGGTTCGCGACGGTGCTGGGGCGGTCAGCTCGCCGGACAGATGGCGCTGGACATGCGGCCGAGGTCGACGTGCCGCCGACTCACCAAGGCAATTCCAGTTCCAGACATGACGGAAGCGTGTCACGGCGATCTGAACACAGTCCAGCTTTATCCATCATGCGGACATCCTTGTCCCGGAATATGGGACAAGGGTGTCGTCGCTCACATGACCTGCGGGAAGGCTTGTCCCGGCAGGTCAGGCGGGGTATCAGGCCGGGTGCGCGCCGGGCCAGGGCCCCGGCGTCGGCACATCCGGCTCCAGCTCGACCTTGGTGTCGAACAGTTGGAAGCCGCGCCGCTGGTAGTTGGCCATCGCGAACTCGCCGTCCTTGCTGCACGTGTGCAGCCACACCCGCTTCGTCGGCGTCCGCTCCGGCCACCGCTCGGCCAGGTCCCAGGCGCGCGCCGTGCCGTACGACAGCAGATGGCCGCCGATGTGCCGGCCGCGGAAGGCGGGGATCAGCCCGAAGTAGGCGATCTCGACCACGCCCTCGCCCTGCGGGTCCAACTCGACATAGCCGGCCGGGGTGCCCCGGTCGTAGGCCACCCAGGTCTCCACCCCGGGCCGCTCCAGATGCTCCTGCCACCGGGCGTACGTCCAGCCCAGCCGGTCGGTCCAGCGGATGTCGCCGCCGACCGAGGCGTACAGGAAGCGGCTGAACTCGGGGGAGGGGACCTCGGCGCGGACGATCCGTACCTCGCCCTCCGGCGCGGCGGCGGGCAGGAGGTCGGCCGGCGAGGTCTGCTCCAGGGACCAGGTGGTGACAGGGACGCTGCTCATGCGGGCCAGGGAATCATCCCGCCGCCCGGTGTGTCGATCGACCGGGTCACCCCGCGGACGGCGGGGGTCACCCCAGGGACCTGTCCAGCTCCGCCAAAGGCAGGGAGAACAGCATCCGGTCCGACAGCGACCACACCTCGCCCGTCGCCTGCCAGTAGGACAGGGAGCCCGCCGCCTCGGCCCAGCAGCGGTGGGAGCCGTCCGCGCCGCAGTGTGCCGCCTTCGCCCCGCCGAGGTCCTGCCGCCACAGCCCGCCGTGTCCGTCCCGTGAGCCGGGCAGGCGTCCCACATACCAGGACGTGTCCTCCGCGCCCGGCGGCTGGTAGGACAGCACGCCCCGGATCCCGGCCGCGCGGGTCCGGTACTCCTCCGACGGCGCCACCCGTCCCGCGGCGTCCGTGGCGAGCAGCCCCCCGCGTTCCGGAGACGTGCTGAACGCGTAGCGCCACAGCCGGGCGTTCCGCGCGCCGTCCGGCTCGGTCCACTCCGCGGCGACCAGACTGTCCGGCACGGTGCCCCGGTCCAGGGCGAGCGCGCCGGGACAGGGCGGTCCGGAGCGGCCGCAGCGGCCCCCGGTGAAGTGGTACGAGCCGATCGCGGGCATCACATAGCGGTAGCCGTCGGCCGACCAGCCGCCGGGCACCCGGCCGATGGCGGGCCCGTCGACGTCGACGCGCTGGATCCGGTCGAGGTCGTAGACGTACAGCGCGTCGGCGCCGCCGGTCCTGGCGGTGACCAGCAGCTTGTCCTGGTACCAGACCATCCCGGAGATCCCGGAGGCCAGCCCCCGGTAGTCCCGGCCGCCGTCGACCGGCACCACCAGCAGCACCCAGCGGTAGGCGAGGCGGGCGGGGACGTCGGCGTTCACGAACGCGACCCTGGCCAGCCCCCGCTCGGCGGCCCGCCCGGTGGAGGTGCTGTGGGTCCAGCCGGCGAGCACCACCCGGTGGGTGCCCCAGACGCCGTCGTCGTCGGCGTCCCCGGAGGTGGTCACCGACGCCGGCCGCCAGGCGGTGGTTGCGGAGTCGGCCGCGTCCCAGCAGTAGGCGCGGGTGGCGGTCGGGGTGACGGGCAGGGAGGCGCGGTCGGCGGAGGAACAGTCGGCGGAGGCGCGCATTCCGCGGTCGGCGCTCGCCAGCACGGCGTCCACGCCGACCGGCCGGCCCATCGCGGCGGAGAGCCGGTCCAGCGTGCGGGCGGGGAACAGCCGCTCCTGGAGCCGCAGCCGGCCGGTGTCCGCGGGGGAGGAGAGCGGCTTGAGCGCGCCGGGGCTGTCGGTGACGTCCGCCTGGGACGCGCTGATCAGGGTGGCGGCCGCGGTGAGCGCCAGCGCGGCCCCGGTCAGGACCGCGCGCAGTGCAGCGCCCCGCCTGCGCCGGCGGTGTCTGCCGCGATGCTTCATCTCGTCCCCTTCTCCAGGGCTCCTTCGCCGTCGGCGCGCGCCGCCCGGTGACGGGCCAACTGCGCCTGGTGATCCGTACGTTGACGCGAGAAGCGGCTGGGGAGGCCCTCAAGGGATGCTACGGCAGCAACGGCCCGCGCAGGGCGAAGACCCCGCAAATATGCGGAAGACACACTCACCGGTCCGCGGACCCGCCGGACGGCCCGGCCGTCCGCCTCCGCGTGATCGCCGGCGCCGTCGAGTAAGGCAGCAGGTCACGGGGGTCGTCGGGGAGGAGCACCTCGAACTCCGCGTCCTCGCGGAAACGATACGGCCGATGCTGCAGAAGTTCCCCGCAGTACCTCCGGATCCGGGACATCTCCGCCCGCACCGTCACCGTGCGTGAGGCATCCCCGAACAGATCCTCGGCCAGGGCCGCCGCCCCGCGGCCGGCCTGGTGCGCGGCGAGCAGATACAGCAACTCGGCGTGCCGGGGACTGAGTTCGTGCGACCAGGACCCCGCCCCACTGGACACCGTCAGCGTACTGTGTCCCGGCCTGGCCAGGTCCAGCACGATCCGCGGAGCCGTGCCGACCGGTTCCTCGGCCGCCCGCAGCAGCCAGCCCCCGGCCAGCGGCTCCACCGCGCACAGACCCAGCGACGGCAGCCACCGGCGCCCGGGCACCAGCGACTTGGGCAGCGCGACGCGCCGGACGTACGGCATCCCGGACACCGCCGCCGACCAGCCGTCCCGGTCCACCACCAGCGCCCGCTCGTCCAGCCGGGCCAGCACCGGCGCCGCCACCGACCGCAGCCGCTCCAGCGCGTCCCGGTGCAACTCCCGCAGCCGCGCCTCGGCCAGCTTGGCCACCGAGTCCACCCAGGCGAGGGTCGCCGGATGCATGGTCTCCAGCGGGCCGCTGACGTCCACCACACCGATCAGCCGGCCGTCCCTGGGATCGGTGATCGGCGCACCGGTACAGGTCCAGGAGGCGTGCGAGCGGACGAAGTGCTCGGCGGCGAAGACCTGTACGGGCCGTCGTACGACCGCCGGGGTGCCCACCCCGTTGGTGCCGACGACGTCTTCCCGCCAGTCCGCGCCCAGTTCGAAGCCCAGGCCGTCCGCCTTGCGCAGCACCGGCGAGGCCCCCTCCCGCCACAGCACCCGTCCGTCGGCGTCCGCGACGACCATGATGTGCTGGGCCACGTCGGCGACCGAAAGCAGACCCTGCCGCAGCACCGGCAGCACATGCCTGAGCGGTGACTCCTCGCGCCGGCGCAGCACTTCGTCGGAGGGCAGCAGCCCGGATCTGAAGTCGTGGTCGGGATCGACACCGCTGCGCAGCATCCGTCCCCAGGACTGCTCGATCACCGGCCGGGGCGCGACTCTCGCCCGCTGACCGGCCAGGGTGGCGTCACGTACCTCGCTCAGCAGCCGCGCCGCCTGTGCCGCGTCCACGGCGGCCAGGCGCGCCACGTTCATCGGCGGGTTCACCACGGGGGCCTCCCGGATTAGGGCTCGAACATAGTTGTCAAGCCGTCCTGGCGGCGGTTTCCGGTCCGGCTGTACCTCTCATAGTGCCGCCCCGGGCAGGCCGGAGGCACACACTCCGCGCACGTGCCCCCACAAGTTGCAACCCCCTGCAACCCTGGTGGACCGTCGGAGGGTGGCCGAGACTTGACCCCGACGCGGTGTCTCGCGTCCGCGGGCTTCAACGGGCCCATGGGGTGGGGGTGGTGCCGTGTCGGCGCAGCACCACCCCCACCGGGGGTTCGGCCGGGTTCGCGGCAGAAGGCACGTCATGGCGGTGCGTTGACGGCCGCGGCCGCGTGTTTCACAGCGCCGGGCGGGCCCGTTCGACGATCGACGCCCAGTCCAGCCCCGTTGCCAGGGTGCCGAACGACGCTCCGTGGTCTCCGCCCAGGCGGGACGCGCAGAAGGCGTCCGCCACCTCCGGGGGTGCGTGCCGCACCAGGAGCGAACCCTGGAGCACCAGTGCGAGGCGTTCCACGACCCGCCGGGCCCGGCCCTCGACGGCCTCCAGGTCGGCGAGTTCGGTGAAGAGGTCCTTCACGGCGCGGTCGAGACGGTGGTCGGCGCCGTGTGAGCGGCCGATCTCGGTCAGGCAGGCGTCGAGGGCGCCCGGCTCCCGTTGCAGCGCCCGGAGCACGTCCAGCGCCTGAACGTTTCCGGCGCCCTCCCAGATCGAGTTCAGCGGTGACTCCCGTACCAGCCGGGGCAGGCCCGACTCCTCGACGTAACCGTTTCCGCCCAGGCACTCCGCGGCCTCGACCGCAACGGGCGCGCAGCGTTTGCCGATCCAGTACTTGGCGGCCGGTACCGCCAGCCGCAGAAAGGCGCGCTCCTGGTCGCCGCCGTCGTCGTAGGCGGCCGCCAGCCTGAGCGTGAGCGCGGTCGCCGCCTCCGACTCCAGAGCGAGGTCGGCGAGGACGTTCCGCATCAGCGGCTTGTCGATCAGCTTCCCGCCGAACGCCTCGCGGTGGGCGCAGTGGTGCACCGCCTGCGCCACCGCCTGCCGCATCAGGCCCGCCGAGCCGAGCGCGCAGTCCAGCCGGGTCGCCGCGACCATCTCGATGATCGTCCGCACCCCGCGCCCCTCCTCGCCGACCCGGCGCGCCCAGGTGCCGGCGAACTCCACCTCGGCCGAGGCGTTGGACCGGTTGCCCAGCTTGTCCTTCAGCCGCTGGATGAGGAAGACGTTGCGGGTGCCGTCCGGCAGGACGCGCGGCACCAGGAAACAGGTGAGGCCCTCCGGGGCCTGCGCCAGCACCAGGAAGGCGTCCGACATGGGAGCCGAGCAGAACCACTTGTGCCCGGTCAGTTCGTACGCGCCCGCCTCCGCGAGCGGCCGGGCCTCGGTGGTGTTCGCGCGGACGTCGCTGCCGCCCTGCTTCTCGGTCATGCCCATGCCGAAGAGTGCGCCGGGCTTGTGCACGGCGGGCCGCAGCTCGCGGTCGTAGACCGTGGACGTCAGCCGCGGCTCCCACTCGGCGGCGAGCACGGGGTCGGTCCGCAGCGCCGGCACCGCCGCGTGCGTCATCGACAGCGGGCAGCAGTTGCCCGCCTCGACCTGCGTCCAGACCAGGAAGCCGGCGGCCCGGCGGACGTGCCCGGACGGCCTGGTCCAGGCGCCGGTCAGACCCGCCGAGACCCCCTTGCCGAGCAGCCGGTGCCAGGCCGGGTGGAAGTCGACCTCGTCGATCCGGTGGCCGTAGCGGTCGTGGGTGCGCAGCCGGGGCGGGTGCTCGTTCGCCTGCGCACCCCACTCCTGCAGCTGCGCCGAGCCCGCGGCGCGGCCCAGCGCGGACAGCTCCGACCGCACCTCGTCGAGCACGTCCGGACCGGTGTGCCGCTCGACGGCCGCCACGAGGGCCCGGTCGGCGGTGAAGACGTCGTAGCCGACCAGGGGAGGCGGCTGGTTCGTCACGGTGTGGGTGGAGGTGCCTGCCATGATTGCGAACCTACCGGGACAGCGATGGTGGTGGCCTCCAGAGTGGCACAGCGGCCCGGCCGGGCGCGCCGGGTCCGCTCACCCGGCCCGGAAGGTGAGGGCGGTCCGGTGCTGCGGATACCTTTGGGTCGTGCAGCCAGCAAGTGAACCCCCCGAGCGGCCCGCCGGTCGCCTCCACCGGGCCAGAGCCCTGTACCGGAACGTCTCCAAGCGCAGGACGGCCTGGCTGCTGCTCAAGGACACCGTCAACTCCTGCATGGAGTACCGCATCCTGGGCCTGGCGGCCGAGGCGGCGTTCTTCACGCTGCTGTCGGTGCCGCCGCTGCTGCTCTGCCTCATCGGGCTGCTCGCCTACGTCGACACCTGGACCGGCGCCCACACCATCAGCAGCCTCGAGACCAACATCCTCGAGGCCTCGCGGACGGTCCTGTCCGACAAGGGTGTGAAGGAGATCACCGAACCGATCCTGCACGACGTGATGAAGGGCCGCCCCGACATCATCTCCATCGGTTTCCTCTTCGCCCTGTGGTCCGGCTCCCGCGCGGTGAACGTCTTCATCGACACCATCACCGTCATGTACGGCCTCGACGGCGTCCGGGGCATCGTCAAGACCCGGGTGATGTCGTTCCTGCTGTTCATCGTGGCGCTGCTGATCGGCTCGGTGGCCCTGCCGCTGATGGTGGCGGGCCCCGACGCGGTGGTGCGGGTGGTGCCCTGGTCGGAGACGGTGGTGCAGGTCCTGTACTGGCCGGTCGTCATCGTGCTGTCCATCGCCTTCCTGACGACCCTGTACCACGTGTCCGTGCCGGTCCGCTCCCCGTGGATCGAGGACGTCCCCGGCGCCCTCGTCGCCCTGGCCATGTGGGTCCTCGGCAGCTTCCTGCTGCGGATCTACCTCGTGCACACCATCGAGGGCGCCACCATCTACGGCTCCCTCGCCGCCTCCGTCGCCGTGCTCCTGTGGATCGGTGTGTCGGCCTTCGCCGTGCTCGTCGGCGCGGCCGTGAACGCCGCCATCGACCGGGTCTGGCCGGCCGCCGCCACGGCCGCCGCCCGCGCCGCGAACGAGCGGATCCGCGAGGCTCAGGTCGCCGAGTACGTCGCTCGGGCCGCGGCGGCCCGCGAAACCGACCCCGACGACCCCGACATGCCCTCCGAGTTCCCCGAGCGCTGGTCCCGCTTCCTGCCCCCGGAGGACGTCACGGCCCGCCTGCGCACCCACACCAAGCACCCCCACCACGCGCACAAGGCGAACAGCCGGCCTCCGCACGAGGCTGACGGGGGCGACGGCGTCAGCGGGGTGAACGGGGCCAACGGCAACGGGGACGAGGGGCCGGCACGGCAGTAGAGGTGGCCGGGGCCCTGGGGCGCACCGGCCGGACCTCACCCGTACCGGCCTCACAGGGCACCGCCCGCCGGCGTCAGGCCTTCCACGCCCCGGCTGCCGCCGCCTCCCGGGCGAAGTCCCCGAAGTCGCGCGGCGCCCGGCCCAGCACCTGCCGTACACCGTCCGAGACGTGCGCGTTCCGCCCGTCGAGCAGGGACGCGAACAGCCTCTGCGCAGTTCTACGTGTTCTGCGTCATGGCCGTCAGTCAACTGCCGTGCGGGGCCGGGGCACGTCGGCGAACCGCTCGCGCCCATAAGCGTGCGTCTACGCTGCCCCCATGGACGCACTCGCAGGCCTGCTGGACGGTCCACGCGCGCGCGGCGCCTTCCTGATCCGGGCGTGCTTCGACCCGCCGTGGGCCGTGCGAGTGGCGGACGAGGCGCCGCTGACCGTGATGCTCATGGCGCGCGGCTCGGCCTGGATCACCCCGGACGGCGACGGCGTGCCGGTGCGGCTCGGCCCCGGGGACCTCGCGATCACCCGCGGCCCGGACCCGTACACCTGCGGCGACGAGCCGGACACCGCCCAGCAGGCGCTCATCCTGCCCGGCGGCGAGTGCCGCTACCCCGACGGCACCTCGCTGAACGGCTCCATGGACCTCGGCGTGCGCACCTGGGGCGACCGCCCCGACGCCGGCACGATCATGCTGATCGGCACCTACCTGATGCGCGGCGAGATCAGCGGACGCCTGCTCGACGCCCTGCCGCCCCTGCTGACCCTCCCCGCCGACGTGTGGGCATGCCCGCTCACGCCCCTGCTGGCCGAGGAGATCGTCCGCGACGAACCCGGCCAGGAAGTCGTCCTGGACCGCCTGCTGGACCTGCTGCTCATCAGTGCCCTGCGAGCCTGGTTCTCCCGCCCGGAGGCGGCGGCCCCCGCCTGGTACCGGGCGCTGGCCGACCCGGTCGTCGGGCGTGCGCTGCGCCTGCTGCAGGACGACCCGGCGCACCCGTGGACGGTGGCTGCCCTCGCCGCCAAGGCCGGGGTCTCCCGCGCGGCCCTCGCCCGCCGATTCACCGACCTCGTCGGCGAACCCCCGATGTCCTACCTGACCGGCTGGCGGCTCGCCCTCGCCGCCGACCGCCTGCGCGACACGGACCTCACCCTCGACGCCATCGCCCGCCAGGTCGGCTACGGCAGCGCCTTCGCCCTCTCCACCGCCTTCAAGCGCGAGTACGGCGTGAGCCCGCAGGAACACCGCGCGGGTCGTGGCGGGGTCCGCTCCTGAGGGCCCGCGCATGTCCGTCGGCCGCACATCGTCACCCAAGGGACTCCGTCCAGTCCTCTCCACCCGGTGAGTGAAGCCGCTGTCCACCTGCTTTCCACCCGGCCCTCCACCCGGGCTCCGATCCGCCCGGCACCGCCTCGTACCTAGCGTTTTCCCTGAGCGGGGCAGGCAGGCCAGGTGCCGCAAGGCAACCGGGCGGAGGCACAGTGCCGGACAAGGAGGCGGAGGACATGGCGGACGCAGCGGGGACGGCAGGCGTGACAGACGCGGGGGACTGGACGGTCCGGGAACGGCGGCGCACGGCGGTGAAGACGGGCGGCGCGCCCCACGGCCCGCTGCTCGCGATCGCCGTGGACGTCCTCCTGCCGCTCCTCGTCTTCTACGCGGCCCGCGCCCTCGGCGCCGGCCAGGCCCCGGCGCTGCTGCTCAGTGGCGCGCCACCCGCCCTTCGGCTGGTGTCCGGCGCGGTGAGGCAGCGCCGGATCGACGGCGTGGACCTGTTCTTCACGGTGCTGCTGGCCGCCGCCGCGCTCGCCACCCTGATCGGTGGCAGCACCCGCCTCCTGCTGTTCAAGGACGCGGCACTGTCCCTCGTGGTCGGCGGCTGGATACTCGCCACCGGGTTCACCGGGCGCCCGCTCGCCTTCCAGTTGGGCCAGCGACTGCACAGAGGCCCGGCTGCCTCGGCACGGGCCGCGATGTGGCGGGACTCCGCCGAGTTCCGCCGGGGCATGCGCGTCCTGAGCGTGCTCTGGGGCGCCGAGCAACTGCTCGACGGAGGCCTCGGCACACTCGCCGCCGCCACCCTGCCCACGGACGCGGTGCCGCTACTCACCCGAGTCCTCTCGCTGCTCCTGGCGGCTCTGACCGTCGCGGCCACCGCCGCCTGTGCCCGCCGCTTCCGCACCCGCCACGGCGTCCCGCTCTTCGGCACCGCCGACATCGCCGCTCCCGCCGAGGCACGGCAGCCGGCGCCGCACGGCGGCATACGCACCCCGGCGTCTCGGGCGTCGTCGCGACCCCGGGCAAGGCGCCTGACCTGATCGGGGAGCAGACGGCGGGCGCTGCCGGCGACGTAGGCTGGCACCCGTGTACACGGAGCGGGCGTCCCGGCTGACCGGCGCGGTCGTGTGGACGAACACCCCCGAGGGGGCCGGTGGTGGACCGGTACTGCCCGACGGCTGCATGGACCTGCTGTGGAGCGAGGGCCGACTGCTGGTCGCGGGACCCGACACCCGCCCGTACGTCCCCGAGGGCCCACCCCGTTCCTGGGCCGGCGTCCGTTTCTTCCCCGGCACCGCGCCCGCCCTGCTCGGCGTCCCCGCGCACGAACTGCGCGATCTGCGCGTCGACTTGGCCGATCTCTGGACTGCCGCCCGGGTCCGGCGGCTGCGCGAGCGTGTCGAGGCGGCGCCCGACCCGGCGACGGCACTGGAGGACATCGCCCTGGACCGGGCAGCGCGGACCGCGGCCCCCGACCCGCTGCTGCACCGGCTGGTGCAGCGCCTGGACGAGGGCCGCCCGGTGTCGGCCACGGCCGCCGAACTCGGCATCGGCACACGGACGCTGCGCCGTCGCTGCCTGGGCGCGTTCGGCTACGGCCCCAAGACCCTGGCCCGCATCCTGCGTCTGCAACGGGCGCTGGCGCTGGCCCGCTCCGGGACGCCGTACGCCGAGACGGCCGTCCGCGCCGGGTACGCGGACCAGCCCCACCTCGCCCGCGAGGTCCGGGAGTTGACGGGCATGCCGCTCGGGCGGCTACTCGGCGGCTAGCGGGGCGAACAGGTCGACGCCGTTGCCGTCGGGGTCGTGCACGGTGGCGTACCGCTGCCCCCAGAACGCGTCCCACGGCTTCAGCTCCCCGTGGTATCCGGCGTTCACCAGGTCCTCATACAGGGCGTCGACCTCGGCGGGCGAGTCGCACCGGAAGGCGAGCCCGACACGGCCACCGCCCTCGGGCGGCTGCCAGCCGGAGTGGAAGGAACGGACGGTCTCCTCGGTGTCCAGCGCGAAGACCAGCCCGCCGGGCAGTTCGGCCTCGACGTGCGGCTGCTCTTCGGCCCCCTCGGGAAAGGCGAGTCCGAGGCGACGGTAGAAGGCGAGCGCGGCGGCCATGTCGGACGTCACCACGCCGATCACGGCGAATCGTGGAGTCATGCCGTCACCGTAGGCGGGCGGTCGAGGACCGGTCTTGAAGAAATCGGACACCCACCCGGAGGGCCGCACCTGGCCCGAGTTCCCGGCTCACCCGAAGGCCACCGGCCCGCACGGTGTGTCCACGGTGAAGGACAGCGTGGCCGGTCCCGTCGTGAGTGTCAGGCCGGTGTCCAGGGCCGCGAGCGGGCCGCGCAGTTCCTCCGGGTCCGGCACCGTTGCGGACACCTCCAGCAGCGGGGTGACCGGCAGTCCCGAGGCCGTGGGATGGCGGGATCCGCCCCAGTCGATCAGGAACGGGACCAGGCCGGAGGGGTGCGCCTGGCCGCTGTCGGTCAGTCGCCAGCGCAGTACGGTGCCGGCCGGGGTGCGGCGGCTCATCGCGTGCACGGGCCCGGGGTCGTAGCCCCGCTCGCGGGCCGTCGTGATCGCCGCGTCCAGGTCGGGCGGGCTGATCGCCCAGGTCAGCGTGCGCGGCCCGGTCAGCCGGTCGACCCCGAACGGGCGCGGCGCTGCGGGTTCGGGCTGCTCGGGATCGGGGCCGAGGATCTCCAGATAGCTGCGGCCGCCCAGCCCCACCAGATGGTTGCGGGTACCGAGGCCGGGATGCACCCCACCGGGCACGGGCGTCACCCCGGTCCGCCGCGCGAACTCGGCGACGGTCGCCGCCAGGTCGGGCGTGGCGAGGACGAGATGGTCTAGGAACGGGGGAACGGCGCTCATGCCCGGCGAGGCTACGGTCAGCGGGCATGCCGTACAAGGGAGTTGAAGCGGACGCGGGGCCGCGGCATAGGGTCGTCGTATGGCCGCGCGACTGCTGCTCTTCACCCGCACCACGGACTACCGCCACGACTCCATCCCGGACGCCGTCGCCGCCGTGCGCGCGCTCGGGGGGTTCGCCGTCGAACACACCGAGGATCCCGCGGAGCTCGAGAAGCCGCTGGACGGGTACGCGGCCGTCGTCTTCCTCTCCACCAGCGGCGAGGTGCTGACCCCGGCCGGGCGGGAGCGGCTCGCGCGGTACGTGGACTCGGGCGGCGGATTCGCCGGCGTGCACGCGGCGGCCTGTACCGAGTACGGCTGGCCGTACTACGGGGAACTCCTCGGCGCCCGCTTCGTACGGCACCCCGCCTTCCAGCCGGGCCGGGCCGTGGTCGAGGATCCCGGCCACCCCGCGACCCGACGGCTGCCGGCCGTCTGGGACTTCACCGACGAGTGGTACGACTTCGACGCCAGCCCCCGGGGCCGGGTGCGGGTGCTGCTGAGCGCCGACGAGACGTCGTACGAGGGCGGAGGGATGGGCGCGGACCATCCGCTGGCCTGGTGCCGTGAGCACGGCGCGGGTGATGGTCGCGTCTTCTACACGGCACTCGGTCACGCCGCCGAGGCATACCGCGATCCGGCCTTCCTGGCCCATCTCGACGGCGGGCTGCGCTGGGCGGGGCGGCTCCCATCGTGACGTTTCTGCGGTGAACCGGTTCCACCATTGGGGTGAGTAAAGCTCGCGTACATAGAGAGTCACGTGAGTACCTAGACATGCTCTTGTCTTGGCAAAGGGCGTCGAGACGCGTCGGCCATGAGGCCAAGCGTCACCCACCCACAGGAGGAGCCGGACCTTGACTTACGGTAAGAAGCTGCGCGAGCGCATCGCCGGGCCCGGGACCACACCGCTGATCGGCGTGTACGACATGTACTCGGCGTCGATCGCGGCCAAGCACTACGACGGGATGTTCGTTTCGGGCTTCGGCTTCGCGGCCTCGTACTACGGGCTGCCGGACATCGGTTTCATCGCCTGGCCCGACATGGTGGCCTTCGTTCAGCGGCTGCGGGGCGCGTTCCCGCACCATCACCTGCTGGTCGACATCGACGACGGGTATGTCGACCCCGAGGTCGCCTGTCACGTCGTCGAGGGGCTGGAGCGCATCGGCGCCTCCGGAGTGATCCTGGAGGACCAGAAGCGGCCCCGCCGCTGCGGCCACGCCGACGGCAAGCAGGTGCTCCCGCTGGAGGAGTACCTGGAGAAGCTGCACAAGGTCCTGGAGACCCGCAAGGACCTGGTCGTCGTCGCCCGTACGGACGCCACCGACGAGCACGACATCCTGCACCGCGCCGAGCGGCTGGCCGCGACCGACGCCGATGTGGTGCTGGTCGACGGGGTGCGCAGCGTCGAGTGGATCAAGCGCATCCGTGAGGTCGTCGGCGACAAGCCGCTGCTGTTCAACCAGATCGCCGGCGGCAAGTCGCCCCGCCTGTCCCTCGGTGAGCTGTCCGACCTCGGCGTCGACGTCGCCATCTACAGCACCCCGTGCCTGTTCGCGGCGCACGAGGCGATGGACTCCGCGCTCGCCGGCCTGAAGGCGGCCGACGGCCGGCTGCCGGAGGTGGACCCCACGAGCGGGATCGGCGTGAAGGCCTCCACCAGCCTGCTGGAGCGCAACATCGCCCGCGAGCGGCTCACCCCCGAGGGCGTGGGCGTGTGACCGGCGCCGTACCCCGGCTCGGGATGGCGGCGGCGGTCGCCGCCGCCGTGCTGGGGGCCGGTACGGCACCGGCGGTCGCGTCCGGCAGTCTGATCACCGTGGTCGACAACTCCCACGCCGACTCCTGGCTGGAGGTCGACCGCGCGGCCAATGTGCAGACCGGCAGCGGCACGGCCGGCAGCGACCACGACGGCAGTGCCGTGGACGTGGTCGAGGCCCTCGTGGGCGCCGCGCACCGGCACGGGGTCGCGGACTGACCGCGCTCGCCGGCGCGTTCCGGCATACGGCGGCGGTCGGCCACCTCCCGCACGAGGTGCCCGGCCGCCGCCGTGCTCCATGCCCCACTCGTCAACCGTGCAGCGTGCCTCAGTCCCTGCCGAGGTCGGGGCGGCCGTTCTCGCCGAGATCCACGTCCTCCGTCGGGTCGTGCTCGTCGCCGGGTGTGGCCACGGTGGCCCGGTGCGGGCCCGGAGCGAGGGTGCGGCAGGCGGCGTGGGCCGTGCCGTAGGCGGTGACCAGGGCGGCTGCGGCCACGGCGAAGGCCGCTGCGGTGCGCGTGGTGAGATCCATGCCCGGGAAACGATGCCGCGCGGGGTGCCGTCACCGTCTGCGCCCGAACCTGCTCCCCACATCACGCAGTTGGCCGCTCCTCGGGCGGCGCGGCCGTGCTCGCCCGCGACACCAGCCGGGTCGACAGCTCGGTCCGCGTGCCCTCCGGGTGCTCGCCCTGCATCATCCGCACCAGCAGCCGGAGCGCGGTCGCCGCCATCTCACCGAGCGGCTGGCGGACCGTGGTCAGCCCCGGGGCCGCCCAGCGGGCCTCGGGCAGGTCGTCGAAGCCCACCACGCTCATGCCGTCCCGCACCCTCAACCCCCGTTCCGCGAGCGCCTCGTACACGCCGAGGGCCAGCCGGTCGGAGCACACGAACACCGCGGTCGGCGGCTCGGTCAGGTCCAGCAGCCTGTGCATGCACCGCCGGGCGGCGGCCTCGTCGAAACCGGCGTGCCGCACGTACTCGGCGCGGTACGGCAGTCCGGCCGAGGCGAGCGCGGAACGGTAACCGGCCACCCGGGCGCCGCCGGCCAGGGTATGCCGGTGCCCGGCGATCACCGCGATGCGCCGATGGCCGAGTTCGAGCAGATGCTCGGTCGCGCTCACCCCGCCCTGCCAGTTGGCCGCCCCGACCGACACCACTGCGGCCAGCGGCTCGTGCGCGGGGTCGATCAGCACGTAGGGGATGCGATGGTGGTCCAGCCACGCGTACTGCGACGGGGACAGCTCCGCCAGGTTGAACAGCACCCCCGAGGAACCGCGCGTGGTCAACTTGTCCAGCCAGTCCCGCTCCGGCCGGTCGGCCCGGGTGCGGGCCGGCCCGGCCGAGACCACCACCTCCAGGCCCGCACTCACCGTTGCGGCTCCTACGACGTCGTGGCGCGTCTCCCACCTGCACGGGTCCCGCTCGCGCCGGTTCGGAAACCGTATCCCATCGTCACTCCGGCCGGTGGGCCTGTGGACAACGGCCCTCCGAGGCCCGGCGGACCTGTGGACGGCGGTCCTTCCACGGGCATCAGGCGACCCGGGCCAGGTCCGCGTGCCGCACCTCGTGCAGGGGCGGCAGGCCCGTCGCCAGCCGCTCCACCTCCTCCACGACGATCAGGCCCAGCCGCTCCAGTTCATTGCCGAGCGAGCCCGCGATGTGCGGGGTGAGGAAGACGTTGGGCAGCCGGTACAGCGGGGAATCGGCGGGCAGCGGCTCGGGCTCGGTGACGTCGAGGACCGCGCGCAGCCGTCCCGAGACCAGCTCCTCGGTGAGCGCCTCGTGGTCGACCAGCGCACCGCGCGCGGTGTTGATCAGCACACCGCCGTCCCGGATGAGGGCGAGCCGGGCCCGGTCGAGCATGTGGTGGGTCTCGGGGAGGTCGGGGGCGTGCAGGCTGACGATGTCGCTGCGCCGCAACAGGTCCTCCAGCGGCAGCAGTTCGGCCCCGAGGGCGGCCGCCTCGGCGGGGCTCGCGTAGGGGTCGTGCAGCAGGACGGTGAGGTCGAACGGCCGCAGGAGTTCCATGAGCCGGCGGCCCACGCGGGAGGCGCCGACGACCCCGACGCGGCGGCCCAGGTTTCCGGTGGCCGCCGTCTCGGCGGGGGGCGGGCCGGCGTGGGTGCGGCGGTAGCGCTCGCGGTGGGCGAAGGCGCCCTTCCCGGCGAGCAGGATCATCGCGAGCGTGTACTCCGCCACGGGCACGGCGTTGCCGGTGACCGCGCTGGACACGGTGACGCCGTGTTTCCACAGCGGCTCGCCGACCAGGGAACGGACCGAGCCCGCGGCGTGCAGGACGGCACGCAGCTTCGGGACCGTGGCCAGGACGCCGGCGTCCAGATGCGGGCAGCCCCAGCCGGTGATCAGCACCTCGGCCTGGGCCAGGGCCGCGGCCCCCGCCGGATCGGTGAAGTCCCGTACGACGAGCTCGGTGTCGATGTCGGCCGTCCGCCTCAGCCGGGCCATGAGCGGCGGAGGGAACAGCAACGGCAGGTGTACCGGATCCATCGCGAACACGGCCCGCGGCGGTTGAGGGCTGGGCATGGCTCTCCTGGGAGGGATGGCGGAGGGAGTGTGGTTGCGGGATGGAAACCGTTTCAGAAAGCGCCTTCTACCGTATGTCTGCCGGGAGGGGCGGTCAATCGGCTGTCGGCTGGGCGGGTGTTGGTGGGTATGCGCACTGCCGGGAAGTCGGCGTGGCCCTTCGACGGCGAGCGGTTCGTGCTGGAGGCCTCCGGCACCGCCGACACCTACCGCCTCGTCCACCTTCCGCTGGACGGCGACGGCACCGTCACCGCACGGATCGTGTGGCCGCTCAGCTCCCAGTACTCCAAGATCGGCGTCACCCTCCACGCCTCCCTCGACCCGGACGCCGCGCACGCGGCCATGCTGATCCAGGAACGCACTGCGCTGGAAGGTCGGGGGCACCGAGGCCAACGCCGAGTGCGCCGCGAAGATCCTCAACGCCTGGTCGTCCACCCTCACCACGGTCACCGGCAACGCCGACCGCTTCCTCGCCGCCGGCATCTACCTTTGATCTTGGCCAGTGCGCCGCCCTTGGGGGCGGTGGTGAAGGCCATCTCAAGCCCGCTCTGACCCGCACGTGAGCACGGGTCGGCACGGTATACCTCAGGCCGCGGGGCGCTGCTGCCGCTCGATGTACTGCTGTACGACGGTCAGCGGCGCCCCGGCGCAGCTTGCGGCGAAGTACGAGCGGGACCAGAAGTGTCCGCCCCACAGGTACCGGCGCACGTGCGTGTCGTACTCCCTGCGCAGCAGCCGGGCA
>NZ_JBITGJ010000041.1:0-72318 GCF_044456925.1 Streptomyces sp. NPDC050743
TCCTGAAGAGGGACACGCCGTTTTCCTGCTTGATCCAACTTGAGCCTCGAGACCTCAAGCCTGGCAGGAGACGGCGTGTTTCCCGTATCAGGGCAAGTCAGGGCACCCACACATGCGGCAGGAGAGCCACAAAGAGCGCCAGCGTGCCCGCGTCCGCGACGTTCACGCCCGCCCAGGTTGCGGCGCTGCTGGGGTCGGTCTCGGTCAACGGTCAGGTCACCGGGGTCATGAACCCCCTGCCGCGGACCGACCCGATGGTCGCATTCGGTCCCGGCATGCCCCTGGTGCCGGTGCCGATCCCGGGGCCAGCGGGCCCAGTTGGCCCGGCTGGCTCTTCTGGGGCCCCAGGCTCTCCGGGGCCGAGGGGTGCGCCCGGGCAGGCGGGGGCGTCCGGCGCTCCGGGCGCGCCTGGGGCGTCGGGGCCTGCGGGCTCGCCCGGCCCGGCGGGACCGCAGGGCCCTGCGGGATCAGCTGGTCCGCAGGGTCCGCGGACGTCGTGTCGTTCTCCTCGGCCCGCGTGTACTGGGGCGACGCGCCGGGCGCGAAGACGAAGGAGTTCCCGCTGCAGCGCGGCGAGTCCCTGCTGCGTGCGGTAGGCCGGTGGAAGGACGGCGGCTGGTTCCTCGGCGGCGGCACGGATACCGCACTCGCGCTTCGCCAGGAGTTCCGGGGCCACGACCGGGTCGTCATCGTCACCGACGAGCAGGCCGGTCACGACCAGCACGAGGTGACCCGGTCCATCCCGCAGACGGTACCGATGTACACCTGGAACCTGGCCGGGTATCAGGCCGGGCACGCGCCGTCCGGCGGTCAGAACCGGCACACCTTCGGTGGCCTCACCGACCACGCGTTCCGGATGATCCCGCTCCTCGAGCGGGGACGTGACGCCGACTGGAATCACATCTTCGGCAAGTAGAATCATTTGTATGGGTAGACCGCGTGCGCCGTGGAAGATCAGCCTCGATGAAGTGCAGGCCCGGTACGAGTCGGGGGAATCGGCGCAGAGCCTCGCCGACGCGTGCGGGGTGAAGTCGTACAACGTCATCATCCGAGCGCTCCGGGAAGTTGGCGTTGAGATCCGGAGGACGGGCGGCCCCTCGGGGCCTCGCAAGGGGCACGTGTCCGTGCGTGAGACCAGGACATGCAGAGGGGTCCGCTGCTCTACGACCTTTGAGGCCTATCCTTCATCGAACAAGCGCTTTTGCTCCCCGGCATGCCGGTACTCATCGCCTGAGATGGCCACGCTGATGGCCGCGAACTTCGCCAACCGTCATCGGCTCAGCGAGATCGATCCAGCGGCCCGCACTGCGGTCTGCTCCGTCTGTGGGCCAATCGACGTCCGACGGCGCACAGACAAGAAGCAGAAGTACGCCACCGAAAGCGTGCTTTGGCGTTGTCGCGGCGCTGAACGTGCGCGGGTATGGGCGCGGCAATACGGCGCGGATGCGGACACGATCCGGGCTATGTGGGAGTCTCAGGGGCGGCGCTGCGCGATCTGCCGGGCAGCCATCGCCGAGCGGTTCAACGTGGACCACTGCCACGCTTCGTCGAAGATCCGAGGGCTCCTGTGCCTGCAATGCAACACCGGGCTAGGCCTGTTCGCTGATACGCCTGAGCGCCTGCGGGCTGCTGCGGACTACCTCGATCGATCTCGGGAGACGGCCGACTGACTGCACGACACCGCTCTGCCCCGCCGCCTTCTGGCGGCGGGGCCTTTCGTCATGCTGCTGCGACGACGTCTTTGAGGACGCGCTCTCGTGTGGTCGCGATGTTCCATTCGTCGACGAGCCGCTGATAGGTCGGCCGGTCTTCTGCCCGTAGCCGACCGCCGGCGCGCAGCATCAACGAGCGAATGTCCTCGTTCACGACCGCAGCAGGCCGTACGGAACCAGGGCCCAAGGGCTCGGGAGACATGAGGCAAGCGTACGGCGCGGCACTGACATCAGGGCACCGAGCATGTTGGCCGGCGCGCTCACGACGCGTGGCGCCGCACCCATCAGGCGGGCAGTCGCTGATGCGCCCCGGCTGGCGGGTCAGTCGGCGCGCTTCCTCCACGGCCGCTCTTCGGCTTCCGACGCCCGGCCGTCGGTCCGTCCACGAGCAACCGTCGTCACCAGAACACCGACCAGCACCGCCCCGGAGATCCAAGGCAGCACCGGCCACTCCTTCAGGATGCTGACCACCAGCAGCACCAACGCAGTGACGAAGACGCCGGAGTCGACGGCTCCCCTGTTGTCCTTGCTCATCGAGCCCCCCAGAGTTGAGTGCGCACACCGTACTGCCGACTTGTGAAGCGCGCCTGGCGTACAGGTCAGTTGCCGACCCACCAACCGTCCTGCGCAGAGGGAAGCGCACCGTGGCCCCCGACGCTGTCGTCCGGTTCCTCGCTTTCATGCGTATGGCGTGTGACTCGCGGTAATAGAATTTCACGGTTTGCCAGATTGCATCTGACCTGCCGGAATGCCTGATCAGCCCAGGGCGTCGATGGCCTTCACGATCAGGGCGCGCGCGTCGGCGCCGTACACGGCCATGGCGCGCAGCTGCTCGAACGCCTTCACGTACAGGGCGATCTCCGACGCCTGGGTCACCTGCACTCGAGCCGCTAGCAGTTCGACCGACACGAGGGTTTCGTCGTACACGTGGAACAGCTCCTGGGGCCACATGGGGCGCTCGGTGGTCGCGCTGGGGATGATGCCCAGCGACACCTGGGGCAGCGCGCCGGCGGTCAGCAGGTAGCCGAGCTGGGCGGCCATCGCGTCCGGGTCCCCGAGTTGGTAGTGGAGGACGGGCTCTTCGATGACCATGGCGAAGCGGTGCCCGGGCTCGTGGATGATCCGGGAGCGTTCCAGCCGTGCAGCGACCGCGTCGGCGACGTCGTCGGGAATCTCACGGAAGCGGGTGATCGACGCCATCAGGCCGCGTGCGTATCCCTCGGTCTGCAGCAGGCCGGGCACCATCGTCGGCGAGTAGATCCGGAACAGCTTGGTCGCCTTGAACAGCGGCACGTAGCTGTTCTGCAGCTGCTTCAGGCCGGTACGGACCTTGCGCCGCCATTCCACGTACATCGACTCTGCGGTCCGGGACTGGGCGATGATGTCGTCCGCCTGGTCGCCGACGCCGCATGCTTCGCACCAGCGGCGGATATCGTCGGCCGAAGGCGGAGTGCGGGCGCCCTCAATCCGGTAGGTCTTCGGGTGGCTCCAGTCGCAGCGTTTGGCCAGCTCTGCCCCCGTGATCCCGGCGTCGGCACGGAGTTCTTTCAGGCGCTGCGCGACGGCTTCGCGGGCGGCCTGGGCCGAGGAGGACGGGGAGAGAGGCATGAGCTGGCCTGGTCACTTTCGCGTTAGCTGATCTTGTAGTTCTCGTGCGGGACGGCGCGCGCCCACACGGCCTCGAAGGCCTCGGCGCACAGCTTGGCTGCAGTCGGGTCCTCGCTGATCTCCCCGCCCGCCGAGGCGCCGTCGCCGGTGAAGTGGTTCCACCGGATCAGGCGGCCGTCGATGAGCCAGAAGTCGTTGCCGGGCAGCGCGATGTCCGAGGCCTGCCGACGGGGCAGCCAGCACACCTGCTCGCCAGCCTCCAGGTTGACGATGGTGCCCGCGTGCTCGTACCGGATGTAGTCACTCACGGGCTCGGAGACGATCCGGGCCCGGCGCACGGTCACGCCGCGGGCGACGGTCCGCCGGATCAGCCGGGTCCACGGCCCCCAGTAAGGGGAGTCCGGGTCGGTGTCCCGTTCGCCTGTGGCCTTCCAGCGGGCGAAGTCGTCAGCCTCGCTGGCCACTCCGTAGGCGTCTCGCATCTCCAGGTGGACGGCAGTGTGCTCGGCACCGTCCAGGAGGTCATCGAAGCTCGGCACGTTCTGCGACATCGCACGCCTTTCGTAGGGCCGACACCATGCGGGCCGGGATGCGGACAACTGCCTCGTGTGCGGGGATGCCTGCCGCGTGCCCTGGTACCTGGAACGCGGCGCATTCTGCTTCCAGTTCAGGTCCCGGCTTCCATCCCTGGATGACCAGTTCGTTCGTGCTGTCGTCGACCCACACCGTCGGGCTTTCGCCTGTGCCGGTGTTCGGGTCGATTCCGATGAACTGTAGGGGCATGACCGCCTCCTGCACGGTTCGTGTTCAGAGATGTACACCACCGTCGTGGGGAGGGCTTGGCAGGTCAAGGGTGCAATCAAGCCGTGTGTACATCGGTGCACATTGCTGGCTGTCGTCGTGTGCACACGCCTAGCGTCGTGAGGCACGAAGAAAACCCCGGCGACCGTGCGACCGGTCCCGGGTGTGGCCGACTGGTTAGGAGTCGACATGGGGCACCGTACAGCCGCGCCGTCCACCACGGCAGACCATCGCCGCACGGGGCCCGAAGCGCTGGCTGAGGCCATGAAGACCTTCGAGGCGAAACCGTCGTATGCGGCGTACAAGGCGGTCATCCTCCACTACAGCCACCGTCCTGCCTGCGCGGACGGCACGAACCCGTGCGCTGCCGGCGCGCAGCTGACGCGGGCCTGGAAGGCGATGCGCTGGTCATGACGACGAGAGCCCTAGTCGACATCCCGGTCGATCTCCTGCCGCTCATCCTGTTGCCGCCCCTGGAAGTCCTGTCGGACGCCAGGGCGCGCGGCGCCGAGTGCGTGTGGGGCGGCGAACCACTGTCCACCGCGACAGCCATTGACCTCGGCGAGCGCGACACCGACGGCGAGCACTGGTTCCCGCGCGCCTGCCGCCGCTGCACCCTGCACGCCGTACACACCGCGCGCAACGCCCACCCGGGGCGGTGTGAGCAGTGCGTGGACGACGCCAGCCTCTGCGAGACCCGCCGCGCACTGCACGCCCTCGCCCTGGAGCTACGCCGATGATTTGCGCGCGCTGCGACGAGCCGATCCGGCGAGGCGAGGACTATCGGCCGGTGGTCCACGACCGGCCCACCGGGCCGATCACGACCGTGTACGTCCACGAGAAGCGGTGTACACCGGCCCCGCAGCAGACCTATCCCGCGTGGCGCTTCGGCGCGTAGCCGGCCCGACTCCCGCTCTGCCGCGAGGCGTGCGGAGCGGGCGCACGACGGCGCGGAGACCGCATCTCCGTACCCCACAGATCACGGAAGAAAGGACTTCCAGATGACTGTGACCCTTGACCAGCCCACTGCTGTCGCGACCCGACACGGCCGCGACCTGGTCACCGAGCAGGACTTCCGGATGCTCGCCGACTTCTGCGCCGAGGAGTACGGCCTGGAGCAGGGCGTCGCCGACCGGATCATCGACCAGGCCCTCGCCCTCACGTACGTCATGGGCACCACACGGGCGGGCGACGTCATGGCGCCGTCCCAAACGGTCGACCCCGGATGGCACACCCTCATCCTGCACACCCAGTGGTACGAGAAGTGGTGCCAGGAGAAGTTCGGCTTCTTCCTGCACCACGCCCCGAAGTCGAAGTTCCGCACCAACGGGTTGATGGAGGACGTCACGAGCCGCATCGCGGCGGCGGGCTTCGAGGTCGACGAGCGCCTGTGGCTCAAGGCCGCCGAGTGCAACGACCCGACCTGCTGCGGCGACGGCCCCTGCTGCTGACACCCGCCGCTGTCAGCGCCCACCGCTAGAGTCCGGCCCTCACGATCCCGGACTCTAAGCACGAAAAGGGAGATTCCATGGCAACTGCCGAAGCAGCGAAGGGCCAGGGGCGCGTCTGCGTCTTCTCGATGTTCGGGCCCGTCTTCGGCTACGCAAGCGCCTTCGTGGACGGCCGGACAGTCGCCTACGTCGGACCCGTTACACCGGGAGTGCACTGGCGCAAGCTGTGGTCCATGGCGGACCGGTGCTGCCGAGAAAGGGACACCGACGTCGACAAGGCGATGTGGATCGTGTCGCAGGCCAACCGGTCGTTCATCTGCGGCAGCGACGTCGTCGTGAAGCTCCCGAACGAAGACTGGGAGATGGAGGCCGGCGGCTGGCAGGTGGATCTCGGGACCTGGTGCGGCCAGAACACGCTGGTGACCGGCGCGCTCACCGTGCCGGCGCTCACCGTGGAGCAGACGGCTGTGAAGCGGACCTTCTACCCCCAGTACGCAGGCTGACGCACTCCTGACCGGCCTCGCTCGTCTGTCTCCCCCGTGGTGGATGGGCGGGGCCTTCTACTGCCGCGCCGTCGAAAAGTCTGTGTCCGCTGCGACGGACGCCCCGTCGACCCGCGTAGAGCAGGCGTCAGGGCCGAAAGTCCGTCAGTCACCTGACGAGGTCGGAGAGTGGAATGCCGAGGGCGTCGGCGATGAGCAGCAGGTCTGTCAGATCCGGGGCCCGCAGGGCGTTCTCCCAGCGGCTGATGGTCTTGTGGTCTCGGCCGATGCGTTCCCCGAGGGTGACCTGGGAGAGGCCGGCGGCGCGGCGGGCTTCGCGGATGTGTAATCCGATCTCTGCGCGGCGGCGGGGCACCCAGTCGGGGAGGGGGTCGAGCATCCGACCACGCTGGAACGATCTTGATTAGAAGTCTTTACCTGGCTGGGTAAATTTGGCGATCATGGGCACCCGCTGGATACATGCAGGACATCGCCCTTTGTGAGGCTCTCCACAGTCACCCGCCCCGCCTGGAGGACCGGAAACCTCCGGCGGGGCGGGCCCTTTGCCTCAGAGGCATATGCCAGCAGGATCTAGAACATGCGTTCGATCTGCGCTAGCGTCTGAACCCGCGGCTCCGGCCTAGCGGAGGAACCGGAAACCTCTGCCAGCCGGGGCCGTGTTGTGCTGCTGCGGGGCCCGCATAGGCGCCCCGGCGTCTCACGCGCGTCTCACAGACGTCTCGCGACGAGACGGTCAGGGTGCGCCTCACCTGCGTTTCTGGACTATGTGGACGAGACAGGACCCGTTTGGACGCCGGGTAAACTCTGGACACGTGACTTCTGCCGCGCCCGCCAAGCCCCGCATCCCGAACGTCCTCGCCGGACGCTACGCCTCCGCCGAGCTCGCCACGCTCTGGTCCCCCGAGCAGAAGGTGAAGCTGGAGCGGCAGCTCTGGCTCGCCGTGCTGCGCGCCCAGAAGGACCTCGGCATCGAGGTGCCGGACGAGGCGATCGCCGACTACGAGCGTGTCCTGGACACCGTCGACCTGGCCTCGATCGCCGAACGCGAGAAGGTCACCCGCCACGATGTGAAGGCGCGGATCGAGGAGTTCAACGACCTCGCCGGGCACGAGCACGTGCACAAGGGCATGACCTCCCGCGACCTCACCGAGAATGTCGAGCAGCTGCAGATCCGGCTCTCGCTGGAGCTGATGCGCGACCGCACGGTCGCCGTGCTGGCGCGCCTCGGCAAGCTGGCCGGCGAGTACGCCGAGCTGGTCATGGCCGGCCGCTCGCACAACGTGGCCGCGCAGGCCACGACGCTGGGCAAGCGTTTCGCGACGGCGGCCGACGAGCTGCTCGTGGCGTACGGCAGGGTCGAGGAGCTCCTCGGCCGCTACCCGCTGCGCGGCATCAAGGGCCCGGTCGGCACCGCGCAGGACATGCTGGACCTGCTCGGCGGCGACGCGGCGAAGCTCGCCGAGCTGGAGAACCGGATCGCACGGCACCTCGGCTTCTCGCAGGCGTTCACCTCGGTCGGCCAGGTCTACCCGCGCTCGCTGGACTACGAGGTCGTCACCGCCCTGGTGCAGCTGGCGGCGGCCCCGTCGTCGCTGGCCAAGACGATCCGGCTGATGGCCGGGCACGAGCTGGTCACCGAGGGCTTCAAGCCGGGCCAGGTCGGCTCCTCCGCCATGCCGCACAAGATGAACACCCGCTCCTGCGAGCGCGTCAACGGCCTCATGGTCATCCTGCGCGGCTACGCCTCGATGACCGGCGAGCTGGCGGGCGACCAGTGGAACGAGGGCGACGTGTCCTGCTCGGTGGTGCGCCGGGTGGCCCTGCCGGACGCGTTCTTCGCGCTCGACGGCCTGCTGGAGACCTTCCTGACGGTCCTCGACGAGTTCGGCGCCTTCCCGGCCGTCGTCGCCCGCGAGCTGGACCGCTACCTGCCGTTCCTGGCCACCACCAAGGTGCTCATGGGCGCCGTCCGCGCCGGCGTGGGCCGCGAGGTCGCGCACGAGGCGATCAAGGAGAACGCCGTCGCCACCGCGCTCGCGATGCGCGAGCAGGGCGCCGAGCGCAACGACCTGCTGGACAAGCTCTCCGCCGACGACCGCCTGCCCCTCGACCGCGACCAGCTGGCCGCGCTGATGGCCGACAAGCTGTCCTTCACGGGCGCCGCCGCCGATCAGGTCGGCGTGGTCGTCGGCCGGATCGAGGAGATCGTCAAGCAGCACCCGGAGGCCGCCGGGTACACCCCCGGAGCGATCCTCTGACCACTTCTGCCCCTTCTCCCCGTTCGCCCCGCTTCACCCAGGCGGAACTGGAGGCCGCCCGCGACCGTCTCGTACCGGACGTCGTCGCGGCCGGCCTCCGGGTGCTCTTCTGCGGCATCAACCCGGGGCTCATGACGGCGGCGACCGGTCACCACTTCGCCCGTCCCGGCAACCGCTTCTGGCCGGTGCTGCATCTGTCGGGTTTCACCCCGAGGCTGCTGAAGCCGGCCGAACAGCACGAACTGCTGTCGTACGGACTGGGCATCACGAACGTCGTGGCGCGGGCGACCGCGCGGGCCGACGAGCTGACCGCCGAGGAGTACGTCGAGGGCGGGCGGCTGCTGACCGAGAAGGTGACGCGGCTCGCGCCGAGGTGGCTGGCCGTGGTCGGGGTGACCGCGTACCGGGCCGCCTTCGGCGAACGCACCGCGCAGGTCGGACCACAGGAGCGCATGATCGGGGGCAGCCGGGTGTGGGTGCTGCCCAATCCCAGCGGGCTGAACGCGCACTGGACGGCGGCGACCATGGCGGAGGAGTTCGCCCGGCTCCGGGTCGCCGCGCAGGCCTAGCGGTCACGGACCCTGGTCACGGCGGAGGTATCTCCGTGACCACCGCCAGGAGCCGTATCTCGTCCGCGCGGTCCCGGTCGGCGACGCCGAGGGCGACCCAGCGGCCTGCCCCCGCCACCTCCCACACGTCCAGCTCGTCGGTGAGCAGGCTGAGGGTGGCCCAGGGTTCCGGTATCTCCTCTCCCCGGCTCAGGCGCAGGCGTACCGTGAGCTGGCCGCACGGCGGCTGACGGCCCCAGCGGTCGTGCAGCCGCTCCGCTATGGCCTCCCGGTACGCCTGGAAATCCTCGACGGTCCGCTGCCGCATCCAGGCGTGGCCCACTCGCATCCCGTGGCTCGTCTCTAACGGCACGGTGGCGTAACCGGGTCCTGCCGTGCCCGACTCGGACCGGCAGGGCTCCGCCGGGAACTCCTCGGCGCACAGCCGGTCGATCACAGCGAGGTGGGTCGCGATGTCCATGTGATCCAGTAAAGCGGGCGCCACTGACAATTGGCGGACTGTCAGGCGTCCCGGCGGTCGAGGGCCCATGCGCCCGCGAGCAGGGCGGCCGCCGACCACAGCGCGGTCACCGCGAGCCCGCTCCATGGGCCGAGGGGGCCGTCCCAGGCGCTGTGCAGGGCGACTTGGCCGGCCCGGTCGGGCAGGAAGTCGGCGACGCCTGCGGACAGGTCGCCGATGACGAAGGACACGGTCAGCAGCAACGGGATCAGTACGGTCAGGGTCGCGACTCCGCTGCGCAGTACGGCGGCGAGTCCGGCCGCGAACAGGGCCATCAGCGTCAGATCCAGTGCGCAGCCGACGGCGCCGCGCAGGCCTTCGCTCCAGGCCGGGCCGAAGGTGCCGAGGACCGCCTTGCCGACGAGCAGGGTGACCAGCCCGGTGACGAGGCCGACGGCCAGCACGGGCAGGGCGATCGCGGTGGCCTTGGCGGCGAACCAGCGCCGTCGGTCGGGCACCGCCGACAGCGTCAGCCGCAGCGCGCCGCCCCGGAACTCGGCGGAGACGGCCGTCGTACCGAAGGCGATCGCGGCGATCTGGCCGAGGCTCACGCCGAAGAACACCGAGTACAGCGGGTCCGAGCCGTCGGCGTCCGCGGCCGCGAGCGCCGAGAACGCGGTGGTGGTGAGGAGGACGGCGGCCAGGCTGCCGACGAGTGAGCGCAGGGCACGGATCTTGATCCACTCGGCGTGCAGAACGGGTGCGAACGGCATGGTCAGGCCTCCTGGGACAGTGCGGTGAACTCGGCCTCGGCCGCGGTCAGATCGAGGTAGGCCTCCTCCAGGGTGGCCTCGTGCGCGGTGAGTTCCAGGACGGGTACGCCGGCCTCGGCCATGAGCCGGCCGATGTCGTCCACGCGCGCGTGCCGCACGGTGCGGGCCCCGTCCGCAGCCGGTGCGGCGTCGAGGCCGTGGCGGGCGAGCAGGTCGTCCAGCGCCGCGGGCTCGGTGGTGCGGATCCGGACGTGCGGCCGTATGCGCGCGTGGATGAACTCGCGGACCGGGGTGTCGGCCAGCAGGCGCCCCCGGCCGAGGATCACGAGATGGTCGGCGAAGGCGGCGGTCTCGCCCATCAGATGGCTGGAGACCAGCACCGTACGGCCCTCCTCGGCGAGCCGGCGCAGCAGCGTGCGGATCCACACGATGCCCTCGGGGTCGAGGCCGTTGGCGGGTTCGTCGAGCAGGATCACCTCGGGGTCCCCGAGGAGGGCGGCGGCGATGCCGAGACGCTGCCGCATGCCGAGGGAGTACGTCCGTACCCGGCGCCGGGCCACCGGGGCGAGCCCGGTCTCCTCCAGTACGGCGTCGACCCGGCGGTCCGGGATGCGGTTGCTCGCGGCGAGGGCGCGCAGATGGTCGCGGGCGGTGCGGGAGCCGTGCGCGGCGCGGGCGTCGAGCAACGCGCCGACCCGGCGCAGGGGTTCACGCAGCTCCGCATAGGCCTGGCCGCCGATCACGGCCGTGCCGGAGGTGGGCCGGTCGAGGCCGAGGACGAGGCGCATGGTGGTGGACTTGCCGGCGCCGTTGGGGCCGAGGAAGCCGGTGACGCGGCCGGGGCGCACACTGAAGGTGAGCTGGTCCACGGCCCGCCGTCCGCCGTAGTCCTTGCCGAGGTCGCGTACGTCGATGCTGGTCATGGCCACCAGCCTGGCGACGGCTCGAGCCCGGGTCCTCCCCCGCCGGTGGAGAGCCTCTCCCCCGCGCGGGGGAGGTCTGTTGTCGGTGCCGCCTGCGACGATGGCGGCATGGCCCGGATGCTGCGCTTCCTGCGCCCGCTGTCGCGCGGGACGACGTACACACGCCTGTTGCATCTGTGGGTGCCGATGCTGGTGGTCAGCGTCTGGCTCTTCATCGACATGTCGACTCCCTGGGTGCCCGCTCTGGTGCTCGTCCCACTCGGTCTGGTGCCCGCGGTGCGCCGGGGCGAGGGTGTGCAGGCGCGGCTGCTGCTCACGCCCGGCGAGGCGGAGCCGGGCATCTCCGAGTCGCCGTCGGCGACTTGGCGGGACCGGTGGCGCACGGTGCTGTGGCTTCAGCTGCGGATGGCCCTCGGCGCGGCGGCCGTGTTCGCCACGGTGTGGCTGCTCGGCACCGGTTTCGAACTGGCCCGCTGCGCCTGGGGACGGGCGCCGGCCGGGATACCGCTGCTGGACCGGCTGCCGCCGCACCGCGGGTGGGCCCTGCTGACACCGCTCCCGCTGCTCGCCCTGTACGGCGCGGTCGTCGGGCTGGGCGAGCTGGTCACGGTCTGCGCGCGCCGGCTGCTCGGCCCGTCGGCCGCCGAGCGGCTGGCCGCCTTGGAGGAGCGCACCGAGCAACTGCTGGAACGCACCCGCATCGCACGGGAGTTGCACGACTCGATCGGACACGCGCTGACGGTGGCCGTGGTGCAGGCCGGCGCGGCTCGGGCGGCGGGCGACCCGGAGTTCACCGACCGCGCCCTGGACGCCATCGAGGAGACCGGCCGGGCGGCCCTGGAGGACCTGGAGCGGGTGCTGGGCGTGCTGCGGGAGGCCGGTCGTCCGGTGAGCGCCCGGCCCACCCTGGCCGACGCCGGCCGGCTCCTGGAGTCGGCGCGGGCCTCCGGCGCGAAGGTCGACGCCGAGGTGACGGGCCCGGTCGCGGACGTCCCCGGGCCGGTGTCCCGCGAGGGCTACCGGATCCTGCAGGAGGCGCTGACCAATGTGCTGCGGCACGCCGGAGCCGTGCCGGTGCGGGTCCGGGTCGCGGTCACCGGCGACGCGCTCGCCCTGGAGGTCCGCAATCCGCTGCCCGGGCCGATACCGGGCGCGGGCCGGGGCAGCGGCCTGCGGGGCATACGGGAGCGCGCCGCACTGCTCGGGGGCAGTGCCCGCACCGGTCCGGACGAGGGCGACTGGCAGGTGCGGGCGGAGCTGCCGATGAGTTGATCTAGTCTGGCCGGATGCCGGTCACCGTACTCCTCGTCGACGACGAACCCCTGGTCCGCGCTGGTCTGCGGGCCGTGCTGGAGGCGCAGCCGGACATCGAGGTGGTGGGCGAGGCCGCCGACGGGGCCGCGGTCGTCCCGCTGGTGCGGCAACTGCGGCCGGACGTCGTCGCCATGGACGTCCGCATGCCGCTGCTGGACGGCATCGTGGCCACGCGCGTGGTGCTGCGCTCGGTGGCCGAGCCGCCGAAGATCCTCGTGGTGACGACCTTCGAGGACGACGAGTACGTGTACGAGGCGCTGCGCGCGGGCGCCGACGGCTCCCTGCTGAAGCGGGCCCGTCCGGCCGAGATCGTGCACGCGGTCCGGCTGGTCGCGGAGGGCGAGTCGCTGCTGTTCCCGGCTTCCGTACGACGCCTCGCCGCCCGGTACGGGGACGGCGACCGGCCGGCGCGTGCCGCACTGGAGCGGGCCCGGCTGACGGAGCGGGAGGCAGAGGTGCTGCGGCTCATGGCGCGCGGGCTGTCGAACGCGGAGATCGCCGCTCGGCTGATCGTGGGCACGGAGACGGTCAAGTCGCATGTGAGCGCCGTGCTGGCCAAGCTCGGCGCGCGCGACCGCACCCAGGCGGTGATCGTGGCGTACGAGTCGGGGTTCGTCGAGCCGGGGTGAGCCGGAGCGAACCTGGCCGGCCGCGTGGAAGCCGGCACTCGCCGGGGCGCGCCGGGCCGAGTACGATCCGCCCAACACGCCCGCGAGCTGGAAGGACGGACGGTGGGGCAGCTGACCGGCGGCGATCCCTCGCTGCTGCGAAGGATCAATTCCGCGGTGGTGCTGCACGCGCTGCGTACCACGGACTGCGCGACGCTCACCGAGATCACCCGGGTCACCGGACTGTCCCGGCCGACCGTCGAGGGTGTGGTCGAAGGGCTCATCGAGGGCGGGCTCGTCGTGGAGACCGCGGCCGACGAGGGCACCGCGCGCCGTCAGGGACGGCCCGCGCGCCGGTTCCGGTTCCGGGCCGAGGCGGGACATCTGCTGGGCCTGGAGATCGGCCCGCACCGGGTCGCCGCGCTGCTGTCCGACCTGGACGGGCGGGTGCTGGGCGCGCAGGCCAAGGAGGTCGACGAGACGGCACCGGCGGACGAGCGGCTGGAGCGGCTGCGCGGCGCGGTCGCCGAACTGCTGCGCCGGGCCGGGGTCGCGCGCGGCTCGCTGCGGGCCGTGGGCGTGGGCACGCCGGGGATCGTGGAGGCCGACGGCACGGTACGGCTGAGCACGGCTCTGCCGCAGTGGACCGGCCTGAAGCTGGGTGAGCGGCTCAGCCGCTCCTTCAAGTGCCCGGTGCTGGTGGAGAACGACGCCAACGCGGCGGCCGTCGCCGAGCACTGGAAGGGCACGGCCACCGAGTCGGACGACGTGGTGTTCGTGCTGGCCGGGCTGAGCCCGGGCGCGGGTTCGCTGATCGGGGGGCGGCTGCACCGCGGGTACGGCGGGGCGGCCGGGGAGATCGGCGCGCTGCATCTGCTGGGCCGGGAGGCCACCCCGGAGACGCTGCTGTCCACCACCGACCAGCCGCTGCATCCACTGGACGAGCAGGCGGTCGCGGAGGTGTTCGCGCTGGCCCGGGAGGGTGACCAGCGGGCGATGGCGGCCGTGGAGCGGTTCATCCAGCGGCTGGTGCACGACGTGGCCGCGCTGGTGCTGGCGCTGGATCCCGAGTTGGTGGTGATCGGCGGGTGGGCGGCGGGCCTGGACGGCGTCCTGGAACCGCTGCGGCGCGAACTGGCCCGCTACTGCCTGCGTCCGCCCGAGGTGGCGCTGTCTCTGCTGGGCGAGGCGGCGGTGGCCACGGGGGCGCTGCGCCTGGCTCTGGACCATGTCGAGGAGCAGTTGTTCACGGTGGACGGGTCGGCGACGGGGCGGCGCTGAGCGGTGCGCCTTGGGGAGCGGCGGGGGCCGCTCGCCTTGCCGCTGTGGCACCGTCGTGTCCGGTCGCGCGGTTCCCCGCGCCCCGCAGGGGGTTCGCCCCGGCCGGCGCCGTGGGGTTACCGGAGACGCGGGAAACCGCCCACGTGGTGCCGGGTGCGGTCGGTTCGCACCTGCGGCACCGCCGTGGCTGGTCGCGCCGTTCCCCGCGCCCCTTGGGGCCCGGAGGTCAGGAGGCCCGGCGTTCCGGGTCGTGGTGTATTTCCACGTCCGGGGAGTCGCCGAAGGTCAGCCGGCAGGTGTCTGCGCGGTAGGTGGCGACGGACAGGGCGGCGGTGCGGCCCTCGGCGAAGAAGCGGGTGGTGACGACGAGGACCGGGGAGCCGGGGAGCCGGTCGAGGTCCTTGGCGTCGTCGGCGCGGGCGGAGCCCAGTTCGACGGCGCGGTCCTGCCCCTCGAGCGTCAGGTGCTGGAGCTCGCGCAGCACCGCACGCGCGCGTGCCGGGCCGGACGGGGCGTCGATCGCGGTGAGGTCGGGGACCGAGGCCGCCGGGATGTAGAGGAGCTCGGTGGCGACCCGCTGGCCGTGGGACATCCGGGAGCGGCGCACGGTGTGCACGGGCTCGTCCGCGCCGGTCTCCAGCGCTGTGGCGACGGCGGCGGGCGGCACCGCCTGCTCGCAGTCGACGGGCTGCCAGGCGTCCGCGGCGGCGCCCGGCCAGACGTGCCGCTCGGTGCCGACGGCCACGCCGACACGCGGGGGCGCGACGGTCGTACCCACACCGCGGCGGCGCTGCAGCCGGCCTTCCAGCTCGAGCTGTTCGAGGGCCTGCCGGAGCGTGGCGCGGGCCACGCCGAAGCGGGCGGCGAGGTCGCGTTCGTTGGGCAGGATCTCGCCGACCGAGAACTCGGAGTCCAGTGCCTCGCTGAGCACGGTCTTGAGATGCCAGTACTTCGGTTCCGGCACCGATTCCAGCTGCGTGGTCCCCACCCTGTCCTCCGCAAGAGCCGTGGTCCGGCGGTTTTTAGCGCCCTTGTTTATTAAAGGTTGTTGCACTTCTCTGCGACCATAGGGCGGCCTTCACCCTTGGTCAAGACCAATCCTCGATCCCCTGGGCAACGCACGGCCCACCCGCCGCGGAGCGTTCATGAGGCGTTCGTACGCGCCGGTGTCTGTGACATCGCAGCAAAGCCCCCGTCACAGGACGGGGGCTCGCGACGCGAGTGCGGTGGCGGGGTGAGGGTTCAGCGGTCGGTGAGATGCCCCAACTTGTCCGGGTTGCGGACGATGTACACGGTCGCGACGCGGCCGTCGGCGACGTCCACCTGGACCAGGCTGTCGGGCTTGCCGTCGAGCAGGACCAGCAACGCCGGACCGCCGTTGGCCTCCAGGAAGCGGTAGGACAGGGCCGGCGCGGACTGCTGAGCGACGGCGACGAGGAACCGGCCGACCTTGTCGGCGGTGTGCAGGATCCGCAGGGGCGCCTTGGCCTTGCCGCCGCTGTCGCCGACCAGGCGGACGTGCGGGGCCAGCAGGGACATGAGCCCGTCCAGGTCACCGTCGGCCGCGGCGGCGAGGAATCGTTCGGTCAGCTCGCGTCGCTGGGCGGGGTCGACCTCGTAGCGCGACCGCCGCTCGTCGACGTGCCGGCGCGCCCGCCCGGCCAGCTGCCGTACCGCCGCCTCGCCTCGGTCGAGCAGGCCGGCGATCTCGGCGTACGGGTAGCCGAACGCCTCCCGGAGCACGAAGATGGCCCGCTCCAGCGGCGACAGCGACTCCAGGACGACCAGCAGGGCGAGGGAAACGCTGTCGGCGAGCACGGCGCGCTCCGCCGCGTCCGGGGCGGCGTCGCCGAACTCGGTGAGGTACGGCTCCGGCAGCCATGGCCCGACGTAGGCCTCGCCGCGCGTCTGCACCTGGCGCAGCCGGTCGATGGCCAGTCGGGTGGTGATGCGCACCAGGTAGGCGCGCGGTGCTCGGACCTCCGCCCGGTCGGCATGGGACCAGCGCAGCCAGGCGTCCTGGACGACGTCCTCGGCGTCGGCCACGCGGCCGAGCATGCGATAGGCGACGCCCATGAGGAGGGGGCGGTGCTCTTCGAAGACGTCGATCGCGGTCTCGGTGGTCACCGCTCCATCCCATCCGACACGCGCCGCGGCTGTCCACCCGGAATGGGCCCGTCCGACGCCGGTCCGGCTCACAATGACCGCGGACCGCCGGAAGCCGGCGGCCGGCAACGGGAGGTGGCCGATGCGATACGCGGTGCTGGGCACGGGCGAGGTGGGCCGCACGCTGGGCGGCAGACTGCTCGAGCTGGGGCACGAGGTGACCCTGGGATCGCGCGTCAAGGACAACCCGGTGGCGCTGGAGTGGGCCACGGCCTCGGCGGAGCGGGCCCGCGCGAGCACGTTCGCGGAGGCGGCCGCCTCGGCCGAGGTGGTCATCAACGCGGTGGGCGGCCGGGTGGCTCTCGACGCCCTGCGGGCGGCCGGCGCGGAGCACCTCGACGGCAAGGTCGTGGTGGACGTCTGCAATCCGCTGGCCTTCAAGGACGGCCAACCGCGGCTGGACCCGGTGGAGTCGGACAGCGTGGGCGAACAGATCCAGCGGGCCTTTCCGAACGCGCGCGTGGTGAAGACACTGAACACGGTCAACTGTCAGGTGATGGTGGATCCGGGCCGGGTGCCGGGTGCGCACCACCTGTTCGTCTGCGGTGAGGACGCGGGGGCCAAGGAGCAGGTGACGGCGCTGCTCGGGGAGTTCGGATGGCCGGCCGAGCGGGTGCTGGACCTGGGCGGGATCCAGGCGGCGCGGGCGACGGAGATGTACCTGCCGCTGTGGCTCGCGATGATGCGGCAGTTGGGGACGGCGGACTTCAACATCGAGGTGCGCCGGGCGGACTGACCACCGCGGGGGCGGGCACGTACGGCCACCGGGGGCTACCGGCCGGTAGTAATTGCTGACAAACTGTCTACGGCGTCGTCAGCATCCAGCCGAGGAGCACCCCCATGTCCGCCACCGTCTCCTTCAAGGTCCCCACCCCGCACGGCCCGAAGGACGTGACCGTGTCCTACGCGCGCGTGGGACGCGGCGAACCGCTGGTCCTGCTGCACGGCATCGGCCATCACCGGCAGGCCTGGGACCCGGTCGTGGACATCCTCGCCACCGAGCGCGACGTGATCACCGTCGACCTGCCGGGCTTCGGCGCGTCGCCCGGCCTGCCGGACGGCCTCGCCTACGACCTGCCCACCACCAACTCCGTGCTCGGCGCCCTGTTCGAGGCGCTGGAGCTGGACCGGCCGCACATCGCGGGCAACTCGCTCGGCGGCCTGCTCGCCTTGGAGCTCGGCCGGGAGAAGCTCGTACGGTCCGTCACGGCCCTCTCCCCGGCCGGTTTCTGGACGGAGGCAGAGCGCCGGTACGCCTTCACGGTGCTGCTCGCCATGCGGGGCATAGCCCAGCGGCTTCCGCTGCCGCTGGTGGAGCGGCTGTCGCGCAGCGCGGCCGGCCGTACCGCGCTGACGAGCACCATCTACGCGCGACCCGCGCGCCGCGCACCGGAGGCCGTGGTCGCCGAGACGCTCGCCCTGGTGGGGGCCACCGGGTTCGAGGCGACGCTGCGGGCGGGCACCACCGTCCGGTTCACCGACGCCCTGCCGGGTCTGCCGGTCACGGTGGCCTGGGGCAGCAGGGACCGGCTCCTCGTCCGCCGCCAGGGCGTGCGCGCCAAGCAACTGATCCCGCACGCCCGCCTGGTACGGCTGCCCGGCTGCGGCCACTGCCCGATGAACGACGATCCGGCGCTGGTCGCGCGGGTCATCCTGGACGGCAGCCACTGAACGGGCCGGCGTCGGCGGCACGGGCGGCGGGCCGGCCAGGCCGAGCTCGCTGCGACGGACGGGCCGACCGCCGATGTCGCCCTCGCGCGTAGAGCAGAGCCGGCCCTCGGTATCGGCTCGCTGAAGGGACCGCGCCCGACCACCGGCGCGCCCCGGTGACGGCGCCGGGCCGGTTGCCGGGCGTGCCGCTTCGCTGCAAGCGCCGGGCCCGAAGCCGTTCGCGCCCCGCCGAAGGACCCGGGCCGGCCGCCGGGTGCGGGCCCTTACCGAAGCGAGCTGCCCCGGCCGTGGGTACCGCGCCGCACGCGCGCGCGTGGGCGAGAAACCACCGCCCGGCCGGTCAGGCGGGCCGCCAGGAACCGGTCCGCGCCTGCCTCGGCACGCCGGTACGCGCGAGTACGTGCGCGTAGGTGCGGTTTCGGGTGGCGGCGCTCGGGACCGCACTGCCGCACGACAAACCATGTGCGACCGCGACGGCTTCAGTCGGTGGCGCCTTCCCAAGGCCCGTTGTTCACTTCGGGTTTCCGCTCGCGCCGCAGCGTCCCAGTAGGTGTGGCTCTGCACACTGGCCGGATCCCGCTCCTGGAGGCACAGCCATGTCAGACCGTCCGTCCCCCGGCCGCCGCAGTGTTCTGCGCGGCTCCCTGGTCGCGTCGGCGGCCCTCACCCTGCCCGTCGGTCTCGGCGCGGCCCCGGCGTTCGCCCGCTCCGGGCGCCCCCAGGCGAGCTGGGGCGTGCAGGCGGGCGATGTGACCACCGACTCCGGCCTGGTGTGGGTGCGTTCGGACCGGCCGGCCCGGATGATCGTGGAGACCTCGGCCACCGAGTCGTTCCGCAACCCGCGCAGCTGGCAGGGTCCGCTGCTGGGCTCCGGCACGGACTTCACCGGCACCACCCGGCTGCACGGCCTGCCGTCGGGCGAGCAGATCCACTACCGCGTGCTGCTCGCCGACCCGGACGACCCGCGCCGCACGAGCGAGCCGGTGACCGGCACCTTCCGCACCGCGCCCGCCCGGCGCCGCCAGGGCGTGCGGTTCGTGTGGTCCGGCGACCTGGCAGGACAGGGCTGGGGCATCAACGAGTCCATCGGCGGCTACCGCATCTTCGACGCGATGGCGAAGGTCGACCCCGACTTCTTCCTGTGCAGCGGCGACAACATCTACGCCGACGGTCCGATCGCGGCGACCGCCACCCTGCCCGACGGCAGCGTCTACCGGAACGTCACCACCGAGGAGAAGTCGCACGTCGCGACCACCCTGGACGACTACCGGGGCAACTTCCGCTACAACCTCCTGGACTCGGCGCTGCGCCGGTTCAACGCCCAGGTGCCGAACATCATCCAGTGGGACGACCACGAGGTCCGCAACAACTGGTACCCGGGCGAGGTCATCGGCACCGGCACCCCCTACCCGGCCGGCACCCGGCTCGACGACCTGGCGCTGCGCTCCCGGCAGGCGTTCTCCGAGTACTTCCCGATCTCGACCGTCAGCGAGCGCCCGGACGGCCGGATCTACCGGGTCGTCCACCACGGTCCGCTGCTCGACGTGTTCGTGCTCGACATGCGCACCTACCGCAACGCGAACTCGCCCGACAACCAGACCACGGACCCGGTGGGCATCCTCGGCCGCGAGCAGCTGGAGTGGCTCAAGCGGGAGCTCGCCAAGTCGCGTGCGGTGTGGAAGGTGATCGCCAACGACATGCCGCTCGGGCTGGTCGTACCCGACCCGGTCGAGGGCAAGCAGAACTTCGAGGCCGTCGCACAGGGCGACCCGGGCGCTCCGCTCGGCCGCGAGCTGCAGATCGCCGAGCTGCTGCGCTTCATCAAGCACCGGCGGATCACCGGCACGGTGTGGCTGACGGCAGATGTGCACCACACCTCCGCCCAGCACTACGACCCCTCACGGGCCGCGTTCAAGGACTTCGAGCCGTTCTGGGAGTTCGTCTCCGGCCCGCTCAACGCGGGCGCCTTCCCGGCCAGCGCGCTGGACGGCACGTTCGGCCCCGACCGGGTGTTCGTCAAGGCGCCCACCGCGTCCAATGTGTCGCCGGCCCAGGGATACCAGTTCTTCGGCGAGGTCGACATCGACGGCGACAGCGGCGAGCTGACGGTGCGGCTGCGCGAGTACGACGGCACCGTGCTGTTCACGCAGACGCTCCAGCCGGGCCGCGTCGGCCAGTAGGCGCGGGCGGGCCGGCCGCTCCCGTACCCTTCATCCGTGCCGCGCACCGGCGTCATCCCACGGCGCGCGGCACGGTCAACTCCTCTGTTCCACGGCCCTTCTCGCTGGTCGGGCCGATTGTCAGTGGCCGCCTCTACGGTTTTCGTATGACGCGAGCACTCGATGACGGCAACGCCACGATCTGGGGTCGGGCGGTATGGGGCCAGGCAGCCCTAGAAAATGCAACAAAACGGACGGAGCATGCTTTACCCATCGGTCACAATCAGTTCGTGATCACGCAACACCCTTCCTTCACAGTGGGTGCATGACTGCAGAAATGTCTGATGTGACCCGAGCGAGGCACGGACGCCCCGTGCACCACTGGCGACGGGACGTCGTCGAACTCGCCGCGCTGTTCACCGCCGTCGCCGTGGCCGACGGAGTGGCGAACCTGATCGGGCACCGCCCCGACGGTCCCGCCCTGCTGGTGATCTCGGCCCTCGTGCTGGCCGCGACGGCCGGTTTCCACACCTGGTGGGCACGGCGCCACGGACATGCACCGCCGGCCGGTGATACCGGCGCCCGGCCGACCGCCGAGAGGCGGTCGGCCGGGCTTTGCGGGCAGCCGGGCGACGACACGGACGACGTGACCGACACCGGTGCGCTGTGGCGGATGCGGACCACCGTGAAGGACGAGCCGGGCTCACTGGCGGCGCTGTGCACGGCACTGGCCGAGCGGCGCGTCGACATCCTGAGCCTCCAGGCGCACCCGCTCGCCGACGGCACGGTGGACGAGTTCCTGCTGCGGGCGCCGGGCGCGCTGCAGGCGGCCGAGATCACCCGGGCGGTCTCGCAGGCCGGCGGGGCCTCCACCTGGATCGAGCGGGCCGACGCGCACGACCTGGTCGACGCCCCCACCCGCGTGCTCGGGCTGGCCGCGCGCACCGCGCTGGACGCCGCCGAACTGCCCCTGGCACTACGCCAGTTGCTGGGCCGGTGCACGATCCGCTCGCTGCCCGGGACACCGGCCGGCGGCGGCCGCGGACCCGAGCCGGTGCCGGTCGAGGGCGTGCTGGAGGACACCGTGATGCGACTGCCGGCGCCGGAGGGCGGGGTGCTCACCGTGGAGCGGCCGTACCTGCCGTTCACCCCCACCGAGTTCGCCCGGGCCCGGGCGCTGGTGGACCTCGACAACAGGCTCGGTCCGCGGATCCCGCGCGGCAAGGACGTGCTGACCCTGCCCGAGGGAAACGACATCACCGTCCGCCGGGCGGACACCGGAGACCTGGCCGCGGCGAAGGCGATGCACGAGCGGTGCTCGCCGCGCACCCTCGGCATGCGCTACCACGGCCCGGTCGGCGACGCGGACCGCTATCTGAACCATCTGCTCAGCCCCCGTTTCGGCCGGACGCTTGCCGCGCAGACCACCTCCGGCCGCATCGTCGGACTCGGCCACCTGCTGTGGGACGGCGACGAGACCGAGGTCGCCCTGCTGATCGAGGACGAATGGCAGCAGCGCGGCATCGGCGGTGAACTGCTCGGCCGGCTCGTGGCGATGGCCGTGGAGGCCGGCTGCGAGAGCGTGTACGCCGTGACCCAGGCGTCCAACACCGGCATGGTCGCCGCGATGCGCCGCCTCGGTCTGCCGCTGGACTACCAGATCGAGGAGGGCACGCTCGTCATCACCGCCCGCCTGGACACCGCACCGACCCCCACCCCGCGCCCGTACGACACCGCCCTGCGCCACCTCGGCGCTCCGGTCCACCGCGACTGACCCGCGACCACGCTGCCACGCGCCCGGCCCGGGCCCGGAGGAGTCCGCTGGGCCGGGGGCGAGGGCAGGGCGGCGGGTCCGCGACCGGTACCCGGGCCGGAGTGGGCGGGCCTGGCAAGGGTCGGCCGCCGGGGCCGACGGTCGGGGCCGGGCTCAGGCCCGAGGCCGACGTCTGGATTGGGGCTGGCGGACAGGCCCGGGACCTACGGCCGGGGCCGGAGCCGGCGTCTGCGGTTGGTCCCCCGGCGCCTAGGAAGACGGCCGCGCCATCGACCCGCCGTAAAGGCGCCCAGCCACCACGGCGGTGTCGGGCGGTGCCCCACTCACCGGCACCCACCACGGGCCGCCACCACTCAGCGCACCGCTTCCCGCAGCGGCACCGGCGTCCGGGTGACGGGCTCGCCCAGCGCCTGGTCGAGGTCCGCCCACAGGTCGTCGACGTCCTCCAGCCCCACCGACAACCGCAGCAGCCGGTCGCTCACCCCCGCGCCGCGCCGGTCGTCGGCGTCGACGATACGGTGGCTGATGGAGGCCGGGTGCTGGATGAGCGTGTCGACGCTGCCGAGGCTCACCGCCGGGGTGACGAGCCGGACCCGGGAGATGACCTCGTGCGGATCACCGTGCACCTCGAAGGCGATCATGGCGCCGCCGATGCGCGGATAGTGGACGCGGGCCACGCGCGGGTCGGCGGCGAGCCGGCCGGCCAGTTCGGCGGCGTTCGCGGAGGCGGCCCGCACCCGCACGGGAAGCGTGGACAGTCCCCTCAGCAGCAGATAGCCCGCCAGCGGATGCAGCACCCCACCGGTGGCGAACCGTATCTGCCGCAGCCGGCCCGCGAACTCCTCGTCGCAGGCGACCACACCGGCGAGCACATCGCCGTGGCCGCCGAGGTACTTGGTGGCGCTGTGCAGCACCAGACGGGCGCCGTGCTCGGCCGGGCGCTGCAGCACGGGCGTCGCGAAAGTGTTGTCGGCGAGCAGCGGGACCGAACCGCATGCGTGTGCGACCGCCCGCAGGTCGAGCTCGGCAAGGGTCGGGTTGGCCGGCGACTCCACCATGACCAGGCCGGTGTCCGCGCGCAGCGCGTCGGCGATGCCGGCCGGGTCGGTCCAGGTGACCTCGGTGCCGAGCAGCCCGGCGGTCAGCAGATGGTCGCTGCAGCCGTACAGGGGCCGCACCGCGACGACATGCCGCAGGCCCATGGCGGAGCGGGCGAGGAGGACCGCGCTGAGCGCCGCCATCCCGCTGGCGAAGGCGACCGCGGACTCGGTGCCCTCCAGGCGCGCCAGGGCGGTCTCGAAGCGGGCGACGGTCGGGTTGCCGAGCCGGCCGTAGACGGGCGGCCCGACCGGGTCGGCGCCGTCGGTGGCGAAGGCGTCGATGCGGGCGGCCTCACCGCGGCTGTCGTACGAGGGGTAGGTGGTCGACAGATCGATCGGCGGGGCGTGCAGGCCCTGGCGGGCGAGATCGTCGCGGCCGGCGTGCACGGCTTCCGTGGCCAGGGCTCTCGATGCGGTGCGTACGCCGTCGTAGGCACCGGTGCTCGTTGCGTCCATGCGCGGAAGGGTGAACAGCGAGCGGTTCTCGGGATGCGAACACCGTGCTACGTTCGGCCCATGGCCGAATCTGTCGTACTGGATCCGGTGGACCTCCATCTGCTGCGACTGCTGCAGAACGACGCCCGGACCACCTATCGCGATCTGGCCGCGCAGGTGGGCGTGGCGCCGTCGACCTGTCTGGACCGGGTGACCCGGCTGCGCCGCTCCGGCGTGATCCTCGGCCACCAGCTGCGGCTGGATCCGGCCAAGCTGGGGCGCGGGCTCCAGGCGCTGCTGTCGGTGCAGGTGCGGCCCCACCGGCGGGAGCTCGTCGGGCCGTTCGTGGAACGGATCCGGGCACTGCCGGAGACCCTGACCGTGTTCCACCTGACCGGACCGGACGACTATCTGGTGCATGTGGCCGTCGCGGACATGGCCGATCTGCAGCGGCTGGTGCTCGACGAGTTCACCGCGCGGCGCGAGGTGGCCCGCGTGGAGACCCGGTTGATCTTCCAGCAGTGGGACTGCGGGCCGCTGCTGCCGCCCGGCCACGCCCAGAGCTGAATCCCCCCATACGTGGGTGACGCGGTGATCCTTCTCGTACGAGGATGGGCCCATGTCTGAGACCAAGAGCCCGCTGCCCCGCCAGGTGGCAGACGCGTACGTGGACGACCTCATCGCCCTCGACCCGGTCACCGGTACCTACCTCGGTGTGAAGGAGAGTTCGAGCCGGCTGCCCGACTACTCGCCCGCGGGCCAGGCGGCCCTCGCGGAGCTGGCGCGGACCACGCTCGCGAAGCTGGACGAGGCCGAGCGGCAGCCGGGGGCGGACAGTGACGCGGAGCGGCGCTGCGGGCGGCTGCTGCGGGAGCGGCTGACCGCCGAACTCGCCGTGCACGAGGCGGACGAGCACCTGCGCGCGGTCGGCAACATGGCCACGCCGGGCCACTCGGTGCGGGACATCTTCACCGTCACGCCGGCGCAGACGGACGAGGACTGGGCGGCGATCGCCGAGCGGCTGCGCGCGGTGCCGGGCGCGCTCGCGGGCTACCGTGAGTCGCTGCAACTCGGCCTGGACCGCAAGCTGTTCGCGGCGCCGCGGCCGACGGCGACGTACATCGGTCAGCTCACCGAGTGGACGGACACGGACGGCAAGGGCCGTGGCTGGTACGAGGACTTCGCCGCCGCCGGCCCTCAGGCGCTGCGCGCGGAGCTGGACGAGGCGGCCCGCGCGGCGACCGCGGCCCTGGTGGAGCTGCGGGACTGGCTGCGGGACGTGTACGCGCCGGGTATCGAGGGCGCCCCGAACACGGTGGGCCGCGAGCGGTACGCACGCTGGTCCCGCTACTTCAACGGCACCGACCTGGACCTCGACGAGGCGTACGCCTACGGCTGGGCGGAGTTCCACCGGATCCTCGGCGAGATGAAGCAGGAGGCGGAGAAGATCCTGCCCGGCGCCGAGACCCCCTGGGTGGCGCTGGCGCACCTCGACGAGCACGGCCGGCACATCGAGGGTGTGGAGGAGGTGCGGGAGTGGCTGCAGGGCCTGATGGACAAGGCCATCGAGGACCTGGACGGCACGCACTTCGAACTCGCCGAGCGGGTGCGGAAGGTGGAGTCGCGCATCGCCCCGCCGGGCGGCGCCGCCGCCCCCTACTACACGCCTCCGTCGGAGGACTTCTCCCGCCCCGGCCGCACCTGGCTGCCCACCATGGGACAGACCCGCTTCCCGGTCTACGACCTGGTCTCGACCTGGTACCACGAGGGCGTGCCCGGGCATCACCTCCAGCTCGCGCAGTGGGCGCACGTGGCGGAGAACCTCTCCCGCTACCAGGCCACGATCGGCGGGGTCAGCGCCAACGCCGAGGGCTGGGCGCTGTACGCGGAGCGGCTGATGGACGAGCTGGGCTACCTCACCAATCCCGAGGAGCGGCTCGGCTACCTGGACGCGCAGATGATGCGGGCGGCCCGGGTGATCGTGGACATCGGCATGCACCTGGAGCTGGAGATCCCCGCCGACTCGCCGTTCCACCCCGGTGAGCGGTGGACGCCGGAGCTGGCGCAGGAGTTCTTCGGTGCGCACAGCAGCCGGCCGGCGGACTTCGTGGAGAGCGAGCTGACCCGGTATCTGACGATTCCGGGCCAAGCGATCGGCTACAAGCTCGGTGAGCGGGCGTGGCTGCTGGGCCGGGAGAAGGCGCGCGAGCGGCACGGCGACGCGTTCGACCTGAAGGCCTGGCACATGGCGGCCCTGTCGCAGGGTTCGCTGGGCCTGGACGACCTGGTGGACGAGCTGGCCCGGCTCTGACCGCCCGGCGTCAGCGCCGGAAGCCGCCTTCCGAGTTGATGACCTCCCCGGTGATCCAGCCGGCCTCGTCGGTGGCCAGCCACGCGATGAGGCGGGCCGGGTCGTCGGGGAGGCCCCAGCGTCCGCCGGGGAAGCGGGCGGCCACGGCGGCATGGGCCTCGCCGGTGGCGTAACCGGTGTCCACCGGGCCCGGATTGACGGCGTTCACCGTGATGCCGTGCCCGGCCAGCGCGCCCGACAGGGAGCGGGTGACCGAGGCGAGGGCGCCCTTCTGGAGGGCGTAGGCGATCTCGCCGGGCATGCCGCCGCCGAGGTCCTGCCCGGAGGTCATCAGCACCACCCGCCCGCCGGGAGTGCCCTCGGGCAGCCGGGCGCGCGAGCGGGCGTAGGCCTGGACGAGCAGCAGCACCGATCGGGTGTCGACCGCCCAGTGCGCGTCGAGCATCGCGGCGTCGATCTCGTCCAGGGTGCCGTCCGAGCCGCTGAGGGCGTGGTTGGCGACGAGGATGTCCAGCCGGCCGAACTCACCGACGACCGTGTCGATCAGCCGGGCAGGTTCCGCCGGGTCGGCGAGGTCGCCGGGTCCGCAGACGACGCGGGCCGCGGGGTCGCCGAGCACGGCACGCACGGAGCCGACGACGGCCTCGGGACTGTCGGCGCCCCACGGCATCGCGGCGTCGTGCGGCACATGGTGATGCAGATACACACTCGCCCCGTACGCCGCCAACCGCCGCGCCACGGCATGCCCGATCCCGGCCCGCCGACTCGCCCCGGTGACAAGGGCGGTACGGCGGCGCAGGGGCAACGGGTCGCGGCGCAGCTCTTCCGGGGCGGGGAGCTTGTTCGCAGGCATGACGGATCACCCTAGGGGGCCTGGGCAGCGGGGCGCGAACGAATTCGGGCGGGTGCTACCAGCAGGCGGCGCCGTAGGTCCCCGGCGTCATCCCGTCGTACCGCACATCCATCGGCCGTCCGGCCGTCCCCGGTGGCGTGCGCGGCCGCGTGGGGGCTAGCTGGTGCCCGAGGCGAGGCGGAGGAGGCGGGCCGGCATGCAGCGGAAGGGGTCGGCACAGCAGGCGCTGCAGACGCCACGGGCCGCAGGGCTGGCCGGAGTCGTGTTCGCGCTGTTGCTGACGGCGACCATCGTCCTGGTCCGGCTGGGGATGCCCGAGGGAGCCGACGCGGTGACCGCCCAGGGGTTCACCGACTCCGCGCGGCGCGGCGCACTGCAGACGGCCCTCGCGCTCGTGCCGTTCGCCGACATCTTCTTCCTGTGGTTCATGGGCACGATCCGGGCACATGTCGGTGCGGTCGAGGACAGGTTTCTGGCCACCGTGCTCCTGGGCAGCGGCCTGGTCTTCACGGCCACGTTGTTCGGCGCCGCCGCGGCGGCCGGTGCCGTGCTCTCGGTCGCGCACCCGGCCGGCACCGCGCCCGCGCCCGCGTCGTGGGACTTCGGCCGCCACTTCGCGTACACGATGATGACGGGGTACGCGATGCGGATGGCGGCCGTCTTCGTGTCGGTCGTGTCGATGATCGGCCACCGTCTCGGGGTCCTGCCCCGCCGGCTCACCGCCCTGGGCTTCCTCACCGCCCTGACCCTGCTCTTCGTCTCGAGCAACGTGCCCTGGTCGGAGCTGGTCTTCCCGGGCTGGTCGCTGGTGCTCAGTGTCCACATCCTGCTGGCGAGCGGTCGCCCCCGGGTGCTTCCCGCGCCCCGCGCGTGACGGAGCGAAGAGGTGCGCCACGGCCTGGCCGCCGCCCTGGACGGGTTCCCCGACGGGCGATCTCGCCGCACCGGACTCATGCTGACAAGGGGACATGACCGCCGTCCGGGAATGCCGCGCGATACGGCCGGCGCTCGCCGGACCTGGCCACCGGAAGGGCTGAGCGTCGATGCGGCTCGTCGTCGATCTCAACAAATGTCAGGGATACGCCCAGTGCGCGTTCCTCGCGCCCGACGTCTTCGCCCTGCACGGCGAAGAGGCGCTGATCTACAACCCGCACGCCCCCGAGGAACAGCGGGAACGGCTGGCCCGCGCCGTCGCCGCCTGCCCGGTGCAGGCGATCATCGCGGACGGGCTGGACGACATGGCAGACGGCCAGGAGGCGTCCGATGGCCGCTGACTACGTCGAGTGGCTACGGCGCGAAGGCCGGATCGTCGTCGTCGGCGCCTCGCTGGCGGGTCTGCGGGCCGCCGAGACGCTGCGCGCCGAGGGCTTCACCGGTGAGCTGACCCTGATCGGTGACGAACCGTACGAACCGTACGACCGGCCGCCGCTGTCCAAGTCCGTCCTGCTGGGCCGGGCGTCCCCGCACCGCACCGAGCTGCCGCACCGCCGGGAGATCGACGCCAAGTGGCGGCTCGGTGTCCAGGCGACCGGCCTGGACCTGGCGGCCAAGCGGGTCCGGCTGGCCGACGGGGACGAGGTGGAGTACGACCGGCTGCTCATCGCGACCGGCGTCCGCGCCCGGCCCTGGCCGAAGGAGGAGGAGGCCCGGCTGGACGGCGTCTGCCTGCTGCGGACGCGGGACGACGCGGCCGACCTGTACCAGCGGCTGAAGGCGGGGCCGCGCCGGGTGTTCGTCATCGGCGCGGGTTTCGCCGGTTCGGAGGTCGCCTCGGCCTGCCGGGAGATGGGCCTGTCCGTCACCGTGGCGGAGCGGGCGGGTGCGCCGCTGGTGGGCGCGCTCGGCGGGGTGATCGGTGCGGTCGCCGCCGACCTGCAGACCGAGAACGGCGTCGATCTGCGCACCCGGGTCACGGTGACGGGGCTGGAGGGCGACTCGGCCGGCCGGGTGCGGGTCGTCCATCTGTCCGACGAGAGCAGCGTCGAGGCGGATGTCGTGCTCGTGTCGCTGGGGTCGGTGCGCAACACCGACTGGCTGTCCGGGTCGGGGCTCGGCGCGGGGCCCCGGGGCATCGCCTGTGACGCCGGGTGCCGGGCCTTCGACTTCCGGGGCATCGTCACCGACGACGTCTTCGTCGCGGGTGACGTGGCGCGGTCCCCGCACGCCCTGTTCGGCTACCAGTTCCTGTCGTTGGAGCACTGGGGCAACGCCGTGGCGCAGGCGGAGACGGCGGCGCACAACATGATCTGCCACGGCGCCGACCGGCGCCCGCACCTGTGGATGCCCGCCTTCTGGTCCTCGATGTTCGGCGTGAACGTCAAGTCGGTCGGAGTGCCGCCCATGGGCGAGCAGCTCATGATCACGCAGGGTTCACTGGCCGAGCGCAGGTTCGTCGGTGTCTACGGCCATCAGGGCCGCATCGTGGCCGCGGTGAGCTTCGACAACACGCGGTGGCTGGAGTTCTACCAGCGGCAGATCGAGCGGGGCGCGCCCTTCCCCGTGGAGTTCCCGACGGTGGACCGGCGTCCCGAGGGCCGGCAGCCGGTGGATGCCGACTTCCCCGACCCGTCCCTGCCGACCCACGGCCCCATGGTGACCCTCAGCGGCTACTCGCCCTCCGAGCAGCAGCTGCTCTTCCACCCCGCCCGCCACTGACCGCCGCCCGGCTCCGACGCTTCAAGGACCTGTCATGCCGTCGATGTTGCGCCAGATCACCGACTTCGCGAACCGCGCCAACCCGTACCCGATCTACGAGGAGCTCCGCAGGACGCCGGTGCTCCACGAGGAGGACGGCCCCTACGTCATCAGCACGTACTACGACATCGAGGCCCTGCTCCACGACCCGCGGATCAGCTCCGACGCCGCCAACGTGACCGCCGGCGGGGACGACGAGCTGTCCGGGCAGGAGGCCACCGGGCTGCCCCCGAGCTTCATCCGGCTCGATCCGCCGGAGCACGACCGGCTGCGGCGGATCGCCAACAGCTCCTTCGGGCCGCCGCACCGGCCGCGGCGGATCGAGAACCTGCGGAGCGATCTGGGGGAGATCGTCACCGGGCTGATCGACGGCTTCGGGGACGCGCGGCAGGTCGACCTGGTCGACCAGTTCGCCTACCCGTTCCCGGTGACCGTGATCTGCCGGCTGCTCGGGGTGCCGCGCGAGGACGAGCCCCGCTTCCGTGCCTGGGTCGACCCGATCGTCGCCGGCCTGGACCCCGACTCCCGCACCAGCGCCGACTCCGAGCGGACCGCGCAGGAGGCACGGCTGCAGCTCGGCATGTACCTCAACGGGCTGGTGGAGCAGCGTGCCAAGGAGCCTCGCGACGACATGCTGTCCGACCTGGTGGACAGCAGGGGTCCGGTCGGCGCCATGACGACGATGGAAGTGCTCAGCACGGCGGTGCTGCTGCTCATCGCCGGTCACGAGACGACCGTCAACCTCATCACCAACGGCATGCTCACGCTGCTGCGCCACCCGGAGGTCCTGGAGCGGCTGCGCCACGACCCCGGCCTGTCGGTCAGGATCGTGGAGGAACTGCTGCGCTACGAGCCGCCGGTGCAGCTCCTGCCGCAGCGCACCTGCATCACCGACATCGAGGTGCACGGGGTGACCATTCCCAAGGGCTCACGCATCTGGCTCGTCCTGGCCGCGGGCAACCGCGACCCGGAGCGTTTCAAGGACCCCGACCGCTTCGACCCGGACCGTCAGGACATCCAGCACCTGGGGTTCGGCAGCGGGATCCACAGCTGCTTCGGCGCCCCGCTGGCCCGGCTGGAGGCCCAGATCGCCCTGTCCGATCTGGCCCGGCGGCTGGAGAATCCCCGTCTGGTCGAGGACCCGCCGCCGTACCGGCAGAACGCGGTGCTGCGCGGCCCCCGGCACCTCGACATCGCCTTCGACGGCCTGCGTTGACCCCGGTCAGTGCGCGAGCCGGCTGAGCCGCACCAGCCCGACCCAGGTCTCCGGCCCCGGTTGCACGTACGCGGCCCGCACCGTGTACGTGCCCGCCTCCAGCGGCACCCGGAGGTGCTCGTTGCGGCCGGCCGCCTGCCCGGGCCAGGCCGAGTCGAACAGCAGCACCGGCCCGGGCACCCGCCAGTGCACCTCGCTCCCCCACACCGCAGTGTCCAGGGCGGCGGGGACACCGGCGAGGAGTTCCGCCTCGGAGTTCGCGGCGGACCACCGTACGAAGGTGGCGTGGTCCGGCAGATACGAGGTGGCGGCGGGTTCGTCGCCGAACACCAGGGCCGCGCTGTCGCCGACGGGCAGCAGACCGACGTAACCGTCGACCTCGCACGCCCGGTCGTAGTCCGTGTCGAGTTCCTCGCTGTCGGCGCCCGTCCAGAACGGCAGCACCGTCTCCGGGACGGCTATCAGCGGGCCGCCGCCCGATTCCACCCACTCCAGCGCGCCTGGATCCGCGTATCGAGCCATGGGCAGAGAACCTACACGGGTGTCGATCAGCAGCCGCACTCGCCTTCGACGGGCGCGGTCAGGGGGTCGGCGTCGCGCTGTGCGGGCCCCTGCCAGGTCTCGTAGGCGAAGCCCTCGCGCGCCCAGTACTCGAAGCCGCCGAGCATCTCCTTGACCTGGTAGCCGAGTTCGGCGAGGGCGAGGGCGGCGCGGGTGGCGCCGTTGCAGCCCGGTCCCCAGCAGTACGTCACCACCGGCACGGACTTGTCCAGGAGCTGCCCGGCCTGCTCGGGGATGAGCGCGGTGGGCAGGTGGACGGCGCCGGGGATGTGGCCCTGATCCCAGGACTCGGTCGAGCGGGAGTCCACGACGACGAAGCCGGGGTCGCCGCCGGCCGCGAGCGCCGCGGCCACGTCGGAGACGTCGGCGTGGAAGGCCAGGCTCGCCCGGAAGTAGGCCGCGGCCTCGGCGGGGGCGGCGGGGGCGACGCGCAGGACGGGGTTCGCGGAAGACTTGGTGATCATGGCTGTAAATCTACGATCCCGAATGCGCTGCCTGAAGTGAGAATCCACGGCCTTGCCGTTGCCCAGGCCGGGATTCCCCTGCTATCCATCCGGGATGACCGTGTATTCCCCGGACGCCACCGACTGGCGCATTCTCGAGGTCCTCCAGCGGGAGGGGCGGGCCAGCTACGCCGAGCTGGCGCGGGCCGTCTCCATGTCGCCGAGCGCCGTCACCGAACGGGTCCGGCGGCTGGAGGAGGCGGGCGTGATCCAGGGGTACGCGGCGGTCGTGGACCCCGAGCGGCTCGGGCTGCCGATCCTGGCGTTCGTACGGCTGCGCTATCCGAACGGCAACTACAAGCCGTTCCACGACCTGGTGGCCGCGACGCCCGAGATCCTGGAGGCGCACCATGTGACGGGCGACGACTGCTTCGTCATCAAGGTCGCCGCCCGGTCCATGACGCACCTGGAGGAGATCTCCGGGAAGATCGGCGCGCTGGGCTCGGTGACCACCAGCGTGGTGTACTCCTCACCCCTGCCCCGGCGCGCGCTGGGCCGCTGACCCGGTACCTGGTCAGACCCCCCGCTGCCGCAGCGCCGACCCCGCTCTGCCCTTGACGACCTCCAGCTGTGCGTGGATCCGGCGGCGCAGGTCGGGGACGTGGCTGACGATGCCGACGCTGCGGTCGCGTTCGCGCAGGGAGTCCAGGACGTCGAGGACCTCGTCGAGGGTCTGGTCGTCGAGGCTGCCGAAGCCCTCGTCGATGAAGAGGGTGTCGAGGCGGATGCCGCCGGCCTCGTCGGTGACGACGTCCGCGAGGCCGAGGGCGAGGGCGAGGGAGGCGAAGAAGGTCTCGCCGCCGGACAGGGTGGCGGTGTCGCGTTCGCGTCCGGTCCAGGCGTCGACCACGTGCAGCCCGAGCCCGCTGCGGCCGCGCCCGGTGCGGTCGTCGGAGTGCACGAGGGTGTAGCGGCCCGAGGACATGCGCTGCAGCCGCGCGGTCGCGGCGGCGGCGACCTGCTCCAGGCGGGCCGCGAGCACGTACGACTCCAGGCGCATCTTGCGTTCGTTGTCGGCGGAGGTGCCCGCGGTGAGGGCGGCGAGGCGGGCGACCCGGTCGTACTCCTCGCGGAGCGGGGCGAGCCGGCGTACGGCCTGGCCGGCGCGCGCGGAGAGGCGGTCGAGTTCGGCGCAGCAGCGGGCCGCCGCGTCGCGCGCGGACGCCGCCTCGCGCAGCAGGTGTTCGGCCGTGGCGGCCGCGCGCTCGGCCGTGGCCGGGTCGGCGGGCGGGCGCTGGGCGGCGGCCGCGGTGTCGGCCTCCGCCAGCACCGCGCGTACGGCGGCCTCCTCGGCCTGCCAGGCGTCCAGGCGGTGCTGCAGCTCGCGGTGGGCCGCGGCGTCCAGGAGGGCGGCGGCCGCGTCCTGCGGGGTGTCGAAACCGGCCCGGTAGGCGGCGTCGGCGAGGCGGGCGTCGGCGTCCTTCAGGCGCTGGGCGGCATCCTCGGCGGCGCGTACGGCGTCGGCGGCGTCGGTGAGCAGCACCGTCTGCCGCTCCAGCTGCGCGGCGCGTGCGGCCACGCTGCCGGAGGTGCCGCGCGCCTTGGTCAACTCCGTTTCCAGCTGGTCCTGTTCACGCTCCAGGGTCTCGCGCCGGGTGAGCCGGGAGGCGGCCCGTACGGCGGCCTGCTGGCGGTCGGCGAAGCGCTGCTCGCGCTCGTACTCGGCGCGCCGCAGCTCCTCGTGCGCGGCGTGCAGCGCGGAGGCGTCGCGGCGGGCGCGGACGTACTCGTGCTCCAACTCGGCTGCTGCCTCTTCGAGTTGGGCGGTGGGCGTGTCGCCGGCCTCGGCGGTGGCGGCGGCCAGGGCCTCGCGGACGACGCCGAGCCGCCGCTGGTCCTCCGTGTGCTGCTCCTCGGCGCGCTGGTAGGCGGCGAGGGCCCGGTCCTCGGTCTCGCGGTCGACGTGTCCGGCGACCTTGCGGGCCGGCGCCGGGTGTTCGGTGGCTCCGCAGACGGCGCAGGGCTCGCCGTCGGTGAGGTGGGCGGCCAGTTCGGCGGCGATGCCGTTCAGGCGCTGTTCCTTCAGGTCCAGCCAGTGGGCGCGGGCGTCGAGGCCGCGCTGCTCGGAGGTGAGCGCCCGGCGCTGGGCGTCCTCGAGGTCCGCGGCCAGCTGGTCCCGGGTGCGGGCCGCGTCGAGGCGCCCGCGCATCGGCTCCCGCTGGACGGCGAGCTGTTCGGCGCGGGTGGCGGCCTCCTGGGCGGAGTCGACGCGGGCCTGCAGCGCCGCGCGGGTGGCGTCCCACTCGGCGAGCCAGGTCTCGGCGTCGCGGAGCACGTCCTCGTCGGCGCGCTCCTGGCGGTCGAGTCCGGACCGCTCCTCGGCCAGTTCGGCGAGCCGCTGCTCGGCCCGCCGGGCCGCCTCCAGCCCGCCCAGTTCCTCGGCGGTCCGACGGGCGGCGGCGGCGAGTCCGGCCGCGCCCGCGTCGGCGTAGGAGTCGGGGAGCATGCCACGCGTGCGTGCCTCGGCAGAGGCCGCCCTGCGGTGCTCCTCCTCGGCGGCCTCGCGCAGCTCCAGCGCGGGCGCGACCGCCTCCGCCTTGCGGGAGCGCTCCATGCGCCGCTGGGCCTCCTGATGGGCGCTGGCCCGCTCCTGGAGCCGCTCGGCGCGCTGCCGGGCCTCGGCGAACCGGCTCTGCAGCCGGGCGAGTTCGCGTACGTCGTCCAGGGCGCGCCGGGTCGCGGCGTGGGCGGACTCCGCGGCGGCGAGCCGGCAGTGGGCGACGGTGAGCCGTTCCCGGGCGGTGGCGCGGGCGACGGCTGCGGCGCCGAGCACGGCGTCGGCCAGGCCGGGATCGCCGGGGGCCAGCTCGGGCAGCTCCATGGCGTCGCCGGCCTCCTGCTGCATGCGGTGGGCGTCGGCGAGCAGCGCCGCGTCGCCCTCACGCACGCGTGCCTCGGTGGCGCGGCGACGCTCGGCGAGGCGCTTTTCGACGTCGGCGAAGCGCTGGGTGTCGAAGAGGCGGCCCAGCAGCCGGCCGCGGGCCTCGGCGTCGGCGCGCAGGAAGCGGGCGAAGTCGCCCTGGGGCAGCAGCACGACCTGGCAGAACTGCTCGCGGCTCATGCCGAGCAGCTGGGCGATCTCCTCGCCGATCTCCTGGTGGGAGCGGCTGCTGTCCTTCCAGGCGCCGGCCGCGCTGTCGTACTCGCGCAGCCAGGTCTGGGCCTTGTCGACGGTGGTGCCGGTGCCGCGCAGTTTGGGCCGCTCCCAGGGCGGCTGTCGGGTGATCTCCAGGCGGCGGCCGGCGACGGTGAGGTCGAGGCGGACCTCGGTGCGGGTGCGCGGCTCGGCGTGGTCGCTGCGCAGGTGCATGCCCTGGCCGCTCTGCCGGGCGCCGGGTACGGAGCCGTACAGGGCGTAGCAGACGGCGTCCAGGACGGAGGTCTTGCCGGCGCCGGTGGGGCCGTGCAGCAGGAAGAGCCCGGCGGCGGACAGGGCGTCGAAGTCGACGCTCTGGGAGCCGCCGAAGGGCCCGAAGGCGGTGATGTCGAGCCGGTGCAGCCTCATCGGGCCACCTCCCGCACGGCGGCGTCGGCGCGCACCGCGTCGAAGGCCTCGCGCAGCACGGAAGCCTCCCGTTCGTCGGGCCCGGCGCCGCGCACATGGGCGACGAAGTCCTCGGCGATCTGCTGGTCGCTGCGGCCCGCGAGGCGCCGGGCGTACGACACCTGGGGGTCGTCCGAGGCGCGCTCCGGGGCGAAGACGAGGCTGAGGGTGTGCGGGAAGCGCTCGGTGAGCCGGGCCATGGGGTCGGCGGGGCGGACCGCGTCGGTGACGGTGGCCTCGACCCAGGCGTCCTCGTGGCGGGCCAGCGCGGGATCGGCGAGGAGGTCGTCCAACGCGCCCTTGACTCGGGCCAGCGGGCGCGGCACCGGGCAGTCCACGCGCTCGGCGCGGACGGAGCCGTCGCCGCCGAGGTCCACCAGCCACATGCTCTTGCGGTGGTCGGTTTCCGAGAAGGAGTACGCGAGCGGGGAGCCCGAGTAGCGCACGCGCTCGGTGATGGTCTGGCAGCCGTGCAGATGGCCGAGCGCCACGTAGTCGACGCCGTCGAAGACCCCGGCCGGTACGGCGGCGACCCCGCCCACGGTGATGTCCCGCTCGCTGTCGCTGGCCTGTCCGCCGGTGACGAAGGCGTGGGCGAGGACGACCGAGCGGGTGCCGGGCGCGCGCGTGGCGAGGTCGGCACGGACGCGGTCCATGGCGGCGCCGAGCACCGCCTCGTGACCGGCCTTCTCCACCGCGAACTCATCCTTCACCAGGGCGGGTTCGAGATACGGCAGCCCGTAGAACGCGACGTCCCCGTGCGCGTCGGTGAGCACGACGGGGGTGCCGGTGGCCGACGGCTCGGTGCGCAGATGGATGCCCGCGCGACCGATGAGCCCGGCGCCGACGCCGAGCCGGCGGGCCGAGTCGTGGTTGCCGGAGATCATCACCGTGGGCACGCCGAGGTCCGCGAGGCGGTGCAGGGCGTCGTCGAACAGCTCGACGGCGGCGAGCGGGGGCACCGCGCGGTCGTACACATCGCCCGACACGACCACCGCGTCCACCTCGCGCTCGCGCACGGTGGTGACGAGGTGACCGATGAACTCGGCCTGGGCCCCGAGCATGTTCACCCGGTGGAAGGCCCGGCCGAGATGCCAGTCGGACGTGTGCAGGAGTCTCATGATCCCCGAGACTAACGGCCGGGTCTGACATCACGGGCGGTTACTCCTGTATCGACCCGACACAACCGGTCAACTTTGTCGCTGTTTGCCAGAATTAGTCCGAGGTGTCAGGCATCTCCGTAGGCCTCGCCGCCCAGTTCGAACCCGGCCGTACCCGCCGTCACATCGGCGAGCCAGGCGCGGAAGGCGTCCACGTCCGCGTCCGGCAGACCGATCTCGATGGTGACCGCCTCGGCGTAGCGGACGTCGCGCACCTCACGGCCGGTGGCGCGCAGGTCGTTCTGGACCTTTCCGGCGCGCTGGTGGTCGACGGTCACCGTGGCCAGCCGGAAGCGGCGGCGGGTGATCGTGCCGAGGGTGTCGAGGGCCTCGCCGACCGCGCCGCCGTAGGCGCGGATGAGTCCGCCGGCGCCGAGCTTGACTCCTCCGTAGTAGCGGGTGACGACCGCGACGACGTAGCGCATCTCACGGCGCAGCAGCATCTGCAGCATGGGGACGCCGGCGGTGCCGCCCGGTTCGCCGTCGTCGCTGGCCTTCTGCACGGAGGCGTCGGCGCCGATGACGTACGCCCAGCAGTTGTGGGTGGCGTCGGCGTGCTCCTTGCGCACGGAGGCGATGAAGTCCTGCGCCTCCTGCTCGGTGGCGGCCGGGGCGAGGGCGCACAGGAAGCGGGAGCGGTTGATCTCGGTCTCGTGCACGCCCGCGCGGGCGACTGTGCGGTACTCGTCCTGCATCCCGCAAGCCTATGTGGTGACGCGGAGTGGGTGGCGACGGGCGCATACCGGCGGTGGGGGCACGGACGGCCGGGCACGCCCGCGTACCGGCCGTCACGGCTCGGGCCCGCGTACGCGCGCGTGGGCCTACTTCCTCTTCCCGTCCTTCTTGCCGTTCTTCTTGCCGCGCGCCACGATCAACGAGGTCAGGAGGGCCGCTCCTGGGTCGAGGGCGGGCCAGCCGTTGCCGTACCAGGACAGGACGGCGATCGCGGACGTCGGGAACTTCGTCCGCACCCGCTCCAGTGTGTCCTCGAGGCCGTCCCGCGCCAGCTCCAGGACCAGCTCCTCAAGACCGGGGTTGTGCCCGACCACCAGCAGCGTCTCGACCTCGGGCGGCGCCTCGCGGACCACCTCCAGCAACTCCGGTGCGCCGGCCGCGTACAACCGCCGGTCGTACCGCACCGGCGGTGGGGTGCCCCACTCGGCGGAGGCCAGCTCCCAGGTGCGGCGGGCGCGCACCGCCGGGGAGCACAGGGCGAGGTCGGGCAGGCAGTCGGCCTCGGCGAGGGCGCGTCCGGCGGCCGGGGCGTCGCGCAGGCCGCGCGGCGCGAGCGGCCTGCGGTGGTCCTCGACGCCCTCGGGCCAAGCGGACTTGGCGTGCCGCAGGACCACCAGCCGGCGCAGCGGGCCCGTACCCGCCCGCCCGGTCACGCCGGGCTCCCGAGGTCACGGGCGAGGTCGAGGGCCAGCAGGCGGTCGGCGTAGACGTAGGTCTCGAAGCGGGCTCCGTCGGGCAGCTCCGGAGCGCTCTCCACGTCCCGCAGCACCTGCAGCACTCCAGGCAGGTCGAGGTCGTCCTCCCACGCGGAACGCAGCCGGGCCCGCACCTCGTCGGGCACGGACCGCGAGGGCTGACGAGCCCATCCGGCCACGGCCCGCCGCCACCGCGCAAGCCGCCCGGCGGCCTCCTCCAGCACGCCGGAGTCCAGCCGCACTGGCTCGCCGCGCGGCACGGAGAGCAGAGCGAGCCGGAGGGCAGCGGGGTCGGAGAGGAGGTTCCGGAGCGCGGGGTGGGCAAGGGGCTGGGAGGTGGGCTCGGGGGCGCGGCCGGGAGCGGGCTCGGAAGCGTGGCCCAGAGCGGAGTCGGGGGAATGGCCTGCAGCATCCACTTCCTGCCCGCCCATCACCTCCCCCGTCCACTCCACCGGTGCGACCCACACCACCGGCCCCCCGCCCGAGGCGTTCGGGGATTCGGACGTCACGTGGAGCGTCTGCGCCTCGCCCAGCCCCGGCGTGACGTCGTGGGCGTCCTCGAAGGGGCGGATGGACAGAGTGGTCGCGGCGGTGCGCAGGTCGGCGGGGCGGTGGGGTGCGGCGAGGGTGGCCCAGACCGGTGTGCCGCCCAGTTCCAGGGCGCGGACCAGGAGGTCGGCGGTGAGCAGCACGCGCAGGGCCGTCGGGCCGGGGTCACAGGGGTGGGCCTCGACGCGGGTCAGGCCGCGGCGGGCGGGCGCGGCGGGGACGGGCTCACCGGTTCGGGCGTCGAGGATGCGCAGCACGGGTTGAGCGTAGGCGGCTGAACGGTCGTACGCAGGCATCTGGTGTCCATTCCGGACATGGTGGCGGGGTGGCGGACCGGGAATCCGCACCGCCGGGGTGCTGTTGCCCAGGGGAACAGTTTCCCGCAGCCCCGAGGAGGCGGCCGTGTACGGCGACGAAGCGACGATCCGCAGGATCCTGACCGAGCTGGGCGACACCTGGGCGGTGGTCGGCCTGTCCACCAACCGGAGCAGGGCCGCGTACGGGGTGGCGCAGGTGCTCCAGCGGTTCGGCAAGCGGATCGTGCCCGTGCACCCGAAGGCGGAGACCGTGCACGGCGAGCGGGGGTACGCCTCCCTCGCGGACATCCCCTTCGAGGTCGACGTGGTCGACGTCTTCGTCAACGGCGAGCTGGCCGGCGCGGTGGCCGACGAGGCCGTGACCAAGGGTGCACGAGCGGTGTGGTTCCAGCTCGGTGTCGTGGACGAAGCCGCCTTCGAGCGGACCCGGGCGGCCGGGCTTGACATGGTCATGGACCGCTGTCCGGCGATCGAAATTCCCCTTCTGGGCTAACGAATCTCTCCTTCTACTCACAATTGGGCGCTGAATATTGACATTCCGACTAGGCATCTGACCTGTGACAACCCCGTGACCGAGTGTGCGCCCAAGACACCGGAGATCCCGGGTCAAATTTTGGTTAACACTCTTTTGCTGACTCGGAAAGCGTCCCTAGCCTATGGCCTCCTTGCTCGTTAACGCTGCGTATAGATCTGAGAGGCCACTAGACATGGCGAAAGTCGACCAGGCTGCTACGCCGGTAGCCACAAGCGACACCGGCGGCGGCCTGCGCCGAGATGTGGGACTCATCGGCCTGATGTGGGCATCGGTGGGTTCCATCATCGGCTCCGGCTGGCTCTTCGGTGCCGAGAAGGCCGTCGTCGCGGCCGGCCCCGCCGCGATCATCTCGTGGATGATCGGCGCGGTGGCGATCGTGCTGCTCGCCCTCGTGCACGCCGAGCTCGGCGGCATGTTCCCGGTGGCGGGCGGCACCGCCCGTTACCCGCACTACGCCTTCGGTGGCCTGGCCGGCATGTCCTTCGGCTGGTTCTCCTGGCTGCAGGCCGCGACGGTGGCCCCGATCGAGGTCGAGGCCATGATCGGCTACGCCAAGCACTGGCACTTCGCCGACGGGCTGCAGAACGCCAACGGCACGCTGACCACCAGCGGCATCGTCGTCGCGGTGCTCCTCATGGCCGTGTTCGTCGCGGTCAACTTCCTCGGCGTCCGCGTCCTGGCGCACACCAACAGCGCTGCCACCTGGTGGAAGATCGCGGTCCCGCTCGCGGCGATCTTCGTCATCGCGATCGGCAACTTCCACCCGGGCAACTTCACCTCCGAGGGCTTCGCACCCAAGGGCGCCGCGGGCGTTCTCGGCGCGATCAGCTCCAGCGGCATCATCTTCGCGCTGCTCGGCTTCGAGCAGGCGATCCAGCTGGCCGGTGAGAGCCGCAACCCGAAGCGTGACCTGCCGCGCGCGACGCTCGGCTCGGTCGCCATCGGCGCCGTGATCTACCTCCTGCTCCAGATCGTCTTCATCGCCGCCCTGCCGCACGCCTCCTTCGCCAAGGGCTGGGCGAACCTGGACTACGCCGGCATCAGCGGCCCCTGGGCGGGTCTCGCCACGCTGTGCGGTCTGGGCTGGCTGGCCTGGGTCCTGTACGCCGACGCGATCATCTCCCCCGGCGGCACCGGCCTGATCTACACCACCGCCACCTCCCGCATCTCCTACGGCCTGGCCAAGAACGGCTACGCGCCGAAGGTGTTCGCCAAGACGGACAAGCGCGGTGTGCCGTGGTTCGGCCTCGCGATGTCGTTCGTGACGGGCGTGCTCTGCTTCCTGCCGTTCCCGAGCTGGCAGGAGCTGGTCGGCTTCATCACCTCGGCGAGCGTGCTGATGTACGCGGGCGCTCCGCTCGCGTACGGCGTCTTCTCGGACCGGCTGCCGAACCACGAGCGTCCGTACAAGCTCCCCTTCGGCAACTTCATCTCGCCGCTGTCCTTCGTGGTCGCCAACCTGATCATCTTCTGGTCCGGCTGGGACACCCTGTGGCGCCTGGGCTTCGCGATCCTCATCGGCTACGTGCTGCTCGGCTCCTACGCCTGGTACGCGATCCGCAAGGACCTGCCCAACGCGCCGCGACTGGACTTCAAGGCCGCGCAGTGGCTGCTCCCCTACCTGGCGGGCATCGGCGTGATGTCCTACCTCAGCACCTTCGGCGGTAACGGTGTCCTGCCGCTGTGGTGGGACATCCTGGTCGTCGCCGTCTTCTCGCTCGGCATCTACTACTGGGCCAAGGCGACCGCCTCCGCGCCCGAGCAGATCGAGCGCGACATCGAGGAGGTCGTGGTCACCGACGCCCCGGCGCACTGACCCCGCCTCTCCCCTGGTGTCCCGTCGGCCGGATCCGGCTGACGGGACACCGTCATAATGCGGGGATGATCTCCCCTTCCCCCCACCTGGACTCCGCGCCCGAGGAACGCCGTACGGTCGTCGTCGTGGGCGCCGGGCCGGCCGGGCTCACCGTCGGCAGCAGCCTGCGGGCCGCCTCCGTCGACTGTGTCGTCCTGGAGACCGAGAGCAGGAAGTTCATCGAGACCCGGCCGCGCGCCGGTTTCATCGAGGAATGGGCGGTGCGCGAACTCGGCCGGCGCGGACTGTCCGAACGCCTCCTGGAGCGGGCCGAGTCGCACAGCGCCTGCGAGTTCCGCTTCGGCGGCGAGCGGTACCGCTTCCCGTACGCCGACCTGACCGGCAGCCATCACTACGTCTACCCGCAGCCGTTGCTGGTGACGGACCTGGTGCGGGAGTACGCCGACGTACGCGGCGGCGACATCCGCTTCGGCGTGCGCGACGTCACGCTGCACGATCTGGACTCGGACCGGCCGGCGGTGTCGTACCGGTGCCCGGAGACAGGTGAACGGCGGCTGCTGCGCTGCGACTTCGTGGCGGGCTGCGACGGGGCGCACGGAGTGACGCGGGACGCGATACCCGCACGGCGCAGGCGGATCGCGCGGCAGGACGACGGCATCCGCTGGCTGGCGCTGCTCGCGGAGGTCCCGCCGTCGACGGACTGCGTCCTGTTCGGCGTCCATCCGCGCGGTTTCGCCGGTCAGATGCCGCGCAGCCCGGAGCTGACCCGGTTCTACCTCCAGTGCCCGCCGGGCGACGATCCCGACGACTGGCCGCACGACAGGGTCTGGACCGAGCTGCGCGAGCGGCTCGGCGCGGCCGGAGCGCCCCCGCTCACCGAGGGCCGGCTGATCGAGAAACGCGTCCTGGACATGCACCACTATGTCGTCGAACCCCTCGCCCACGGGCGGCTGTTCCTCGCCGGGGACGCCGGTCATCTGGTCGCACCCATCGCCGCGAAGGGCATGAACCTGGCCCTGCACGACGCCTTCCTCCTCGGCGACGCGCTCGCGGCACACGTGACGAAGGGCGACGGCAGCGGCCTGGACGGCTACTCGGCGGCGTGTCTGCGCCGGGTGTGGGACTACCAGGAGTTCTATTCACCCGTTGCCGCCTAGGCACCAGGAAGGCCCAGGAGGCCACTCGACCAGGCGGTTCACCGGCACGACGGAGTCTCAAGCCTCCTCTTGGTCCAGTCTCGCTGCGTATCACTGGTATCACGTCCAGGATCACAGCTCCGAGGACCCTGGCCAGCCAGCCTCAGCCGGCGATGCCGTCAACCGTGGGCGAACGAATCACGAGAGATGCAACAGCAAGTCACCAAGGGTGACCGGCAGAGGAACCGGAAGCGAAGGAAGAGACGATGACCGAGACCAAGACCTCGCCCCGCAAGACCGCCACTGCCGCCAAGGCCGCCCCCGCTCAGCCGGCCACCGCACCTGCGGCAACGGTGGACGACTTCGCCGCCCTGCTCCAGCCGAAGCGGGTGGAGAGTGCGAGCACGGTCCCCGCCCAGGTGGCGCAGTTCGTCGAAACCGCCTTCGAGTCCTGGGAGGGTGGCGACAGGACCTGGTTCGTGGTTTCGCTGAGCAGCCCCGAGGCAGCGGAGAAGATCTTCCGTCAGGCTCGTCGTTACTGCCACGAGCGTGAGACTCGCCTGACCTTCCAGCGTCGCAAGACCGACAACGCGAACGAGCTGGTCTACCGCGTGCGGGACAAGATCGCTCAGAAGCGCAGCAGCGCCGGCAAGAAGTAACACCCAATACCCCGGGCGGCGTGACGCAAGCCAGCGTCACGCCGCTCTTTGCTGCGCCGAGAGGTGGGCACCGCCGGCCTTGCTGAGTGCCGGGTGAGTTGAGCCTGGAGCACGGCAGGGCCGGCCAGGACTGTCTCACACGCACGCGCGCAAGCGACGGTGAGAGGCGAGCGAGGCGACCAGGCGAGGCTCAAAGTTGTCGCTCACTCACTCGTCGTCGAGGTGAGTGGGTGAGGTAGCGACGCACCGAGCGATGACGTGAGCGAGCGACGAGACGAAAAGCGTGGCGAACGCCCTGCCCAAAGGCGCTAGGGGCCCCTGAGAGCAGCACTGGTCTCCACTGCCAGGATCTGCGCGGCGAAAATGATAAAGCCTTTTTGTCCTAGTTTGTCCGTCTCGCATATCTCGGAACACTCGCCCCACGTACGTAAGCGTGTCCACACCTTCCGCCTCGTGCCCCTCTCGGCACCCGGCGCGGTGCGCCCCTGGCTGGCCAAGCGGTCACGCCCGTCAGGCCCTCAGCGCCCGTGGGTCACGTCTCGCCCTGGGTCTCAGGCTCAGCGGGGAGCGGGTCGGCGACGAACGTGCCCTTGCCGAAGACGGTGACGATGAGCCCGCGGTCGCGGAGCACCTGGGCTGACCTGCGAACCGTCATGTAGGCGACGCCGTACTCCACGGCCAGGTCGCGCTCCGCTGGCAGGCGGGCGCCAGGTTGGAGCTCGCCAGCCCTGATGCGCGCCTCCAGGTGGTCGGCGATCGCCACGTAGACCAGCTGAGGGCCACGTGGGTCGAGGTGCGGCTTGGGGATCTTGCTCCGCTCGTCGTCCATGCAGGTCACCGTAGGTCGCCCTGGATCTTCAGGCACGTCCAGGAAGCCCTAGCGAGGTGACTAGGGCTATATATAGCCCTCTAGGGCAGATACGCTTCAGAAACCTATAGAAGTGCGTCCCGAGAGGTGGCCTAGACCTCCCGGGACGCGGGTGACGCTGAGGGAGCGCCATGAGTCAACGTACCGTCCGACCACCGACCACCGAAGAGCACGAGCCCTACCCGCTCGACGTCGAGACCATGAGGGACGCCGCCCGCCGGCTCCTCGCCGGGGACGCCGCGCCACTCACCGCCGACGAGCTGAACACGCTCACCGTTCAGCTCCGCAGCCACGTCGCCCTGGCCGTGCCCGAGGTGGAGGCGCTCGCCCTCGCCCTCCCCGAGGACGACGTGCCGCGGGCCTGCGCGTTCGCCTGCACCGGTGAGGCCCGCTACCTCTTCACCCGCCTCGCTGACGAGTCGGCGAGCGGCCCTCTCACCCTGGCCAAGCACCTGGCCCGCGTCGTCAACGCCCTCTGCGACCACTACGAGAACCTCGGCGGGGGTGAGAACGGTGGGAGCACGGATTGAGTGGCAGTGGCAGGACGCGGGGTCGGGTCCCGGTCACATGCAGCGCGTGATCGTTCACGACGACACCCCCAGCGCCGACCCCGCCCTGGACGCGTACCGCCGTCTCCTCGACCACTGCCTGAGGTGCCGGACGTGCCGCACCACCGACGCGGACGGCTGGGCGAACAGCACCTGCGACGAGGCCCGGTGGCTCTACCGAGCCTGGCGAGTGGCGCGCCGCGGCTCGACGACCGAGGGGAGCCGAGCGTGAGGATCAGCCAGCGAACGACCGTCGTCGCGGGCGTGGTTGCGGCTGCCACCGCGTGCGGCCCCAGCTCCCAGGGCGACGCGACCGCCCACGGCAGCGGCGGCACCGCCACTCACCGCCCGTCGGCCACGGCCACCCACGTGGCAGCCAAGCCGAAGGCGAGGCCCAAGCCGACGCCCAGCGCACAGCCGAGTGACCTGCCCCGTCTCGACCACCAGGGCGACGGCCTCACCAACTGCGTCATCCGCTACCGGGCGAACCACGACACCTCCGGGTGGGCGGTGTTCGCCTCGCGCCCCGCCACGGTGGAGCTGGCGGCGACCACCACTGCGGGCAAGACCTACGACAAGACGTGGTACGCCGACACGAGCGGCGGCAAGACCGTCTACGTGACAAGCATGGACGTGCCCGTGCCACTCACCGCTCTCAAGAGCATCGAGGGCACGCTCGTGGACGCGAACAGCGCCCACGAGTACCGGTGCGTGGTGGGTCCGGGCGCGTAGCGACGCGGAAACGACGACTGGCCGGCCTCCTGGTGGAGGCCGGCCAGTTCCGTGTCTGCGCCCGTTAGAGGCCGCTCTCGCGGCGGGGCCTACTTGTCTGCCTGGTAGGTTTCCCGATCCTTGAGCTGCTCCCACGCCTTGATGTTCCAGCTCTGCGGCTCTATCAGGATCTTCGGCCACACCGCGCTGGTCGTGGTGACCTGGATGCGGTTGTACGGCAAGCTCCGGTCGATCGTGACGATCTCTACCGGCGGGAACTGCTCGAAACTGCCGGTCTCCGCGAAGAAGTGGAAGCCGCCCGTGTAGATGGGCACCGCCGCCGAGGACAGTTCCGTCGTGGATCCTGCCCCCGGTGCTGTACGCGGGGGTCGGGGCGCCACTGATACCGACGGCGCTATCCGCCACCACGCGGCGGTTCCACGCAAACGCCACGCGGTTGTGTATGCGGGTATCCCACACCCACCCGGCCACGAGCAGCACAGCAAACGCCACCCACGAGTAGTCGTGGGTCGCGTCGGCCAGTCCCCACGCGAAGGCCCCGAAGAAGACTGCCGCGCCGACGATGCGGCTGGTATCCGCTCCAGTCACCTGCTGGTCAATCGCGATTCTGTCTTTCCGGCCGCTGCGGTCTCTTGCCACTACTGCTCCTCGGGACGCCCGCTCCTTGCGTTGACAGCGGCATTGTTACCCATGCCAGGCACGCAACGGAGCGGTCCGGAAACCTCACAGACGAACGGTTACGCGGCAGTCTGCAAGGCACTGACTACGGCACTGATCTGCCCCCTGGCAGCCCGGTCCTTGAGCCCCAGCTGCGGGCCCAGGCGCCTGGCACGGGCAGCCACGGTGTCGTCGGGGTGGGCCAGCAGGTCGGCCTTAACGAGAGCCAGTCTCGCGACGCTTGAGGCGGTTCGCTTCCCTGCCATCGTTGCCTTGCCAGCCGATGCCACTGCGCTGCCAGCCTTCCTGGCAGCCTCACCAGCTGCCTTCCGGACGGCAGCTGAGAGGTTCCAGCGGCCGTCGGCTGCCACCACGAGAACGCCGTCCTGGACCAGGCAGTGAATGAGGTGGGGCATCACGTAGCCCACCAAGCGCTCATAGCCCGGCCACAGCCTGGTGACGAACTCGCTCAAGCTGTCACCGGGCTTGAGGGTGGCGGCGGCCTCAGCCGCGCAGACGGCCTGCCGTCGCCAGAGCTCGTCCCGGACGGCGTCCACCGGGATACGGTTGGCGCCGGGTGCCCGCGTCGCTATCACCGACGCGGGTGCCTTCTCACGCTCGCTCACTGGTTGGTCTCCCCCAAGCCGAGTCCCGGCATCGGCGCAACCGCGCAGTCGCGCAGCTTGCTGCCGTTGTCGGGCAGCAGCTGGCCGCTGATCTCCGTGACGTTGCTGAGCTTCGCCGACACGTTCATCTCGAACGTCTGGGTCATTCCCGGGTACGGATGGTTGTTCCAGGTGTCGGCGTCAACCACCTCGTGGCTGTCGTAGTTGTCGTACCAGTGGCCACCGGCCGTCTGAGCGCTCAACTCGATGAGGCCGGTCCTCCCCTTCTCGTCGAGCACCGCCGCCAGGTGTGTCGTCCCGTCGCGGTTGACGCTGTAGATCACCATGCAGTAGGCGCCGTAGTCGTCGCCGTCTCGGTCGAGTCGCTTGCTGACCGCGTGGTAGTCGATTGCGGGCGTGGGCCTCGTCCTCGTCACTGCCTTGGGCTTCGCGGCGGCCCTCGGCTTGGCATTCGTCGATGGCGTTGCCCTGGTTGCGGCCGTCGAGTGGGTGATGGCGGGCTTGCTGGCTGCCGTGTCCGCCTGGTGCGCGTTCTTCACGTTGGCGGCGTGCGCGAGGACGCTGACGGCGGGGCGAACGCGACGCCGACGCTGGTCCAGATCTTCCGCTTCGTACTCCAGCCTCGTCGCGGCGACTGAGGCGGCTGCGGCTGCCAGTGCGGGGGCTGCGACGGGTACGGGGGCTGGTTCATGAGTTGCCGTCCTTCTTATTGGTGTGATCATGACAAATGTGTTGATTCGGTGGCGCCGCAGTTTGCGTGAGCCGGCCTCCACGTCTTCCAACTTCGTGGAGGCCGTTCTCCCGGCGCGCCTCAGTTCTCAGTCGCTGTCGCCCGGCTTACCGGGGGCGTAGCCGTAGACCCGGTTCGCGCAGAGGGAGTCGTTCGGGTAGTTCTTGTCGCACCACGAGTGCACCTGGTCCAGGCACTTGTTCATCTCGTTCATCGAGATGCCGTCCTGGTTCTCAGGCTTGGCGCACGACGGCGGCTCCGGGGTGGACAGATCGTCGTAGGTGGCGAAACCGAACAGCGCCACTCCCGCGGCGGCGCTGATGGCTGCGGCCTTGCCTCGTCTGGTCATTCTGGCCCAGGCGTTCATGAGTTCCCCTCCCTGTTGCGCACCCGGCAAGCTCAACCGTTTGTCAGGCTGCGTCGTCATTCTCCGGTCCGCGCCCACAGACGAAGCACCGGGCCTTGCCTTCCCTAGCCAGGCGCCACCGCTCGCGCTGCCCGCTGGAACGGCGCTCCCGCGTCTCGGGGGTCTGGCTGCTGGCGTGCATCGCCGCCTGACGGCGCTCCCGCACCGCTGGGTCCTGCCAGGAGGCGGCGACGGACTGAGCTCGGCTTGAGCCGGCCTCGTTGCCCAACTCGTCCGAGTTGGGCGTGCTTTCGGTGTTCATAGACCAATTGGAATCAATCGGTCATCACACGTACAGCCGAGAGGGTGTCCAATGCGGCCCGACTGCGCCGCCTGTTCACCTCACCGACCGCGGCGGCGGCCTTCGCCGAACAGTACCTCGGCACGACGACCGCCTCCTGAACGCGCACCGCACCCGCGTCAGGCCGGCTGCCGGCAGCCGGCTGTCGGCAGCCGACGAAGTGATGGGCAGATCTGTTCCAGCCGCGGCGTTCCCGTGGCGGTCCGACCTGCGGATCTCTCCAGGACCCGTGGAACAGATCTGCCGATCGCCGGCCTCAGGCGATCCCGAGGCTTTCCAGCACCTCGGCGCCGGGGAGTTCGGCGAGGGCCTTGCCGGGGACCAGGAGCTTGCCGCGTCGGCGGCCGCTGCCGACGAGGACGTAGGGCAGGTCGACCACGGCCGAGTCGATCAGCAGCGGCCAGTCGGCGGGCAGTCCGACCGGGGTGATGCCGCCGTACTCCATGCCGGTCTCGCCGGTCGCCGTCTCCATCGAGGCGAAGGAGGCCTTGCGGGCGCCCAGCCGGCGGCGGACGACGCCGTTGACGTCGAGCCGGGTCGTGGAGAGGACCACGCACGCGGCGAGGGTGGTCTCTCCGCCGCGCTTGCCCGCGACGACCACGCAGTTCGCCGACTGCTCCAGCAGCTCGCGGCCGTAGTGCTCCACGAAGACGGCCGTGTCGGCCCAGCGCGGGTCCGTCTCGACGTAGAGGACGCGGTCGGCGGGGACCGCCCCCTGCCACTTGCGTACGGCGTCGGCGACCGGGGCGGTCAGCTCCTGGAGGCAGTCCGGGACGGGGGTGGCGGTGTCGAAGTCTCCGATGGGTGCGCGCATGGCCGCACGCTAACAGCCCGCCCGGGCGCGGTTCAGCGCACGGGCGGCACGGAGACGGCCATCACCATCTCCATCGGTACGTCGCCCTCGTTGCCGTACGTGTGCGAGGTGCTCGCCTCGAACGTGGCGCTCGCGCCGGTCGGCACCAGGTGCTTCACGCCGTCCACGGTGAGGGTCAGCTCGCCGGCGGTGACATGGACGAGTTCCACCGTGCCCACCGGGTGCGGCTCGGAGGGGCTCTGCTCGCCGGGCATCAGCCGCCAGTCCCACATCTCCAGGGGGCCGGGTGCCTCCGTGCCGGCGAGGAGGCGGTTGTAGCTGCCGGCGTCCGTGTGCCACAGACGTACGGCCTGCTCGGCGGGGACGATGCGGACGGCGGGGCCCTGTTCGTAGTCGAGCAGGGTGGTGATGCTGATGCCGAGCGCGTCGCCGATCTTGACGACGGTGCCGATGCTGGGGTTCGTCCGGGCCTGCTCGATCTGGATGAGCATGCCGCGGCTGACGCCCGCGCGGGCGGCGAGCGCGTCCAGCGTGAAGCCGCGCTCGGTGCGCCAGCGCTTGACGTTGCGCGCCAGGGACTGGGTCAGCAGGTCGAGGTCCGACACATCACATCCATCGATGAGGGTTCAATATATGGAATGACAGAGTTCACTTGACTGAACTACGGTGGGGTGTACCCGCTCGTTCATCGAACTGTACTGCGAGGCAGGCCGTGACAGCATTCTTCGCCCTGACCACCAGCCTTCTGTGGGGCCTGGCCGACTTCGGCGGTGGACTGCTGACCCGGCGTACGCCCGCGCTGACGGTGGTGGTCGTCTCGCAGGCCATCGCGGCGACGGTCCTCGGCGCGATCGTGGTCGCCACCGGCAGATGGAGCGAGGCCGGGCCCCGCCTGTGGTTCGCGTTCGCCGCGGGGCTGGCCGGACCGATCGCCCTGCTCTCCTTCTACAAGGCCCTGGCGCTCGGCCCCATGGGGGTCGTCTCGCCGCTCGCCACGCTGAGTGTGGCGGTTCCGGTCGGTGTCGGGCTGTTCCTCGGCGAGCGGCCCGGACTGCTCCAGTTCGCGGGCATCGCGGTCGCCGTCGCCGGGGTCGTCCTCGCGGGCGGTCCGCAGCTGCGCGGCGCGCCGGTACAGCGGCGGACGATCCTGCTCACGCTGGTCGCGGCGCTGGGCTTCGGCACGGTCTTCGCCCTGATCACGGAGGCCTCGACCACCGTCACGGGCCTGTTCCTCGCCCTGTTCGTCCAGCGGGTGACGAGCGTCGTGGTCGGCGGGGCCGCGCTCGCCGTCTCCGTCCGGCGAGGCGGCCGGGCGGTGCCGGAGGGCGGCTTCCCGTGGGCCTCGCTGCCCGCGCTGGCCTTCGTCGGGCTCGCCGACGTGGCCGCCAACGGCACCTACGCGGTGGCCGCGCAGCACGGCCCGGTCACCGTGGCGGCCGTCCTCGCCTCGCTGTATCCGGTGGTGACCGCGCTGGCCGCGCGCGGCTTCCTCAGCGAGCGGCTCCGGGCGATCCAGGCGGCGGGCGCGGGACTGGCGCTGCTCGGCACACTCCTGCTGGCGACGGGCTGAGCCGACCTGCGGTTCCGGTCCCGGCGGAACCAGCCGACGGTTTCCAGTTCAGGCCGAGCCACCCTGCGGCTCACGGTCCCAAGCTGACCCGACCAGTGCCTTGCAGTCCCGCCGGAATCAGCCACGGTTCCCAGCCCCGGCCGACCCGACCTCCGGCTTCCAACCCCGGTCGAGCCGGCCTCCGGCTCCCGGTTCCGGGCGGACCCGACCTGCGACTTCCAGTCCCGGCGGAACCAGCCGACGGTTTCCAGCCCCGGCCGACCCGACCTCCCGCTTCCGGTCCCAGGCCCAGCCGACCCGCGACTTCCAGCCCCAGCGGAATCAGCCCACGGTTTCCGGTCCCGGCCAAGCCGATCTCCGACGCCCAGCCCCGGCCGACCCGACCTCCCGCTCCGATCCCGGTCCCAGCCGACCCGCGACTTCCAAGCCCGGCGGAATCAACCCACGGTTTCCGGCCCCGGCGGAGCCGACCTCCCGCTTCCGGTCCCGAGCGACCTCCGGCTTCCAGCCCGGCCGGGCCGACCACCGGTCCGGTTCCGAGCCGCCCCACCCTACGACTCCCAGCCCCACTGGAATCACCCCACGGCTTCCAACCCCGGTCGAGCCGGCCTCCGGCCTCCGGTTCCGGGCGGCTCAGGCCTCGGTTTCCAGTTCCGCGAGGCGGGCCATCCCGGCCTCGTCCAGTTCTGCCAGCGCCCGCAGTTGCTCCGGCGTCGTCCCTGCCGGGATGGGCACCGGGGCCGGTGTCCTGAGCGGTGGCTGCCAGCCCTGCTCGGTCGTCCAGCGCCGGACGACCCGGGCGGGCGCCCCCGCCACCACGGCGTGGTCCGGCACCGTGCCCCGTACGACCGCGCCGGCCGCGACGACCACGTTCCGGCCGATGCGCGCGCCCGGCAGGATCACCGCGCCGGTGCCGATCCAGCAGCCCGGGCCGATCTCCACCGGCTCCATGCGGGGCCACTGCCTGCCGATGGGCTGGTGCGGGTCGTCGTAGGAGTGGTTGGTGGAGGTGACGTAGACGTACGGCCCGAAGTAGCAGTCGCTGCCGATGGTCACCGTCGTGTCCGCGATGACATGGCTGCCGCGGCCGAGGACCACGCCATCGCCGATGCGCAGGATCGGGTCGGGTCCGAGGTCCAGGTCCGGCATGAGGCCGGCGGTCAGGGTGACCTGTTCGCCGATGATGCAGTGGGAGCCGAGGTGGATCCAGGGCTCGCCGAAGACGGTGCCGAGCGGGAAGGCGAGCCGGGTGGCTTCGCCGATCGCGCCGAAGCGCAGGCGGCCGGGACGGTCGGCGGTGACGGAACCCGTGCGCTGAGCCCAGGCCCAGGCCGCGTGCACCGCGCGTTGGGCGAGGCGGCGGCGCCAGGACGAGAACGTGTTCTTGGGCTTCGGCACGGGCTTACGTTACTCAGCGGTTGCCTTCGGCGAGAGGGTGGGCTGCTGTGATCTTTGCCCCATGCGGTTGTCGTACCGTTCGGGTACTTACGGATGCGAGGAGACGGTGATGACACAGCAGGCGCTGATCGTGGGCATCGGGGGCAAGGAGCCCCAGGTCGATCCCGAGGCGTTCGTGGCGCCCACGGCTTCCGTGATCGGGGACGTTTCGCTCGGGGCCGGGGCCAGTGTCTGGTACGGCGCGGTGATTCGGGGCGATGTCGAGAGCATCACCGTGGGAGCGCAGGCGAATGTGCAGGACAACGTGACCCTGCACGCCGATCCCGGATTTCCGGTCTCAGTCGGGGAGCGGGTCTCCATCGGGCACAACGCGGTGGTGCACGGGGCGACCGTCGAGGACGACTGTCTGATCGGTATGGGGGCGACCGTGCTGAACGGGGCGGTGATCGGCGCCGGGTCACTGGTGGCCGCTCAGGCGCTGGTGCCGCAGGGGATGGTGGTGCCGCCCGGGTCGCTGGTGGCCGGGGTGCCGGCCAAGGTGAGGCGTGAGCTCACGCAGGAGGAGCGGCAGGGGGTCACCCTCAACGGCACGGTGTATGCCGAGTTGGCCAAGGCGCACAAGGACGTGCATCAGTAGGAGCGTCGCGGGTGCGGGTGCGTGCGCCCCTGCCGGGGCGCCTCACTCCCCGGCGCTGACCGGCTCTGCCTCCCGGTCCGCCTGCTGCTGGGCCTTCTTCGCCTTGCGCTTGATGATCAGCATGGTGGCGAGGCCGAGCACCACCGCCGCCCCCAGGCCCACGTAGGAGAACTTCTTCAGCCAGCCCTCGGCGACCACGCCGACGTAGTAGACGGCGGCCGTGGTGCCGCCCGCCCAGCAGATGCCGCCGAGGACGTTGGCGATCAGGAACTTCCAGTACGGCATGTGGAGGACGCCCGCGAGCGGGCCGGCGAAGATGCGCAGGAGGGCGATGAAGCGGCCGAAGAACACCGCCCACATGCCCCACTTCTCGAACGACCGCTCGGCGGTGGCCACATGACCCTCGCCGAAGTGCCTCGGGAACTTCCCGCCCAGCCAGGCCAGCAGCGGGCGGCCGCCCTTGCGGCCGATCGCGTAGCCGATGGAGTCGCCGATCACGGCGCCCGCGGTCGCGCACGCGCCGAGGACGACCGGGTTGACGCCCGAGTGCTGGGAGGACATCAGCGCCGCCGAGACCAGGATGATCTCTCCGGGAAGCGGGATGCCCAGGCTCTCCAGTCCGATCACCAGGGCCACCACGACGTAGACGGCGGCCGCGGGCACCGTGTCGAGCCATTCCTGGACGTGCACCGCGGGATCCTCCCCTGTCGCTGTCCTTGCCTGCCGGGCCGCCGCATGTAAAGCGCGCCCCACGGGAAGGCTACCTGGTCGGCTGTGAACGGCGGCTTGCGCGCACCCGCCCGGCGGCACCGTCCCGCCCTCGCGCCTTCGGTTTTCGGACATCCCCGTGTCACGCGGGAGGGGAAGGCTCCCCGCGGTATCGCCCGACCCGCCTCCCCCAGTCCCCGCCGCGGGACCCGCTGCGGAAGGACGACGTCCCCGTGTCCTCATTGTCTCCGTCCCCCTCGCTCCCCTCCCCGCCGTGTCCCCGGACGGCGGATCCGCTCCCCGCCGGCTCCGGTGCCCCTGCGGACACCGGTGCCGATTCCGCTCCCCGGCCCACGTCCCCCCTCGCGGCCCGGCACATACGGCTGGCCCTGTGCCTGGCTCCCCTACTGCTCGCCGCCGGCTGGGCCGTCGCCAACCGGCCGGTGATGTACGAGGGGGTCCGGCGGCTGGTCGCGGCCGACCCGGGGTGGCTGCTGGCTGGAGCCGGTTTCAGCTGCCTGAACTGTGTGGCGGCCACGTGCGTCCGGCAGGGCGCCCTGCCCGACCGGGTGCCCCCGGGGCTGCTGCTGGCCTCGCAGTTCGCCGCGGGCGCCGCCAACCACGCGCTGCCAAGCGGGCTCGGCGCCCATGCCGTCACCGTGCGCTTCCTGCGGGGCCAAGGGGTGCCGTCGGCCCGGGCCACCGCGTCGATCGGGCTGTACTCGCTGGCCAAGTCCGGCGCGAAGACGCTGGTGCTGCTGGCGTTCCTCGCCGCCTCGCCGGCCTGGCGGCGCCTCGGGGATCTGGTCCCGGACGGACGGCTGGTGGTTCCGGTCGCCGTCGTCGTGGGCGGGGCCGTCGCGGTGGCGGGGGTGCTGCTGACGGTCGTACGGCCGTTGCGGCGGCCGGTGACCGGGCTGCTGCGCACCGCCCTCGCCGATGCGCGGGAGGTGCACACGCGGCCCTCCCGGGTGGTCGCGCTGTGGGGCGGGGCGGTCGCGATGCCGCTGGTGCAGGGAACCACCCTGGCCTGTGTCGGTGCCTCGCTCGGGCTGGGGCTGCCCTGGGAGCACGTGGTGCTCGCCTATCTCGCGGCGGGCACGGCCGTCGGGGCGGTTCCGGCGCCGGGCGGGTTCGCGGTCGACGCGGCGCTGGTGTGGACGCTGATCACCTTCGGTGCCGCGCCGGCGGCGGCCACGGCGACGGTCATCGGCTACCGGGTGCTGACCGACTGGGTGCCACTGCTGCCGGGCACCCTGACGCTGTCCGCGCTGATCCGCGCCAAGGTGCTGTGAGCCCCGATCCGCCCATCCGCCCGACCGGGGTGTCGGCGATGCGGCCTTGAAGGTGCCCGTGCCGGGCCGTGCCGTGGTCACTCGCGGCGGGCCACCAGGCGGTAGGCGTTGGCCAGGCCGAGGCGGTGGGACAGGGGGCGTAGCGCGAACCGGTCGAGGAGCGTCGCCGTGATGAGCGCGGGCACCCCCGCCAGGAGGAGTGCGCTGCGAGCGGTACGGCGCAGGGCGCCGGGCGGCTCGGGCAGCCAGGGGGCGTCCTCCCGTGGGGCGGCCTGGTCGAGGGCCAGCCAGACGGCGGCGAGCAGGTCGACCGGGTCGTGCGCCGCGGCGTGCTGCTCGGCGACCACCGTGAAGCCGAGCTCGGTCAGCCGGCGCCGGAGGTTCGCGACCGGCATGAAGTGCAGGTGCTGCGGCTGGAGCCAGGGCAGCCACCAGCGGCCGAGCAGCCGGGCGTAGCGGCTCTCCGGGTCCGGCACCTCGACGAGGAGGTGGCCGCCGGGGCGTACGGCGTCGTGGGCGGCGCGGAGTTCGCGGTCCGGGTCGGTGCTGTGCTCCAGGTAGTGGAACATGCTCACCACGTCGTAACGGCCGGCGAGTTCGGGGGCGAGATCGGGGAAGGCGCCGCGGTGGGCGTGGTCCACGCGGCCCTCGCGGGCGGCGAGTTCGACGCCCTCGGTGAAGTCGAGCCCGTCGAAGGCGGTGCCGGGCAGGACGGCCCGGGCGCTCGCACAGAAGTGGCCGTGGCCGGTGCCGACGTCCAGCCAGGTCTTCGGGGCGGGGTCGTGCGGGAGCATCGCCTCGGCACGGGCCCGGTACATGGCGCCACGGCCGCCGAAGGTGCCGCTCATACGCTGTTCGCCGAGACCGTCGTAGAAGTCCCGGTAGTAGAACTCCAGGCCTTCTTCGGTGAGTCGGGGGTTCTGGAAGAGGTGACCGCAGTCGGCGCAGCGGTCGAGGGTGAAGCGGCCGGGCTTGTGCTGGAGCAGGTCGGTGGTGCGCAGGCGGGTGGTGAGGCGGTCCGAGCCGCACCAGGGGCAGCGGGTGCGCCGGGGCGCGAGGAAGCGGCCCGTGCCGGCGGCCAGGTCCTCCCGATAGGCGGGGCGCAGGGCGGCGATGCGCGCCGCCCTGTCGCTCTTGTCGTTCGTGGCCTTCTTGCTGGTCTCGGCGCTGTTGGCCTTCGTCGCGCCGTGGTCGCTCATCGGCCCTCCGCTGCGAGTCGTTCGAGATGGGCCGCCGCGGCCCGGGCGCCACCCGCCGCGCGGAACGCGGTGCGGATCCGGGCGGCGGCGGCCCGGTGGGCGGGATCGGTGAGGACGGTGTCGAGGGCCGCGCCCAGGTGGTCCGCGCGGACCCGGCCGAAGCGGATCCGGACGCCGGCGCCGGCGTCCACGACCTGTGCGGCCACCACGGGCTGATCGTCGCGGATGGGCGCGACGACGAGCGGGACGCCATGCCACAGGGCCTCGCACACGGTGTTGTGTCCGGCATGGCAGACGACCGCGTCCATCCGCCCCAGCAGCGCGAGTTGGGGCACGGACGGTAGGACCAGGACGTCCTTGTCGCCGGCCGGCACCGCGAGGGCCCCGCCCGGGTCGGCGATCACCGCCTGCACCCGGTCGGCGCGCTCCCGCAGCGCGCGGAGGCACTCGGCGAGGAACCGGCCGCCCGCGTCGGCGTTCGCGGTGCCCAGGGTCACCAGGACCTTCGCCCGGGCCTGGTCCAGCAGTTCCCAGGGAAACGCGGGGCCCGCCGGGCGGTCGGCGAGACAGGGGCCGACGTAGTGGATGTGCGGTGCCAGCGGTGCCTGGGGACCGATGAGTTCGGGTGTGCTGAAGATCAGCAGGAGGTGCGGCGAGGAACGCGGGTCGGCGGTGCCCGACGGGTCCCCGATGCGGGCGCGCAGTTCGGTCAGGCGGTACCGCAGCCAGGCGGCGACCTTGGGCAGGCCGTCGTAGGCGCCGGTGAACTCCGCCGAGGTGGTGGCCGAGGTGGCCCACGGCAGTCCGAGTCGTTCGGCGACCAGGGCGCCCGCGAAGGCCTGCTGGTCGGCCACGACCACGTCCGGGCGGAACTCCTGGGCCGCCGCCCGGACCCCCGGTGCCATGGCGTCGGCGAGCGGGAGCAGATACCACTCCCACAGGAACTTCAGCGCCTGAGCGCCGCGCAGGTCCGGCGGCCGTACGGCACCCTCGGCGCCCGGCACCGCGCCCGCGCAGCCGAACACCTCGGCGGCGGCGCCCGCGAGCCGCCGTACCAGCGCGGGATCCGCGCACACCCAGGCCACGCGGTGCCCGCGCGCGGTCAGCCGGGCGGCGACGCCGACGGCCGGGTTGACGTGTCCGGTCAGCGGCGGCACCACGAAGAGGAAGGCGCTCATCGGACCCCCGCCCCGGCGCCGATCAGGTCCAGGACGTGCCCGCCGACGGCCGCCGGCGCCTCCACCAGCACCGAGTGCTCGTACCCGGGCAGCACGACCGCCCGGTAGTCGGTCAGCAGCGCCCGCATCAGCGGCACCAGGTCCGCGAGGTCCGACTCGCCGCCGTACACGCCGAGGACCGGGCAGCGTACGGCCCTGATCGCGGCCTCGGTCAGCACCCGGCTGGCCGGGATGTCCCGGCCGAGGGTGGTCTCGCGAGCGAGCCGGGCCGCGCCCTTGGCCAGCCGGGCGGTGTTGTGGCCCCGGTGGGCGGTGATCCAGGCGATCGCGTCGGACTCGTTGTACGCGAGCTGGTCCATGACCCGGTCGAGGATGCGGCCGAGCTTCGCCGCCCACGCCGCGGTCGCGGGCTCGGACTCGATCAGCGTCAGACTGGCCGTGCGCTCCGGGTGGCGGGCGGCGAAGCCGAAGGCGATCGTGCCGCCGTAGGAGTTGCCGACGAGGTGGACGGGGCCGGTGACGGCCAGCCGGTCGAGGAGGGCCTCCAGGTCGTCGATGTTGTGGTCGAGGGTGTAGCCCCGCGGCGGGCGCTCGCTGCGGCCGTGGCCGCGCAGGTCGTACATGACGACGTCGAGGCCGGCCCCGGCGAACGCCAGCGCGACGGTGAAGTAGTAGCTGGCCAGGCTGTCGGTGAGCAGCCCGTGCACCAGGACGATCGTGCCGTGCGGGACGCGGCCGTCGGCCGGCCCCGTGCGCTGGACGTGCAGCCGGATCCCGCCGGCGTCGACCATCGCCATGGCTCAGCCCGCCTGCGTGGTCTTCAGGCTCCACACCACGTACTCCACGAGCCGGCCGACGGTCAGCTCGATGATCTCGTCGAACTCCATGCCGGCCAGGAACTCGGCGAGGTTGACCCGCCGGCCGTAGCGCTCCTCCAGCAGTCCGGCCAGGGTGACGAGGTCGATGCTCTCCAGCTCCAGGTCGCGGTTGAAGGTGGTGGACATGCCGATGACCACGTCGTCGTCGCCGTACTCGGCGAGCACGGTGCGGAGCATGCCGGTGAGGTCGGCGAGCACGGTGCCGGCGGTGGGCTGCGCCGGGGCTGGCTGGGTGGGGTTCATCGGGGGTACTCCTCGGCTGGTTCGTCGGGGTGTCCGGCGCCCGAATGTCCGTCGTCGGAATGGTCGTCGTCGGGATGGCCGCCGTCGGTGCCAGGCCCGGTAGTCCAGGCCACCACGTACGTGCGCGGTGGCAGGGCGGGCGGGTTGGCCGCCGGTGCGCAGTGCACGGTGTAGACGCGTTCCAGTCGGCCGGAGACCAGGAGCCGGCTGCCGTCCGGCGCGGCCTCCAGTACCGCGAAGTCCCGTGGCCTGCCGCCGAACCCGGCGCCCTCGGCCTTGGCGACCGCCTCCTTGGCGGCCCAGAACCGGGTGAACCACACGGCTTCCGCGCCCTGCGCCGCGTGGACGCGCAGCAGGCGCAGTTCGGCCGGGCCGAGCGCGGTGGCGAGGGTCGCCGGGTCGCGGTCGGTGACCTCTTCGATGTCGATGCCGGGGCCGGGCCGCGGGGTGTGCGGCCGGACGACCGCCACGCCCGCCTCGGCGCGATGGGCGAGCGAGACGTCCAGCGGGGGCAGGGCACGGCCGTGGACGCCGGTGACGTACGGCCGCCCCGAGTCGTCGTTGCACACACGCAGTTCCGCGGGGAAGACGGGTCCTTCGCCCTGCCGCCAGAGCCACTGCCGTACGGCGTCCTTGGCGGCGATCCGGCCGAGCAGCCACTGGCGGCGGCCGCGCGGCGGGCGTTCGGCGTACTCGGCCCGTTCGGCGCCGCCGAGCGAGTTGCGCATGATCAGCTCGCGGGAGGCGAGGTCCGGCCAGCGCTCGTGCACCAGAGTCCAGCTGCCCGGCATCGCCTGGGAGAGGGTGTTGCGGTCCGGGAAGCGTTCGACGGGCCGGGTGGTGGGGTCGTTGTCGAAGCGGCGGTCCTGCCAGCCGGCGATCACCGCCCACACCCGGCCGCCGACGGCGAGCTCCGCGTCGGCCTCCAGGACGGTGTCCGTGAGGGAGGTGATCCGCAGCACGCAGCCGACCTCGGTGCCGGGGGCCGGGTGCGGTCCGTGGATCCGCAGGTGCCGTATCCGCACAGGGAAGACGACGGTCCGCTCGGTGCGGGTCGCCATTATCCAGTAGCCGAGCAGCTGGCCGACGTTGTCCAGCAGTGCGCCGGGCGCGGCGGGCGCGGTGATCACACCCCGGATGTGCCGCTCGCCGATCGCGGTGAGGTCGGTCAGGCCCTGGAAGCCGGAACCGTGAAACATCCAGCGGTCCCGGTAGATCTGGGCGGCGGAGTGCTCGGGACGGCGTTCCGGGGCGTCCGGGAGGGGGCTGGGCGGGGGTGGTGCGGGGTGACGTGTGGCGAGCTCGACCGTGGCGCGGGCCGTGGGGCCGAAGGTGACGGTGACGCGAGCCGGGTGGCCGGGGGCGGCCGTGACGGTGACCGGTACGTCGACGGGTGGTGTGGCGGTGAGCCAGCGGTCGAAACGGGCCTCGTGCACGGCGACCGCCCGCAGGCCGGGGGCCGCCGCCTCCGCCGCGTCCATCATGTGCCGGACGATCGTGGTTGCGGGGACGACCGGCCAACGGTCCTCGACGTCCGGCCAGTCGGGGCGTTGGGGGAAGAAGCAGTGGTCCAGGAGGTGGGGCATGGTCTGGGGGGAGATGTGGACGGTGGTGGTGGTCGGGGGCGGGGTTGTGGTGGGGGTGGGCGCGGGGGCCGTCGCCGTGAGGGCGGCGCCGCTGCGGTCGCGCCGGGCGCTCGCCGCGATCAACTGCGCTGCCGTGTCCGCGGTGTCCCGCAGCAGGGCGGTCAGCTCGGCGGCGGCCGGGAAGTGCGGGGCGAGGCCGTCCAGTTCGCCGAGGTCCGGGACGGCCGGGCGGGCCGCGGGGCGCACGGCATGTGGTCCCTGGCCCAGTTCTGCGCGGAGCGCGTCCCGTACCGGTCCGTCCAGGGAGACGAGGGCCCCGCCGAGGTCGAGCCGGACGGGTGCGCGGCGCCGGAGAGCCGGTGTGATCGCCGTGGTGGCCGGCGACCCGGCGGGGGTGGCCGCCGCGATGTGCGGGGACATGGCCGGCACCGTCGGCGCGGTGTGCGGCGGCACCGTGGCCCCCGTCGCTGGGGTCTGCGGCGGCACCGCACCTGCCACGGCCGCTCCTGCGGTCCACAACGCCGTGGCGACTCGGCGCAGTTGGGGCATGCCGCCGCGTTCGGGCACGTTGGCGGCCACGGTCAGGTGGTCGCGGTCGCCGAGGGTGTCGGCGATCAGGGAGGTGAGCCGGCCGGGGCCCGCCTGGACGAAGACGCGGTGCCCGGCGGCGTACAGGGCCTCGGTCAGCTCGCGGAAGCGGACGGGTTCCAGCAGATGCCGTACGAACAGCTCACGCACCGCCCGCTCGGCCCGGGGGAAGGGCGCGGCGGTCGTCCCGGACCACACCGCAACGGTCGGCGGGTGGAGCCGGAAGCGGTCGGCGGCCTCCCGGATGGGCGCCAGGTACGGCTCCAGCATCGGCGTGTGGAAGCCGGAGCGGAAGGGCAGCACCTGGCAGATCACGCCCTGCGCGCGCAGGGATAGTACGAACTCCGCGACGGCCGCGCCGGGCCCGCAGACCATGCACTGGCGGGGCGCGTTGTCGTGGGACAGCTCGATCCCGGAGCCCGCCCAGGACTCGGCGAGCAGCGCGCGGACGCGCGCGGCGGAGGTGCCGAGGGCGGCGAAGGTGAGCCCGGGGACGGTGACGCTGTCCGGGTCGAACTCCGCCATGAACGCATCCACCTGGTCCGGTGCGTACAGCCCTCCCACCGCCATGGCCGTCCACTCGCCGACGCTGTGTCCGGCGACCGCGTCCGGTACGACGCCCATGCGGCGCAGGGCCTGGTCCAGCAGGCGGCCCACCCCGACGACTCCGAAACCGTGCCGGCCGACGTCACCGACCCGGACGTCCGCGCCGGGCAGCGGGCTGAGGCCGAAGTGGGCCGCGATGTCGTCGGTGCGGGGCGTGAAGTCCCCTTCCAGGCCGGGGAAGACGAACGCCAGCCGGCCACCGCCGCCCGGGCCGAGCAGCGGGCCCGGCCGGAACCACACATCGCTCCGGCCGTGCCAGCCACGCCCCTTGGCGACCGCACGGCGGGCCAGGGCGAGCCGCTTCGGCGTCGGGTCCACGATCCCGAGCCGCACCGGACCGGCGTCGGGGTGCGGCCCGCCCGGGTCGAGACCGGCGGCGAGGACGACAGAGTCGTCGGCGCCGAGGACGGCCGCGAGGTCGGGCACACTCCCGGCGGCGAGCAGCAGGACCCGCTCGGGCTCGGCGACCTGCGCGGAACCGGACACCGAGCGCGCACCGGGCGCCTCGTCCGGCACCGACCGGGCACGCGTGGCTCCCGCCCGGCCGTAAAGCGCGCCCCCCGCACCCGCACCCCCGGTCTGCCCCGGCGGGGAGCCGAGACCCGGTGCCTCCTCCAGCACCACATGGGCGTTGATCCCGCCGAAGCCGAAGGCGTTCACGGCGGCCCGGCGGACCGGCTGCCGGACGTCCGTCTCCCAGGGGCGGGACTGGTCCAGTGTGCAAAAGCGGGTGGCGGCGAGGGCGGGGTGGGGGTCGTCGCAGTGGAGGGTGGGCAGGAGGGTGCGGTGGTGGAGGGCGAGGGCGGCCTTGACCAGGCCGGCGACCCCGGCGGCCGGCATGATGTGGCCGATCATCGACTTCACCGAGCCGAGGACGGGGCGGAAGCCCTGGCCCTCGGCGTGCCCGAACACCTCGGCCAGGGTGGTGAGTTCGGCCGCGTCACCGGCCGGGGTGGCGGTGCCGTGGGCCTCCAGCAGGCCGAGGGAGTCCGGTGCGGCCGGGTCGAGCCCGGCGGCCCGCCAGGCCTGGCGCACGGCTCTGGCCTGCCCGCCCGGGTCCGGCGCGGCCAACCCCGCCGTACGGCCGTCGCCGGCCACGCCCGTGCCGCGGATCACCGCGTAGACGCGGTCGCCGTCGCGTTCGGCGTCCGCGAGCCGCTTGAGTACGACGACGCCCGTGCCCTCGCCGATGAGGATGCCGTCGGCGTGGCGGTGGAAGGGGCGGATGCGCTGGCTCGGGGACAGAGCGCGCAGTTGGGCGAAGACGCTCCAGAGCGTGATGTCGTGGCAGTGGTGCACTCCCCCGGCCAGCACCAGGTCGCAGCGGCCGGTGGTGAGTTCGGTGACCGCCTGGTCCACCGCGACCAGGGAGGAGGCGCAGGCCGCGTCCACGGTGTAGGCGGGGCCGCGCAGGTCGAGCCGGTTGGCGATGCGGGAGGCGGCCAGGTTCGGCACCAGGCCGATCGCGGACTCCGGGCTGTCGGGGCCGAGCCGTTCGGTGAACGCCGCGCGGATGCGCTCGAGTTGGGCGCCGGAGAGGTCGGGTAACAACTCGCCGAGGGTGCGGGTCAGTTGCCCGGCCGTGCGCACGCGCTGGTCGAGGCGGACCAGGCCGGGGGTGAGGTAGCCGCCGCGGCCCAGGGCCACGCCGATCCGGTCCCGAGGCGGGAGCCGTTCCTCGCCGCCGGCATCCGCGAGCGCGGCGGCGGCCACGTCGAGGGCGATCAGCTGGTCGGGCTCGGTGCCGGGCACCGAGGCGGGCATGATGCCGTAACGGGTGACGTCCACCTCGGCGAGGCCGTCCACGAATCCGCCGCGCCTGCAGTAGATCCGGTCGGGGGCGGCGGGGCCGGTGGCCGAGCCGGGCCGGTAGTAGTCGGCGTCCCAGCGACCCGCCGGGACTTCGCCGATCGCGTCGACTCCGTCGCGCAGGTTGCGCCAGTACGCGTCGAGGCCGGGGGCACCGGGCAGCAGCACCGCCATCCCGACGATGGCAACGGGTGTTTGACGTGCCGTCATGTCACCAGCCCGACGCGGTGTAGACGACGGCGCGGACGGACGGTTCGCCCCAGGCGAGTTCCCGCAGCAGGGCCGCGGTGCCCTCGTCGGGATCGATCAGCTCGATCCCGCGCCGGGCGTACTCGCGGCCCAGTTCCACGCCGACCATGCCGCCGTGTGTCGCGGAGGGCGCCCAGGGTCCCCAGTGGACGGTCAGCACGCGAGCGCCCGTCCGGGCGGCCCGGTCGGCGCCGAGGGCTTCCAGGGCGTCGTTGGCGGCGGCGTAGTCGGCCTGGCCACGATTGCCGAGCACGGCGGCGATGCTGCCGAACAGCACAGTGAACGCGGGGGCTCCCGGCAGGTCGTCCAGGGCGGCGAACAGCGCTGCGGCCCCGGCCGTCTTCGTGCCGTAGACCCGCTGGAAGGACTCGGGGGTCTTGTCGGCGATCAGCCGGTCCTCGATCACCCCGGCGGCGAAGACGACCCCGTCGAGCCGGCCGTGTTCGGCGTGGATCTCCTTGACCGTCCGCAGGACGGCGTCCCGGTCCCGGAAGTCCACCGAGCGGTAGCGTGCCTCGCCGCCGAGTGCGCCGAGTTCCGCGATGGTCGCGGTGATCTCCCGCTGGGCGAGGATCAGTTCGGCGGCCCGGTTGACCTCGGCGGGGCCGGGCACCGCGCCGGGTCCGGCGGCGAGCGCCGCCCGCAGCTCGACGGGGGTGCGCGCGGCGGCGGTGTGCGGGGCCTCGGGTGCGGTCGGCGTGGGCGTACGGCCCAGCAGCTCGATACGGCACCGGCAGGCCGCGGCCAGCGTGGCCGCGAACCTCGCGGTGATGCCCCGGGCGCCGCCGACCAGCAGGACGACGGAGTCACGGTCGAGGCCGAGCGCGGCCGCCTCGGCGGCACCGTCCCCGGCGGGTCCGGCGCCGGTGTGGGCGAGCGGGCCGAGGGGCGCGGGCGCCAGCGCGAGGCCGTGCCTGGCACCGGCCGCCGTACGCAGGACGACGGGGGCCGGTTCGGGCGCCCGTAGCTCGGCGAGCAGGGCGTCGGCGACGGCCGCCGGGGCGGTGTCCGCGACGGCCACGACCCGGGCGAGCAGGTCCGGATACTCACGGCCGACGCTACGGAACAGGCCGTCCAGGCCGGCTGCCCGGAGAGCGCCCGAGCGATCCTCGGCCCGGAAGCCGTTTCCCCGGTCGTCGGCCCCCAGGGCGCCCCCACGGTCGTCGGCCCTGAGGGCGAGCAGCCGGCGTGGGCCGCACGCGAGCGCCGCGCGGAGCACCGGGAAGGCGTCCGGCAGCACCGGGACGTCCGGGCCGGGCAGCGCGCCGAGGTGGACGACACCGTCGACCGGACCGTCGTCTGCGGTGAGGAGGTGGCCGGCGTCGAGCAGCACGGCTTCGGCTCCCTGCTCGGCGAGCCGCGCCGCGATCTCCGCCGCCGCGCCCGCTCCGTCCCCGAGGAGGGCGAAACGCCGGCCGGGCAGGGCGTGGTCGTGGTGGTCGTCGTCGGCGGGCGGGTCCGGCTCCGGGAGGGGCACAGGCCGCAGCTCGAAGCGCCGGGGCGGAACGCCAGCGACGGGGGCGGGGGCGTATGCCGCCTCGGCCCGTTCCCGGGTCTGGCCGGCCGCCTCTGGGGATCGCCCGCCCGCCACGCCGGTGAACGGGCCCTCGGTCCGCTCCTCCGCGTTCCCGGCCTGGCGTCCCTCGTCACCGGAGTGCGCCGCCCCCACCCGCGCGGTCAGCCACCCCGTCACCGCGGCAGCCGTACGCGCCTTGGCCAGTTCCTCCAGTTCGGCGTCGTCCAGCATGGCGGCGCTGCCCGCGATGCCCAGGCGCTTGGCGAGTTCACCCGCTATCTCGGCCCGCTTGATCGAGTCGATGCTGAGATCCGCCTCCAGGTCGAGGTCGGGCTCGATCATGTCGACGGGGTAGCCGGTGCGTTCGCTGATGATCTCCAGGACGACCCGCTCGACGTCGGCCACCGGCGTTTCACCGACTGGCTCGGCCGGCTCCGGTTCCGCGCGGGGGAGTTCGGCAGGAGGCGTCACCGGTGGGACGGGCGCCGGCGGTGTGGCGCCGGGTGTCGCGCCGAAGTAGGTGAGCAGGACATCGCGCTGGGCGGCGATCATCTCCCGGCTGGTGCGCAGGAATTCGGAGATGAGCGCGTCCCGGTCGGCCGGGGCGCCGTACGGCTGGTCGGTGGTCACGGTCGCCTCCACGACTCGTCGGGCCGGCGCGAGGGCACCGGGCAGGAGTGCTCCGTCGGCGGTGCGGACGAGGTGTCCGTCGACCGTCCAGCCGGGCCGCTTCGGTGCCGGACCGCGCAGCGCGTCGAAGGCGTCGCGGCCCCGCAGGAGCCAGGCGGTGCGCACGGGCACCCCGGCGACGGCGAGCCGGGCGAGGGCGTCGAGCCAGCCGCGCAGGCCGCTGTCGGCGTCCGGTTCGCAGGCGACCGTGCGATGGGGGCGGTCGCCGAGGATCCGTGCGACGAGCCGGGTGAGGACCGTGCCGGGGCCCGCCTCGACGAAGACGCGCGCGCCCGCCTCGTACATGGCCTCGATCTGGGCGACGAACGCGACGGGCGCGCCGATCTGGGCGGCGAGTTCGCCGCGCACCTCGTCGGGGTCGAGCGGATAGGGCGCGGCGGTGCGGTTGGCCCAGACGGGGAACTCGGGGGCCCGGACCGTCTTGTCCGCGAGGACCTTGGCGAATCGTTCCCCCGCCGTGGCCACGAGCGGGCTGTGGAAGGCGCAGGCCACGGGGACGCGCCGCGCGCCGAGCCCGGCGTCGCGCAGCAGCCGCACGGCCGTCTCCACGTCCGCCGTGGGTCCGGAAACGACCGTCTGCTCGGGCGAGTTGAGGTTGGCGACGACGACGGAGGCGGGTGCCCCGCTCGTGCGCAGGGTGTGTTCGACGGTCTCGGCGCCGGCGCCGACGGCGGCCATGGTGCCGGGGTCGTCGCCCGCCGCCGCCAGGATCGCGGCGGCCCGCTCGGCGCTCAGCTCCAGCAGTGCCTCGGGGTCGAGGGCGCCGGCCGCGGCGAGGGCGACCAGCTCGCCGTAGCTGTGCCCGGCGGCCAGGTCGGGGCGGACCCCGGCCGAGGTGAGGAAGGCGTGGGCGGTGAGGCCCGTGACGCCGAGGGCGGGCTGCGCGGCCCGGGTGTCCGTCAGGGCGGCCCGCCGGCGCTCCCGCGCGGCGTCGTCGAAGGCCGCGGGCGGATGGACGGTGCCGGCGTGCGCGCGGCCGAGCTCCAGGTAGTACCGCAGCTCGGAAAGGTGGACCAGGAGCTCGGCGAGCATCCCGGGCCGCTGGCTGCCCTGACCGGGGAACAGGAAGGCGACCTTGCCCGGCACGGGGTCGGCGCCCTTGCTCTGCGCCGGATGGTCGCCCCTGTCCCCCTCCGGCCCCGGCACCGCGTCCGCCACATGGATCCCGGCGCCCGGATCACGCTCCCCCGCGAGGAGCCGCCGCAGTTGTGCGGTGAGTTCCGCGGTGTCGCGGGCCACGAGGGCGGCCCGGACCGGTTCGTGCGAGGTGTCGGCGCGGTGGGCCGTGGCGAGGGCGAGGTCGCGCAGGCGCCAGGGGTGGCCGTCGGCCTCGGCGGCCCGGAGGACCTCCTCGACCTGCCGGAGGGCGCCCGCGGTGTCACGGCCCCGGAAGAGGAACAGCTCGGCCGGCCAGGCGTCCAGGGACTGGCGGGGTGGTACGGCGTCGGCGTGGGCGGCCAGCACGGCGTGGAAGTTGGTGCCGCCGAAGCCGAAGGCGCTGACTCCGGCGAGGCGTTCGGCGGCCGGTGCCGTCCAGGGCCGGGCGCGGGTGTGGAAGACGAACGGGCTGTCGTCCTCCGCCCAGGCCGGGTTGGGCCGCTTCAGGTGCAGGGTGGGTGGCGTGACCCCCGTGTACAGAGCGAGGGCCGTCTTGATCAGGCCCGCGAGGCCGGCGGCGCACTTGGTGTGCCCGATCTGCGACTTGACCGAGCCGAGCGCGCAGCCGCCCGTCCCCGCGCCTGCTTCGGTGAACACCTCGGCGAGCACGGTGAGTTCGGTGCGGTCGCCGACGACGGTGCCGGTGCCGTGCGCCTCGACCAGGCCGACGTCCGCGGGCGAGACGCCGGCGTTGCGGTACGCCCGTTCCAGCGCCGCCCGCTGGCCTTCGGGCCGGGGTGCGGTGAGACCGAGGGAGCGGCCGTCGCTGGCGGAGCCGAGGCCCTTGACCACGCCGTAGATCCGGTCGCCGGCGTGTTCGGCGTCCGCGAGGCGTTTGAGCACCAGGCAGGCCACGCCCTCGCCGAGGGCGATGCCGTCGGCGGCGGCGTCGAAGGCGCGGGAGCGTCCGGTCGGGGAGAGCGCGTGGACGGAGGAGAACAGGACGTAGTCGTTGATGCCGTTGTGCAGGTCGGCGCCGCCGCACAGCACGAGGTCACTGGTGCCGGAGACGAGTTCCTTGCAGGCCACGTCGAGCGCGGCCAGGGAGGAGGCGCAGGCCGCGTCGACGGTGAAGTTGGCGCCGCCGAGGTCCAGCCGGTTGGCGATCCGGCCGGAGATGACGTTGGCGAGCATGCCGGGGAAGGAGTCCTCGGTCAGCCGGGGCAGTTGCCCGTCCAGCCCGTCGGGCACCGTGCCGTAGTACGACGGCAGGACCGCGCGCAGGGTGACGGCGTTGGACAGGTCGCTGCCCGCCTCGGCGCCGAAGACGACCGAGGTCCGCGCGCGGTCGAACGCCCGCCCCCGCTCGCCGTATCCGGCGTCCTCCAGCGCCCGGCGGGCCGCTTCCAGGGACAGCAGCTGGACGGGTTCGATGCTGCCGAGGGAGGCGGGCGGGATGCCGTAGCGCAGCGGGTCGAAGGGGATGCGGGGCAGGAACCCGCCCCATCGGGACGCCGTGCTGCCGGCCGCGTGGTGCACGGCCGGGTCCCAGCGCTCCGGCGGCACCTCGGTGACGGCGTCGCGGCCGGTGACGATGGTGGACCAGAAGGCCGCGAGGTCGGGGGCACCGGGGAACATGCAGGCCATGCCGACGATGGCGATGTCCAGCGGTGCGGGCGGCTCCGGCTCGGCGGCGGATCCCGCGCCCGGGTGGGCGGCCCGCCGCGTCCGGAAGTCGCCGGCGTGCCGCGTCAGGAGATCGGCGGCGCCGTCGGTGACCGAGCGGTGCAGGTCCGCAAGGGTGGTGGTCGCCGAGCGCAGCACGGCGACCTCGCCGGCCATGTACATCCCGTCGGTGAGCTGCCGTTCCTCGTCCACGGTGGCCAACGCGCCGTCCGCTCCGCGCTCGACGCCCTTGCTGGCGATGCGCAGCCGGCCCACGTTGAGCCGTTCCAGCTCCTCCCACACCTCGCGGTCGGTCAGCCCCTGGGCGCGTAGAGCGGCCTCGCGCGCACGGTAGTCGGCGGTGAAGGGGCTCGGGACGCAGCGGGTGGCGTGGCCGGGGGCGGTCTCCAGGAGCGTGGTCGCGGTGGCGGTGAGCACCTGCCGCTGGAACAGGGGCCGGACGGCGCCGTGCGCGACGGCCTCCTCGGTGAACAGGTAGGCGGTGCCCATGAGCACGCCGACGGCGGCGCCCCGGGCGGTGAGCGGTGCGGCCAGGGCCGCGACCATCGCCGCCGACCGCTCGTCGTGGACGCCGCCGGCGAACAGCACCTCCAGCCGCCGGGCGGTCGCGTCGTCGGCCTCGGCCAGGTAGTCCTGCAGTACGGCGAGTTGGGCCTCCCAGAGGGGGAAGGAGGCCCGGGGTCCGACATGGCCGCCGCACTCGGACCCCTCGAACACGAACCGGCGCGCGCCCGCGTCCAGGAACTGCCGCAGCAGTCCCGGCGAGGGGACGTGCAGGAAGGTGCGGATCCCGGCCCGCTCCAGCGTCTCCGCCTGGGCGGGCCGTCCGCCGGCGATGACGGCGTGCGTGGGCCGCAGTTCCCGTACGGCGTCCAGCTGGGCGTTCCTGATCTCCTCGGGCGCGAAGCCGAGCACGCCCACGCCCCAGGGCCGCCCGTCCAGGACGGCCCGCGCCTCGGTGAGCATCGACCGGGTCCGCTCGCCGTCGGCGAGGGCCAGCGCCAGGAGCGGCAGCGCCCCGTCCGCGGCGACGGCAGCGGCGAAGCCTGCCTGGTCGCTGACCCGGGTCATGGGTCCCTGCGCGACGGGGAGCCGGGTGCCGAGCGCCCGGCTCATCGGCGAACCGGGGCGCAGTGCGGTGGCCGCACCGCCGTCGGCCACGGAGTGCATCGCCGCCGACAGCTCCCGCGCCAACCGCCGTACGTCCCCGAACCGTTCGGCGAACCGGGCGGCGAGGAAGCCGTCCTGGCCGACCGGCAGCAGCCGGCCGCGCACGTCGTCGGCGCCCAGCAGGGACGCGACCGCCGCGGGGTCGTCGGCCGGCGGGTGCGGGGCGTCCGGTCCCCGGCGCCGCAGGACCCGGTGGCCGCCCAGCACCACGGTCTCCGAGCCGTCCAGGGAGCGCAGCACCGACCGGACCGTCTCGGGCAGCCCGGACTCGGCGAGCAGGGCCAGCTGGCTGTCGAGGACCACCCCGGCGGCACCGCCGGCCACGGCGGCCGCCGCCGTGCGCGGCCCGATGCCACCGCAGGCCCAGACCGGGACGCGGCACAACTCCTCATCGGACAGCAGCTGTTGCAGCAGGACGAAGGTGCTCGGCTCGCCGACCCGGCCACCGCTCTCACGACCGCGGGCGATGAGCCCCTCGGCACCCGCGCGCAGGGCCGCGCGCGCCTGCCCGATGTCCGTGATCTCCGCCAACACCCGGCAGCCGGAGGGGAGTTCGTTCCGGGGCCAGGTCGCGTCCGCGGTCAGGACCACGGTGCCGGGGGCGTCCGCGACCTCGGCCGGGGCCAGCGCGCAGCGTCCGCTCACCCGTACCCCGAAGGGGCCGGGCGCGGACCGTCTCAGCCGGGACAGCGCTTCTCTGGATCTCCGGTCTCCGGTGCCGAGGTCGAGGATGCCGAGCGCACCGGCGGCACAGGCCGCGGCGGCGAGGCCGGCGTCGGGCTCTCCGAAGGGGGTGAGGCACAGGACGAGGTCATGGGGGCGCACAGGCGAGGTCATGATGCTCCGGCACGATCGGCGAGACAGCACGGTGGGGGTGTGCGGCGGAACGCTCTGATGCGAGGGCACCGGAAACTAGCCTCGGCCTACTCACGGGTCAATAACGACGCCCCCTTTTCGCGCCCGGTGACATCGATTCGGCCATCGGGTCGAATTCCCCGCAAGAACCGGAAAACGCGGTAATTCCACACACCGGTGCGGGCGCGGGACCACCCGGGCCCCCGCACCACACCACCACAGGCCGGGCGAAGCACCCGCCTGCTTCACCGCGCACTCATCCGACCGCAACGCGGCGGGACATCCCCTGGACGTCTGTAAATTCCGCATGACTTCGGCGCCGTGGCTCGAACACGGCCAGGGGTCCGGGGACGTCCCGCATCGTGCGTCAGCGAAGCAGTGCGCCCGTGGTCGCCGGTACGCCTGCGACCGCGTCGGCGACCGGCGGAAGGACCCGGTGCAGCGCCCGCACCGCCCGGGCGGGCGACACGGATCCGGTGCGCCGCCGCTCGTGGCCGGCCCGGACCTGGGCGGCCCGTGGCTCGTTCGCCTCACCGGACCGCGCCGGGTCCCCCGGCCTCGCCGGATCGTCGGTCCCGCCCTCCCTGGAAGCGCCGGATCCGCCATGCGCACCGGAAAGGCCCGGCGCCGCGTCCGGCCGTCCCGTCCCACCCAACCCCGGCTCCAGCACCCACCGCTGCTCGGGTGAGCCATCCCGCGGTACCAGCGCGACGCGCGCGAACGCATCGCCGGAGCCGGGAGCGAGCGCGAGGCCTCCGTGCCGGCGCGGCGGGATCTCGCCGCCCACGGTGATGTCGTACACCGCCTCACCCGGGTGCACGACGCATCCGGCCGGCACGACGGTCTTCGTCCCGGGGTCGACGGAAAGGCACAGGGACGGGTCGGCGGCGCTGCGCAGCACCCCGTCGTCCCGGTACGACCACTGCTGCATGGCGGCGGTGGAGCACGGCGTGAGTCCGACGCCCGCGCCCGCCCGCACGCCGTTCCCGCGCACGTCCAGGCAGCGCCCGGAGGCGAGGCCGCGCAGGCCGCCGTGGGCCGGCTCGAGGGGTTCGCCGAGCGAGGCGGCGGAGGGGGAGACGGCGGTCCGGGCACCGGTGCCGCCCGGGTGTGCGGTGTGGCCGGCGGGGGCGCCCCAGGTGGCGCCTACCCTGGGGACACCGGTGTCATCGGACCAGCTCCTGGCCGCGAGGACGGTGGCGAGCAGCGCGAGCGAGGTCAGTCCGACGCCGATGACCACTGCCTTGCGGCGGCGGCCGACGGTCCCGGTGCGATGTCTGCCTCCCGCCGGTTCGGGCACCGGCGCACGCGGCGCCTCTTCGGCGGCGTCGCGTCCGGGGCGCGAGTCGAGATAGCGGCGGGCGCCCCAGCCGAGCACGGTCTCGGCGATCAGGAGGCCCAGTCCGCCGTCGAACAGGGCGAAGGTCTCGGCGGCGTGCCGGCAGTACGCGCAGACCGTCAGATGGTGCCGTACGTCCGGCAGCAGGGTGCCGCCGCGGCGCATGGGGACCTCCAGGAGCCGGTTGTAGAAGCGGCATTCCCTGGAGGGCGCGAGTTCCCGGTGGGCGCGTACGCAACCCGTCCGGAATTGCTCCCGGGCCTGTTCCAGGGCGGCCGTGGCGGTGGCCGGGTCGATGCCCAGCAGACCGGCGGGTATGTTTATCGGTTCCGCTTCTACCTCGATGTGCCACAGAAGGCATTGCGAGGCGCCGGGAAGGGCCCGGAAGGCGCGTTCGGCGAGTTGCCGCCTTTCCGGTGTTCCGGGCTTTGTCGCACGCAGTCCGCGACCTCCGGTGGGTTTGCGCAATTCCGGCAGAGTCGCGCAGGCCACGTCGTCCGCCGCCCAGGCGCGGACGGTGTCGCGGACGGCGACCAGCAGATGCGGGCGCAGGGCTCCGCCGGCCGCCCCGCCCGTCATCCGGCCGAGGACCTCGTGGAAGGCGGCGGTGGCCACGAGTTGCGGGGCGGGGCCGGCGGAGGCCAGGCAGACGACGGCGTAGTCGTGGGCGGCCCGCCAGTGGCGGGCCAGCAGCAGGGCGACGGCGTGATGGTGGACGTGGTGCGGGCCGCCGAGCCGGGCGGTGAGATCGCGGTCGGACTCCCCGGGTGAACCGGGCAGCGGCGGATAGGGCGGGCGTGGGGGGTGGGGGGACTGCACGGAACCATTTCCTTCCAGCCGCAGGACCGCACACGAAATGCCGTCCTGTCGGAAAGCAGTGCCGATTGGTGCATACCTGTCGGGCCGGCCTTGGCGTTCGACGCCTGCCTTGCCCTCCCGCGGGAAGGCTCACCCTCGCACACGCGGCTCACAGGAAACAAGAAGCTCGATTGACTCGGACTCAAATTCAGCGAATTACATGAGAGTTACCGCCGGTATCACTTCCCGGCCGGTTCCCGAGTTTCTCCGGACATGGGCCACACCGAAGGAGAGTCCCGGCGACGATCCGATCGACCCGGACGAGACCCTGCCGAGCCGGATGCCGGAGGTCCGCGGGCGCCGGGCAGGCAGCGCGGTGGCGCGGATGGAGGTCGATGCGGCGCAGATCCACCGCTACGGCTGCGCGGCGGTGCAACCGGCCGACGAGGACGGGGGCATACGCGTCACCGGACTGGTGCAGAAGCGTCTCTAATCAGCTAAGCGATCCCGTGCGGACCGTGAGGTCTGACACGGGTTCTGCCCACCTGGGCGGGGACGCATGAGCGTGGAGATGGAATCCTGCGCCCAGTGTTGCTCCGCGTGGCCGGTGTCGGTTGGTGGTGGGTGTGCTGATCGTGGTCACGCCCTGGTGCCGGTGGGCTGCGCGGGGCAGCCGGGTCCGGCCCGGTGGTGCGTGTCCCTCCGGACGCT
>NZ_JBITGJ010000042.1:0-71617 GCF_044456925.1 Streptomyces sp. NPDC050743
GGTACGTCACCCCGCTCGAAACGAGATCCTTGCTCAGGCAGAACCTCGTCCCGGCAGCGTAAACACCCGCTGTCCAGTTCGCGGGGGGAACTTCAGGGGGACAAGGGGTGACGAGTACGGTCGGGTCGGGCTCCCGCCCGGAGATCTCCCGTTCTTCCCAACCCTGGCCCGCGCCCCACGTCGCGCAGCACCCTGGGCAGGATCGCCACGAGCGAGACCGGACCCGCGGGTGGCTTCCACGGTGTCCGTGTCCTGGACTTCACCCCGCCGTCCGAGGAGCGCACGGCGCCGGCCGACTCCCGGCCGCGGGTGGCCCCGAGCCACACCCGTGCCACTCAGCCCGAACCTGGCCGCGCTCCCCATAAGCGGCGACTGCGCGAGGCCGCCCGTGAGCGGGCCGCGGCCAGGGCAGCGGCGGCGGACGAACTACGCAGCGGCTCGGGCCGGTTCGCCGAAGTGCGTCTGACTCCGGCAGCGCTGGGACTGCTCCTGGAGCTGCCGGCCACCGCACTCGGGAACGCAACTCCGGCGTCGCGCCGGCACGGACGGGGAGGGCGCGACGGAATTCGAAGAAAGAGCCCGGCCGGTGTGTGTCCGGCCAGGCCCTCGCTCAGGCAGTCAGCGCGGTCAGGTCACCATCGGTACCAGCGGCTCCGGCCGCCTCCGGGACTGGCCGAGCGCATCACGAAGCCGAGCAGCCACACCACCAGCACCACGACCGCGACCCACCAGAGGATCTTCAGCGCGAAACCGGCACCGAACAGAAGCAGTGCGAGAAGCAGAACGAGCAGCAAGGGAACCATAGTCTCAACCTCCTGACGCCCGCTTGCCCTCCGATCCCTCAGGTATGCGCCCCAAGTCCCTTGTTTATCAAGGGTGGCGGGGGGCAAACGGTGCTTACCCCCGAAGACGCCCCCCCGTTAGAGGAGGTAGATCGATCATGACTGCCGGCGAGAAGGCCAAGGCGCTGGCCGAGCAGGCCGAAGGCAAGGCCACGAAGGCGATGGGGCAGGCGGTCGGCAACGAGCGCGTCACCGCCGAGGGACAGGCCGAGAAGTCCACCGGCCATGCACGGCAGGCCAAGGAAGACGTCAAGGACGTCTTCAAGCGCTGACGCTCCCGTATTCGTCACGGATTGAGGGCTCCACCTCGTCGGGGTGGAGCCCCCGCCATGTGCACTGCAGTTCCCAGTGGCGCTACTCCCGGAACGTTCCTCCTGAAGCATGTAGCTGGAGCCAGCCATGGCGGTGTTCCAGACCTTCGCGCTGCTGCCCTGGCCACCTGCAGCAGAACGTCGGCCTCGGCCTGGAGGCCAAGGGAGCCTCGCCGTCGAGCGCCGAGGCCACCCGGTGGCCCATCGATCTGATCGGCCTGGACGGGATCGAGTCTGCGTACCCCAAGGAGTTGTCCGGCGTAGAGCACGAGGGTGTCGCCCGGGTCGGGGCGGTCGTGGCGGTGGCGAAACTCGCGGACGGCAGGACTGCGACCAGGAGACCTCCGGGGGCGGCAGGTAGCCGGCCGTGCCGTCGGCAGGCAGGACGACGGCCGGAGGATGCCCCCGCGAGGCAAGGTGTACGGCGATCTGACCGGCAACGGGGCCGGTTCGACCGTACCGAGGATCGCCGTGCAGTAGCGCGGGTCGCCGCCGGCGTAGCGCTCGTGAAGCACCTTGTTCAGGGTCGACAGGCCAGAGACGTGATCGGGGTCGTGCAGGGCCGCGGCGCGCGGGGTGTAGCGGGTCAGAGAGGTGAGCGCGGCTGTCTGCGCTCCCGTGCCGCACACATCGCGGAGGAAGAAGGCGAAGCGCTTGCCGAGAGCCGTGCCGGTCACGCGGCGGCACCCCATGCACCTCGATCGCGGAAGGGACCGTATGTCCCGCCGCTCCTTCGAGGCCGTCACCGCATGGTGCCGACCTCGGACGACGTCCGGCGCAAGGACTCCCTCCCCGCGAACCACCCTGCGCAGCGGGGACCCTGACCCTGCCGACCGACAGGCTCCCGCGTGGGCAGGCCCTGCGCCCGTTGTCTGCGCGAGGACGGCGACAACCGTCCCCGAGTGCCGGTTGTCCGGCCGTCATTCCGTGCTGAGCATGCCTTCACGCAGGCGTGCCAGGAGACGCGCGATGAGGCGGGAGACGTGCATCTGGGAGACGCCGAGGCGTTCGCCGATCTGGGCCTGGGTGAGTTCCTCGACGAAGCGCCAGTGGATGATCTTGCGGTCCCGTTCGTCGAGTTCTGCGATCATCGGTGCGAGGGCGTGGAAGTCCTCGACCAGTTCCAGTGCCTCGTCCTCGTCACCGATGAAGTCCGCCAGGACGGCCTCGCCGTCCTCGCTGCCGTTGATCGCCGCGTCCAGTGAGGCGGACTTGTAGCCATTGGAGGCCAGCTGGGCCTCGGCTACCTCTTCCTCCGGAAAGGCTCATCAGCTCGGACAGCTCTTTGGTCGTCGGTGTCCGCCCCAGTCGGGTGCACAGTTCCTCGTTGGCTCGGGCGAGCTGGACGCGGGCTTCCTGAAGCCGTCGCGGCACGTGCACGGCCCAGGAGGTGTCGCGGAAGAACCGCTTGATCTCGCCGACGATGTAGGGGACGGCGAAGGAGGTGAACTCCACCTCACGGGACAGTTCGAACCGGTCGATGGCCTTGATCAGGCCGATCATGCCGACCTGGACGATGTCCTCCATCTCCTCCGGCCCGCGGCTGCGGAACCGGCCGGCCGCGTAGCGCACGAGGGACATGTTCATCTCGATCAGCGTGTTGCGGGCGTAGCTGTAGTCGGGCGTGCCCTCCTCCAGCACCGTCAGCTGCTCGAAGAACAGCTTCGACAATTGCCGCGCGTCCCTCGGCGCGACCTCGGAAGGGTCCGCGATCTCCGGAACGTCCACCGTCTGCTCGGCAGTCTGCGTGGTCGTCGTCGGCATCGTGCGCCCCTCCCAGTCGATCGGTCTTGTCCTCACCGGTCCATCGTCCGGCAAGCACCCGCCTACCCCGGCCGCCGACCGGCATTCCTCGAACGTCCGTCGGTTCCCGCTCTCCTCTCTAAGGCCGCAGACTCCCTTCACCGGGTTCCTCCGAGGATGCCCCGGCCTTCAGGCCGGGGAGGAATCGGACTCCTGCGGAGCAGGGCAGGGATAGCCGGATCGCCGTCAGGGCGATCCGGTGTCCCGCCCCGCACGGCGGTGACGTCGCCCACCATGATCAAGAACTCTCAACTGTCAGTGCTCTCAGGTAGGTTCGGATGCATGACGACGGAGGCGACCGCGAAGGACACCGGGCATGCCCGGTACACCTTCCGTGTGCGCCTGTCGAACACGGCCAGGCGCCGGCTCGAAGCCGAGTGGGATCGCTGCCGGTGGATCTGGAACGAGTGCGTGGCCAAGTCCCGGCAGGTCCACGTGCGGGGCAAAGCGGGTGGCGAGAAGCTGACGTGTGGTCCGGCTCAGCTCGACAGGATGCTGACCGAGGCCCGCGGGGCGACGCCCTGGCTCGCTGAAGGCGCGAGCGTGCCTCAGCAGCAGGTGATACGCGACTTCGCCGCGTCCCGCGCGAAGGCCTTGAAGGACATCAAGGACCGGCTTCCGGCGCACCGCCGGGCCGGGATGCCCAGGTGGAAGAAGAAGCGGGAGGCGCGGCCCAGCCTGAACTACACCCGGCGCGGCTTCCGGCTTGATGACGGCCGCCTGCGACTAGCGGGCGGGATCGTCCTGACGGTGGTGTGGTCGCGGGAGCTGCCCGCGGACCCGTCGAGTGTGCGGGTGTACCAGGACAGCCTCGGACACTGGTATGCGTCCTTCGTCGTCCCGGCTCAGGTTGAGCCGCTCTGTGAGAGCGGCCGCGTCCTGGGCGTGGACTGGGGTGTGAGGGAGACCGCCACCACCACCGACGACGCCTACGACCTCCCCCATGCCGGGCACGGCAAGCGGGCCGCGCAGCGGCTGGCGAGGTACCAGCGGATGATGGCCCGGCGCCGGCCTCCCAAGGGACAGCCCGCATCCGCCGGCTACCGCAAGGCGCAAGCCCAGGCGGCGAAGCTGCACAAGAAGATCGCGCGGCAGCGCGAGGACACCGCCCGCACGTGGGCCAAGTCCGTGATGCGCGGCCACGACGGGGTCGCGGTGGAGGACTTCAGGCCGAGGTTCCTGGCGAAGACCACCATGGCCCGCAAGGCGGCCGATGCCGCCATCGCCGCGACGAAGCGTGCCCTGGTCGAGATGGGCCGCAAGCACGCACGGGACGTCCGTCTCGTGCACCCGGCGCACACCACGATGGACTGTGCCACGTGCGGAGCGAGAACCAAGCACGCACTGCCTCTGTCGATGAGAACGTATGCCTGCACCGTGTGTGGAGCGGTGTCCCCCAGGGACAAGAACTCCGCCCGCGTGATGCTGGTCCGGGCAGGTTGGAACCCGGACGGTGCCGAGGGCGTAAGACCACCCGAGCCGCCGGCTCCGGTGGCGGCCTGAGCCGTAAATCCCCGCACAGCCCTGGAGGGCGACGCATCCCCTCCCTTCAGGGAGGGGAGCCTTCAACTTGGCCACGACGAACCCCCCAGCCCTGCTCGACGGTCGGCTTGGCCGGCACTGCGATCTCGTCGGGGTGGGTGAGGACGCAGAGCAGCACCGGCCCCGGACTGCGGAAGGCGCTTCGCACGGCGCTCTCCACCTCTCCCGGATCCGTCACGCGGATGCCGACGATGCCCATGGACTCGGCCCCCTTGCGAAGTCGGGATTGTCGAGCACGGTGCCGAAGTCGGGCAGACCGGCCTGCTCCTGTTCGAGTTTCACCATGCCCGGCCGGCGGTTGCCGAAGACGACGAGCGTGACGGGAAGGCGGTACGCCTTCAGGGTCATGAGGTGGCATGGCGTTGGCCATCGAGCCCAGGTTGAGGAGCCGATGAGACGTCGCTCGCCGCGCATCTCGACGAAGCGCGAGAGCCACCACTCGCAACGCGCCCTTGCCCGGCCCGGTCTGCCCTTGGTTCTGCGGCTCGGCCCGTAAGGCCACCGGCAACTCCTACCATGGAGCGACGCCCAGGCGGCTCCCTTCGGTCGGCCCCGGTTTCCGGCCTGGCGTCGGCGCTGTCCGGGCGACGTCCGGCCGACCCAGGAGCGGCTTGCGCCCTTTGCCGTCGGGTACAGCGATTGAATGAGGATTGACTCTGCAGCGTTCGAAACCCAGTGAAAGCGATGTGTTCGTGACCCGTCTCGACGGCCCAGGCGACGACCGTGTGGAGAGGCCGGGCGATGGCCCGGACGCCGTCGCGCTGGAGATCGCCGACGCTGTGGAGAGTCTCACGAATCTGTGGTCGCTGGCCGCTCAGGAGGCGACCTTGCGTCTGTCCCCGCACCAGCTGCGGGCACTGCGGACGCTGGAGGCGGCACCTGGACTGAACCTCACCACTCTCGCCGAGCGGCTGGACATTGGGCTGCCCACGGCCAGCAGGCTGTGTGACCGGCTGGAGGCGGCGGGAATGCTGGAACGCACTCTGCACCCGCAAAGACGCCGCGAGGTCCGGCTGGGCCTCACCCCACAGGGACGCCGCGTACTGGATGATGTGGCATCGCGCCGGGCCGAGGCGCTGAGGGTCGCGTTGGCGGCCATGGAACCGGCGGAGCGGTCGGCACTGAGCCGCGGGATGAAGGCCTTCCTCGCCGCTCACAGCGGGGGGTCGCCTGCTCCGGGAGAGCCGCCTGGCGAGCGGTGAAGGGGCTGGGTCAGTGGGGCTCGGGAGTGAGCCGCGCCGTGTCGACGGCCCTGCCGGTCCAGTCGAGGCAGACGACCGCGGCGTCCGAGGTGAGGTCCTTGCTGCCGAAGTGCTCGATCAGCCCGGCGACGACCGCGCGCGCGGTCTCGTGCGGTGAGGCCTGGCGGGTCGCGCTCAGGATCTGGCGCAGCCCGTGTTCCCCGAAGAGGTCTCCGGTCGCCGAGCGGGTGCCGTGCACGCCGGTGCTCAGGGCGACCAGGCGGTCGCCGGGCTCCACGTGAAAGGTCTGTTCCTCGTAGAGGGTCTCTTCGAACATCCCCAGGGGAAGCTGCGCTTCCAGCTCGACCAGATCGATCCCGTTTTCGCGGAGGCGGTACAGCCGAGGGGAGCCGGCGTCGACCGCACGCACAGTCCCGGTCTCCAGGTCGAAGCGGAGCAGGAGTGTCGAGGCGTACGCCTTGCCGCCGTACTGGGCGTAGACGGCCTGGTCCGCCAGGGCGGCCTGGTCGGCGAGGCCGATGCCGGCGCGGCGGGCGTTGCGCAGGGCGCTGACGGCGAGATGGGTGAGCAGGGAGGCGTCGATGCCCTGGCCCATGCCGTCGGTCACGGTGAGGGTGAGGTGGTCGGCGCTGGTGGACCAGTCGAAGTTGTCGCCGCCGGTGGCGTAGGCGGGCTCCAGATGGGCGCCGATGACGTACTCCCGGCGGGCGCAGCCGCGCCCGGGCAGGAGCTGCCACTGCATCTCGGCGGCGAGGGTGAGGCGGCGGGTACGGCGGGCCTGCAGATAGAGGTCGGTGTCCCGGCTCGCGGTGGCGACCTCGTGTCCGAGGGCCGTGGCGAACTCGCCGAGGCTGAGCACGGTGGCCGGGTCCGCCGAGGTGGTGGGCAGGCGCACGGAGAGGATGCCGAGCCGGTCGCCGCGGACGGTGAGGGGCAGGTGGATCAGCTCGACGGCCGGGTCGGCGGTGGCCTGCACGACCGGCTTCTGGATGGTGAAGGCGGTGCCTGCAGGGCCGTCGTGGGCGGAGACCGGGTCGCCGGTGTGCGGCAGGTCGGTGACCGGTTGCAGGACGGTGAGGCTGTAGTCGCCCAGGAGAAGGGTGACCTCCTGGGCGCCGAAGAGTTCGGCCAGCAGCGCCTCGGCGGTGGCGACCAGCGCATGGGGCGGAACGGCCCGGAGTCGGCTTTCCACGGACGGGAACGGTTCAGAGGCATTCACGGCGTCCACCCTCTCCCCCATTGGACCTCCACGCTATCGCGGCGAAGGCCCGAGGACGGAGCGCGGCGGAACGAAGGACCGCTGCGGCCCGGAACCGGCATCGGCTGCAGGCCTGTCCGTGTCGCCCTCAGGACCTCGGGAACGGAGCGGTGCGGCACAGCAGAAGGCAGACGTCGTCGTCGCGTTCGGACTCGTGGACAAGGGGTTTGAGGAGGGACTCGGCGCTCGCGTCCAGGTCTTTCAGATCGGGTTCGTGCAGTCCTGCCAGGGTCTGGGCGAGCAACTCGATTCCGGTGTCGATCCCTTGGGCACGCCGCTCGACCAGGCCGTCGGTGTAGAGCACGAGTGTCGAACCCGGTTCGATCTCGGTCGTGTGATCCTCGTACTCGAAGGGAATCGGCACGCCCAGCATGACCCCGGGCTTGTCGTCCAGGACACGCACGGCGCCGCCGGGAGCACGGACCACGGCCGGCGGGTGGCCGGCGGCGGCCCACGTCACCTGGAGGTCGCCGGGCTTGAAGCGCGCGATCATGGCAGTGGCGTAGAGGTTGGGCTGCTGGTGGCAGAGCATGCGGTGCAGCCGTGTGAGGATCTGGGCGGGGCTGGTCTCCTCGATCGCGTACGCGCGCAGTGCCGTGCGCAGCTGGCCCATGATGACGGCGGCGCGCAGTCCGTGTCCGGTGACGTCTCCTATGACGGCCAGCAGGCTGCCGTCGGGCTGGAAGAAGGCGTCGTACCAGTCGCCGCCGATGTTGAGGCCGCGGGTGGCGGGCAGGTACCGGGCGGCCAGGTGCAGGCCGTCGGCAGCGGGTAGGTCGGTGAGCTGGGCCCGCTGCAGTTCCTCGGCGGTGTCCCGGTGGTGTTCGTAGCGCAGGGCGTTGTCCAGGGCGATGGCGATACGGCGGGCCAGTTCGAGCAGCATGACGCTGGTGTCGGCGTCGAAGTGGTCCCCGGGGGCCGTGAGTGTCAGTACGCCCAGGGATCGCCGCACGGTGAGGGGGATGCACAGCAGAGGCCGATCCGGCGACAGCGCAGAGGGCGGGAGGTCGTCGGTGCCGGGCAGGTCACCGGGATGCGGTCCGGCGTGCTGCGGGCGGTCGGTGCGGGCAGCGGTGACCGCCGCGGCGGAGTGGCGGCCGTTGCGGGCCGCCTGCTCGTCCTCGTCGAAGAGCCAGACGTCGACATGGCTGGCGTACTCCGGAATGAGCAGGTCGGGCAGACGGCGCACGATGTCCTCGTGATCGAGTGACGCGGTGACGACCGCGCTGGCGTTGGCGAGGAAGGTCAGCAGGCGTCGTGCCTTCTCCGCCTCGCCGCGCGCGGCCCGTTCCGCATCGAGCAGTTTCTGTTGGGTCAGCGCGGCGGCGTCCAGTTCGGCGTGCAAGGCCAGCACGCCCTGGTTGGTCTGGTGCAGTTCCTCACGGTGGAGCCTGACCAAGTTCTCCGACTCGTCCAGCCTCTGCAGAACCGCCGCCGTCTCCTCGTCCGCCGCCAGCAGGGCTTCGGCCGGCGCGGTGTCGTCCGGGTGCGCCGGGAGATGCGAGTCCTGTGTCATGGGGCCGGGGCAGGAGAGGGCGCGGTGCCACGGCGAGGCCTGCCCCGGGGCCCGCGTGGCCGGCTGTACGACAGCCCGTACGCGCACGGACCTGTCCGGGCCTGTCTGCTGGACGGTGAGGGTGAGCTGGGCGCCGCCTTGGCCGAGAGACCGTCGCAACTGTGCGGTGAGTGCGGTGAGGAAGCGTGCTCGTTCGATCTTGGGCGCCCCCAGGGAGGCTGCGAGCTGCGCCAGGAATGTTCGGGCTCGGGCGACCTCGCCGGCTGTGGTGATCTTCCGGACGTCAGGCGGGATCATGGCGTCGGTCCACGGGGTCGGAGGCCAGGACGGCCACGCTGGTGTCGTCGCGCACGGGGCTGGCGGCGCTGCTGGCATCACGCAGGATGGTCGCCGCGACCACCGCCGGGTCACGGGTGAGGAGGTCGGGATCGTCGGGCGGTGCCCATCGACTGGGCAGACCGTCGCTGTGCAGGACGAGCGGGCCGCCCGGCCGCCACGGCAGGCGACGTGCGGGCACGGTCGCCGGGTACTGGGCGCCGACGATGCCGGGGTGGGAGATCAGATGCTCCCATGAGTCGCCGGCGTGCAGGCGGGCGCCGATGTTACCGACGCCGGCGAACGCCAGTTCCCCGGAGTCGGTGTCGACTTGTGCGACGGCGACTGCCGCGCCGCGGGTGGGCCGCAGGGCCAGGTGCATGTGGCGCAGGATCTCCTCAGGTGGCAGGTGTGCCGAGCGGTGCAGCTCATCGACGGCGGCGCTGGACGCGTGCGCTGCCTGGGTGCCGTGGCCGAGGCCGTCGGCGAGCATCAGGGTCACGCGGCTGCCCGACCGGGCGCAGCTCCAGGCGTCTCCCGAGTGCTCGTTCCGGCCGAGGGGGACGTTGATCCCTCCCGCCCTCGGGCCCTGCCCCCTCTGGTCCCGACACGGTGCGGGCCCCTGGTCGACGCGGGCGACCGCGACGGTCCCGCGAGGGGTGCTATACAGGTCGAAATCATCAGATATACGCATGCAGGTGCCCAGACCGGCGCCGAGCGACGCCTCGCTGGTGGTGTACCCGTCGCGGAGGGCCACGGTGATGTCGTGGATGCCTGGACCGTAGTCGATGGCTGTCACCTGCACCCCGGGGGCGCGCGTGGCGCCGGGCCGGTCGACGATGTCGATCACGACCCGACCGCCGCCGGCGTGCTTGACCAGGTTGGTGGCCAGCTCGGTGGCGACCAGGGCGGCGACCGCGGTGCGGTGCGGGTCGAGACGGACATGGGCGCTGGCCGCCTCGACCGCCACCCGGACGTCCCGTACGCGGGTGGAGTCGTACACCGGGATGTCCCAGACGCGCGCCATCACACCTCCGATCGGGCCGCGGGTACGCCTGTGGTCCAGGCGATGACGGTGACGGTCGTGCCCCGGCCGGGTTCGGTGTCGATCTCGAACTCGTCGACGAGGCGTCTGGCACCGCTGAGACCGAGTCCCAGACCGCTGCCACTGCTGTATCCGTCGGTCATGGCCAGCTCGACGTCGCGGATACCGGGACCGCTGTCGACGAAGGACAACCGCAGCCCCCGAGACACACCCCGAGTCAGTGGCGTGACTTCCACGTGCCCGCCGCCGCCGTGGACCAGGGTGTTGCGGGCCAGTTCGCTGGCGGCGGTGACCAGCTTCGTCTGCTGCACCAGTCCGAAGCCGAGGTTGGCTGCGCTCTGGCGTACCTGCTGGCGGACCCACGCGAGGTCCGCGTCCGAGCGGATCGGCAGGCTCGTTTCGACGGCGGGGTCGGAGGCCGGCATCACGTCCCCTTCTCGCGACCGTCCGAGGCGCTCGGCGTGGACCTCCGGGTGAGGAGTTCCAGTGCGCGGTCGACGTCAAGCGCGGTGGTCAGTCCGGGCAGGGTGAGGCCGAGCTCGACCAGCGTGATCGCCACAGCCGGCTGCATGCCGGCGACGACCGTGCGGGCCGCCAGCAAACTGGCGCTCGCCGCGATCTCGGCAAGGTTCCGTCCCAGAAAGGAGTCGACGACCTCGACACCGGAGATGTCGATGATCACACCGTTCGCCCCGCTGTCGGCGATGCGGTGGCTGATGTCCTGCTGGAGTTGCTCGGCCATGCCGTCATGCAGCTCCCCCTGAAGGCTGACCAGCAGGGTCTCCCCCAGCGTCAAGACCGGGACCCCGGTCGCGTGGACCGGGTGAGGAGCGGTCACCGCATGCTCGCACGGGGAGACACTTCGATACCCAGCCGGCTGAGGGCGTAGGCCAGGGCGTCGGCGAGCGAGGCGCGGGTGAGGACGGAACTGAGATCGATGCCGAGTTGCACAATGGTCTGGGCGATGGCCGGGCGGATGCCGGAGACGATGCACTCGGCGCCCATCAGCCGCGCCGCGGCGACCGTCTTCATCAGGTGCTGCGCGACAAGCGAGTCGACCGTGGGCACACCGGTGATGTCCAGGATGGCGTACCGGGCACGCTGGTCCACGATGCACTGCAGCAGGGACTCCATCACGACCTGGCTGCGGGCGCTGTCCAGCGTGCCGATCAGGGGTACGGCGACAACGCCCTCCCACAGGCTGATGACCGGCGTGGCCACTTCGAGCAGTTGCTGCCGCTGCCGTGCGATCAGCTCCTCGCCCGAGCTCAGCGCCGCCTGCATCACCACCAGCCGCAGGGTTCCCATGAGGGCCGCCAACGCCAGCAGACCCTCGGCCGCCTCAGGAGCGGAGGGATCGGAGAACTCGGCCCGCAGCAACTCGACGACCGGCGCCCGCAAGGCAGCCACCTCGTCCGCGATCTGGGCCGGGCTCGCCCCCGCCCGGGTCCGTGTACCGGACATGCGTCCCAGCTGGTCGCGCACGCTGTCGAAGCCGGACGAGGTGATGTCCTCCAGGCGTCCGGACGAGGCGACGTCGGACAGCGCGTCCACGACGGTCTTGCACGCCTCGACCGCTTCTTCGCGCGATACGGTGAACACAGTCCGGAAGAGCGGCGCATCGGCCCAACGCTGAGCGATCTGCTCCCGGCGGCGCTTCAGGAAAGATCCCAGCCGGCGCGCCGTCGACTCGACCGCCTCTTGCTCCGACACCTTCATCGTCTCCTCTGTACAGGGCCGTCGATCGACCGCACCCGAGACGCGATTATTGCCTCATGGCAAACGTTAGCGTCGTCGGTCCGGTGCAAACAACACGGGATCGCCACACAGCAAGGCGGGCGGCCGGCAATCCGGGCTTCGGTCAGATTCCGTGCCAGTCGAGGCAGACGACGAGCGCGTCGTCGTCAGGAACCGAACGACCTCGGTGACCGGTCAGCTCCCGCAGGATGGCGCGCGGGACCTCGGCGGCCGGCAGCAGCCGGGTCGCCTGGATCGCCCGGACGAGCGCGACATCGCCGTACACCTCACCCTTGGGGTCGGCCACCGCGTACACCCCGTCGCTGACGAAGACGAGCCGGTCGCCGGGCTCGACCCGGAACTCCTGAGCCACATAGTCGGTCTCCTCGAACATGCCCAACGGAAGCTGCGCCTCGAAGGTGACGTGTTCCACCGTGCCGCCGCGCAGCCGCAGCATCTGCGGCGAACCGGCGTCCACGACTTTGGCGCGGCCCGTCGCGAGGTCGAAGTCGAACATCAGCACCGACAGGTAGCAGCGGCCCCGGTAGTGGGCGTACACCGCCTGGTCGGCCAGGGCGGCCTGGTCGTCGATGGCGAGCCCGGCGCGCCGGGCGTTGCGCAGGGCGTTGATGGCCAGGTTCGTCAGCAGGGAGGCTTCTATCCCCTCACCCATGCCGTTGGTGACGTACAGCATCAGGTGGTCGGCCGTGGCGGACCAGTCGAAGTTGTCACCGAAGATCGCGTAAGCCGGCTCCAACTGCGCGGCCAAGTCGTATTCGGCGCGGGAGCAGGAGCGCCCTGGCAGCAGCTGCCACTGCATCTCGGCGGCCAACGTGAGCCGGTCCTTGCGCCGTGCCTGCAGGTAGATGTCCGTGTCCCGCTCCGCGACGACCACCTCGTGGCCGAGTACCTCCGCAATGTCGGAGAGCTCACCCAGCAGTTCCCGGACGCCGCTCTTGTGCGGCAGGGTCACGGACAGCACGCCCAGCCGGTCCCCGCGCACGCTGACCGGAAGGTGCACCCGCACGCGGCCGTCGCAGGCGGGTTCGACGACTGGTTCTTGGGCGCCGAAAGCACGGCCCGCCACACTGTTGTGCGCGGACACCGGCTCCGCGGTGTGCGGTAGCACCGACACGGGCTGAAGCACCGTCAGGCCGTAGTCGGCCAGCAACAGGTCGGCGGACTCCGCCCCGTACTGCTCGACCAGCACGCGCCGTACGGCGTCGAGCAACTCGTGGGGTGCCGCTGCGCGCAAAGCCCGCTCAGCGGTCACATATCTGTTCACGGTGGTAAACACACCAATCCTTCGGCGGACACTTACGGGCCTCGCTCGCGACGAGGCCGCTCGATAGCCGCGCCAAGCCGTCCAAACCATCTGTTGCCGCTGCGGGCGCCTAGTACGCTGGCGACCGTCCCAGTGCCTGCGAGAGTGTGACAGTGGCCGCCTTCCGCCCCCGCCCAGAACCCGTCGAGGTCGCCCGAGTGACCGCGACGGCTGGGGAGTTGCTGGAAGTCCTGTGGGGCCGGGCCTCCACCGCGCCGGCGTCGGCGTCGCAGATGCGGGTGTTGTTGACCCTGGAGCACCAGGACGGTATCAACCTGCGCACGCTGTGTGACGCACTCTCTTCCGCGCCCCCCGCAACCAGCCGGCTCTGCGACCGGCTGGTCGCAGCCGGGTTCGTCGAGCGCGTGATCGGCAAGGCCGACCGGCGCGAGGTCCGGCTGCACCTCAGCATCCGAGGCCGCGCCTTCCTGGACGAGCTGCGCGCACGCAGGGAGGAGGAGCTGCAGGCGGTGCTGAGGCTGATGCCCACCGGCAAACGAGCGGCGCTGTTGGAGGGGTTGGAGGCGTTCTGCGACGCGGCGGCGCTCCAGATACACGACAAAGGGGCGCAGCCCGGCGACCGCACGGCCTGAACGCCACGTCGCGCGACCAGAGTTCCCGACACGACGGGGCGTCGGTGGCCAGCGCGCGGAGCGGTCTCCGCCCACCGGAACATTCCACGTCCTTCCCCATGCTGTACGACACGGCTACTTTGTTGCCCTAGGGTCATAGTTGTCAAATGGCAATGAACGTCTTGAGGGCCTTCATGGCTTCGGATACCCCCAGGCCGCCTTCGGTCGACTGTGGGCCTCACCTCGAACTGGAACGCGTCTGATCACAGCTCTGGCGGGTAAGCGGACGACAGTGGCTGTTGAGATCGATGCTCGTCCCCCTTTGTGGACGATGCACACCCATCCGCCGGCAGTCCGCGCACCGCCGCAGACCTCTTTGAGCGCACGGCGACAAGCGGCTGGGCCTCCTCCTCACCCCCGGTCACGGCAGACGCGCTGCGTCCCCTTCGCTGGAAGCGGGTAATCGCTCATGCAGCACGACAGGCGCCTGAAGGCAGCGTGGATCTGCCTTCTCATCGTCGGTGCCGGCCTCCTCGTCTTCGGTGTCGCCGCCGCGGTCGCACCGGGGGCCGGCGACGAGCAACTCATGCCGGGGAACGGTGGGCGTGGTATGCGCAGTGGTACTACCCGGCCTTCTGGATCGCCCACTTGATGGGAGGGCTGCCGCCGGGCAAGGACCATGTCCACCAAGTGGTGTTCATCGTTCTGTCGCTCGCCGGGCTGCTGCTGCCCGTTCGCTTCTTCTTCCCCCGCCTGGCGTCCACCGCTTGGCCTTGCGGCTGCCGAAAATATTTCGTCCGGCCAGGTCAGGCGGCGTGCCGGTACTCGTGGATCACTCCGGCGAGCCGGTCCCTGCGGCGTATGCCCAGACAGGAGATGCGCCCCGGATCGGTGATTGGTTCGGGGACCGCGCGCGGTGGTGCTGCCTGGTTCATCGCTTGATGGGTTCGGTGGGTGTTGTGGTGCACCTCGAACTGGCGGAGGGCGTGGCGCAGGTGGCGCTCGTTCCAGATGAGGGAACTTCGCATCCCGGGCCCGGATGAGGTAAGTGACGGTGGCTGAGGCGTCTTCGAGGTCCATGACGAGGTTTCCTGCGGCCCGGCTCACCCAGTGCGCGGTGGGGTGCGCCGTGGCGCCGAGGATCCGGATGCGGCGGGTGACGTGCTCGATGACCGCGAGGATGTACTGGCTTCGGCCGGTCAAGGTGACGGTCTCGATGAAGTCGCAGGCCAGGATTGCGTCGGCCTGGGAGCGCAGGAAGTCGGACCAGGTCGTGGCGGCTCGGTCGGGCGCGGGGTCGATCCCCTCGTTCTTGAGGATCTCCCCAGACAGTGGAGGCGGCGACCCTGGTGCCGAGGGTGGCGAGTTCGCCGTGCACCCTGCGGTAGCCCCACGACGGGTTCTCCCGGACCAGGCGCAGGATCAGGATGCGGATCGAGCGAACGGTGGGCGGGCGGCCCGGCCTCTTCGGTCGGCAGGTGCGGGCGTGGCGCCGCTTGATCAGGTCGCGGTGCCATCGCAGCACGGTGTCGGGCTGGACCAGCAACCGGAGCCCGCGCAGAACCCGGCGCGGCAGCGGCACCTGCAGAGCGGCGAGGAAGGCTCGGTCTTCCGAGGCGAACTTCACCCGGTCCGCAGCGAGCTGCCGCTCAAGGACCATGATCAGGTGACGTAGGGCGAGAAACTCCGCGTCCTTGTCGCGGTCGCTCATCGTTAGTAGTCACAGTGCGGCGAACGCGTTGGTGACGGTCAGGTAGGCGAGACGAAGCAACCCGAGTGCTCATCCTGCCGCAGCACCGAACAAGCCCCTGAGCTGTATGGATGACATTCTCGGCAGGCGCGGAGCCAGCCCCGAAAACGCCGTATTCACAAGCTCGTCGGCATCTCTCACGCCAGTGGCAACGACACCCCGCGACGCTCTGTCACCACCGAAAGTGCGCCACGGCCGTCAATTTGACACTCCCTACGAGTGTGGCGGCCGGGCAAGACGGCGAAGCGCCCGACGCCGAGCTGCCGCCGTACAGCTGTCATCTGAGTGACCCGCCGTCGGTACGGTCGCAAGCCAGGCCGTTGCGGTTCGGGTCGAGTCGCAGCGGGTCGTCTACACCGTCGGTCTTCAACGGCAGCTTGAAATCGTGTCTGCTCAGCCACGTGCAGCGAGCGGCCGTGGTGGCCTTGACGGTGTTCGGGAAGACGGCCGGGATGCAGAGGTCGCGGGTGCCGTAGTGGTTGTCGCAGCCGGAGACACGGACGCCGACCGGGGCTGAGGTGCGCTTCTTCCCGGGCTTTTGGGGCTTGTTCGCCAGGTCCCTGGCGAAGTCGTGGATGTGCGGGGACGGGGTGTCCGTGCCGGCCGAGGTGGCGGAGTGAAGTGCGGTGGCACTCCCCTGGGCGTCCAGGTGGACCCACTTCGCCACCGAGGGCACACCGCCCGCGTCGACCGCGAAGAGCATGTACCAGCCGGGCGGGGCCAGATTCGGGTTGCTGGTGACGTTGAGGTCGATCGTGGTGCCGTTGACGGTCAACGGCAGGTCGACGAAGCGCTGGTTGGGGTCGGAGGAGTGGGTGACCGCGGCCGGGCGGATCAGTTCGGCCCTGGCGATCGTGCGGTCGACGGTGATCCGCTGGGTGCTGCCGTAGGTCCAGTGGCTGTCGGCGACCGAGGTGATCTGCGGCCGGGGGCCCTTGAAGAGGTAGGCCGGCGTGTAGATCGACACATTGTGGTTCCACGTGCCGTTGCCGGGGTTGTCGCCGGTGGCCATCACGCGGCCGTCCGGCAGCAGGAAGGCCGAGGAGTGGTAGCCGCGGGCCTCGGGGTCGGCGGCCACGGGGTCGAAGGTCTCGGTCTCCGGGACGAACATCGAGGCCTCGTGGACGGGGTCGGCCCGGTTGTGCAGTCCGCCGCCGGTCTCCAGGACCTTGCCGTCGGGCAGGAGGACGGCCGAGACGTACATCTTGCCCTGGCCGCCGGTCTCCGGGCCGGTGCCCATCGGCAGGTCGACCGTGCCCTGGGGCAGCAGCGGTCCCGCGGAGTACGCCGGGTTCGGCTGCTTCAGGTCGATGAGGTCGGTGAGCCGGTTGGCGTCGGGGTTGCTCTCGATGTTGCCGCCTCCGATGGTCAGCACCCGCTGGTCCTGCGCCGGGGGCAGCAGCACGCTGGCCGACTGGTCGCGCTGGTCCTTGTTCTGCAGGCCGTTGATGGGCGTGACGGTGTTGGCGTCGTAGTCGTAAACCGCCGAGCCGGTGCCGGGCGTGCCGTTGCCGAAGACATGGCTGCCGGAGTAGAAGAGCCGGCCGTCCTGCATCAGGATCATCGACGGGTACAGACCCCAGTACGACCAGGTCTGGTTGACCTGCGACAGCGGCAGCCACTCGTTCTGCTCGGCCGACCACTTCTCGGCCGTCACCGAGCCCGTGGAGTCCTCCCGCAGGCCGCCGAAGGACAGCACGTCCCCGTTGCCCAGCTCGGTCGCCGAGGGATACCAGTGGCCGTCGTTGAGGTCGTTGGTCTGCGTGTAGGTCTCTGTGTCCGGATCGAAGACATAGCTGTGCCGGTAACCCTCGTAGCCGTGCGAGCCGTCGGCGGCGGGGTAGGCCTTGTTGCCACTCATGACCAGGACGCGGCCGTCGGACAGCTGGATGTGACCCGAGCAGAACATGTCGTCGGGGGTGGGGATGACCTTGTAGGTGCCGGTCTCGGGGTCGTAGACGGCGGAGGTGAAGCTGCCGGCCGCGAAGTTGTCCATGTTGTTGCCGGAGCCCGCGATGAGCAGCACCTTGCCGTTCTTCAGGACCACGGAGTGCATCGAGCGCACCGGGTTCTGCGCGGGCAGGACATCCCACCTGCCGTCCTGGCACTCCACCGCGGTACCGGTACACACCGGATCGGGCGGTGTGCCGCCGACGAGTTCGGCGTCGTAGTCGTCGGTGGTGATGCTGCCGACGCCGTAGACGGACACGCCCCAGGTGAGCTGGTCGGTGCCGGCCGGGACCGGCGGGGTGCGCACCTCGGCCTTGTTCCAGGCTGCGCTGACCGGCGGGTTCATCAGGTCGGTCCAGTACTGCCAGCCGGCCGTGGTGTCGTGCCGGAAGAGGGTGACCGAGGTGTCCACGGTGGTCGACTTGTACCAGACCGACAGGTCGTACTGCTGGCCCGTCGTCACGTGCGGGGCGCAGTCGGGGGTCTCGGTCATCATCGCCTTGCGGTCGCCGTCCAGGCGGCGGGTCAGGGCGACGGTCACCGCTTTGCTTCCGGAGTGCGCGTCGGCAGTGGTGGTGAAGGTGAAGTCGTTGTCGCCCCAGCCGGACTTCTCCCAGCAGGCCGGCATGTCGCCGGTTCCGGCCGTCTCGAAGCCCGGGTTGATGACGAGGTTGGTGGCCGCCTCGGCCTTCTCGGGGTTCGACAGCAGGACACAGGGCGCCGCCACGGCGGCCAGGATGAATGCGGTGGCGGCCGCGAAGGGGCCGCGTGCTCTTCTCGGCATCATGCCTCCTCGATCGTTCTGCGGCCGTCGGCTGCCCGGCGGCCGCGGCGCGGCAGGTGGACCAGCATCTCGGTGCCCGCGAGCCGCAGGGGAAACGTCACGACCAGGGCGAGCGCGGTCGCCGGGAGCACGCCCGTCCCTGGCCGTCCGACGAACAGGGTGATCAGCGGGATGCGCAGCAGCTGGCCGGCGTCGGCCAGCACCGCGAACCGGCCCACGCGGTCGGCCCAGTGGCGGTGTCCAGCGGCGTTCCCGGAACAGCAGCAGCTCGATCAGCTGGGAGTTCCACAGCACGCCGAACTGGTTCGCCACGATCTCGGCGGGAACGTAGTGCATGCCCGCGGACGTGAGCGCGGCCGGCGCCCCCAGGTTGGGCACGAAGTCAGTGAGCCCGATCAGGCCGAAGACCAGCGCTCGCGCGACCGGAGAGGCGGTGCGCAGCCTCACCAGGTGGGCGACGAAGCGCATTGCCCCGCGGGCGGTCGACTTGGACTCGCCCGCGAAGCGGTCCTGGAAGTCGAAGGGCACCTCGGTGACGGCGCGGGGGCGGCTGCGGACCGCCGACTCCAGCAGATCCTGTAGCCCAGCGGGCGCAGCGCAGCGCTGTCGTGATGGTTGCGCACCGCGTCGCGGCGGATGGCGAAGAAGCCGCTCATCGGGTCGCTGATGCCGTGCAGGGCCCGCGGGAACAAGCCCTTGGCGAGGCAGATCGCGCCGCACGAGACCGCGAACCGGTAGGCCCCGGAGAGCCCGGCGCGGCTGCCGCCGCCGGTGTGGCGGCCGGCGACGCCCAGGTCGGCGCCCTTGTGGACGCCGGTCCAGACGAGCTCGTGGACGAGGGACGGCGGGTGCTGCAGATCGGCGTCCCTCACGACGACCCACTCGGTGCGGGCGGCCCTCAAGCCCTCGGCGACGGCGCCGGCGAGTCCACCGGCCGGGGTGTCGCGGTGGATGACGGTGACGGGGAACGGGCCGTCGCGGCCCGCCGTCTGGGCGGTCACCGGGGTGTCGTCGGTGCTGTCGTCGACGAAGACGGCCTCGCGGTCGGGCAGCCGCTCTGGGAGGGAGTCGGCCGGCCGGGCCAGGAGTTCGCGGACGTAGGCGGACCCGTTGAAGGTGGGGATGACCACGGTGACGGTGCCGGGCGCGGTGGGCGCTCCGGCGCGCAGACTGGGGGCGTTGATCTCCTCCGTACACGTACTGAACACGGTCACCTGGTCCCTCCAGTGATGCGACGGATCTCGATGCGGTCGGCGCCCTCGCCGAAGACCGCGACCGGGGTGGAGTGCTGCAGTGCCGCCTTGACGGTCGGCAGGTCGACGGCGTCCCGGCGCACCGTCGGGGAGGCGACCACGTAGTCGATGTCCCGCCAGCCGTTGGGCAGCGTCTTGGCGACGGCGGGGTCGAGGTCGGCCTTGTAGAACCAGATGGCGCCGTCACCGGGGCGGTATCCGGCGTGGACGAGGTCGAGCCACAGGGCGTCGTCGACCAGGGCCCGCGTGCGGCCCGGGTCCGCCACGTCGTTCCGCATCCAGGCGACGGCCGCCCGGTAGGGCGCGTTGGCATCGGTGGTCAGTGCCGTGCGGTCGCCGCCATACCAGTGCGGTACGACAAGGACGGCGGACGCCGAGCCCAGGGCGGCGAGCGCCGTCCCGCGGGCGTACCGAAGGGCCCGGCCGCTGTGCCCGGCGCCACGACGCAGCACCGCGTGGGTGACGCCCGCGGTGGTCCCGGCGACGATCAGCGCGAGGAAGGGCAGCGCCTGGATCACGTACATGGCGGGCAGATAGCCCGACGGACGCATGACGACCAGAACGAGGATCGCCACCGCGAGCGCGGGACCGGCCAGCGCCTTGGCCGTCACCGACCAGCGCAGGACACCGAGCAGCAGCACGGCGCAGACGAGTCCGACGAGCGGCAACACGGTGTCGTAGTAGAGCCACGACTCCAAGACAGCGTGCGAGCCGGTGCCCTTGGTGAGGATGAAGCCCGAGCCCTCGCGGCTCATCTGATATCTGATCCCGTCGATCAGCGAGACGTGCCCATGGCCCGGAAACAGCTCGCTGTTGAGCAGGGCATAGAGCGGATACCCCAGGCCGGTCAGCCCGCACGCGGCCACGGCGCCGGTAACCGCGAACTTGCGGGTGTCACGGTGGCTGTGCTGCCACATGGTCACCAGCAGCGCGGGCAGCACGACCAGCATCGTCTCCTTGCTCAGGACGCCGACGGCGGCGGCCAACCCGGCCCCGAAGTGGTGCCACAGATGGCGGCTGGGGGACGCGGCCAGACAGAACGCCAGCAGCATCCACATCACCGCGATGTTGTCGAGGAAGATCTCCCTCTGCAGCACGACCGCCAGCGGCGACAGCCCGAACAGGGCCATGCCGAGCCCGGCCGCCCAGCGCTTCAGATCGAGCCGTCGCGCCAGCACGTAAAGCAGTACCGCGCTACTCCCGCTGATCAGCAGCATCGCGTAACGCATCGTCGCCACCGTCATGGCGCCCGGGTCGATCAGCGAGGCCGGCCATGTGATGAGCGCGATCTGGATCCAGCCGACCGGCGGGTGGTCGTACCAGTACGTGTAGTGGGCCAGGCCCCTGCCCTGCTGGATCGACCAGGCCTGCGCGAGGTACGTGCCCTCGTCGTCGCTGAAGGTCGGGAAGCGCGTGATGTTCCAGCCCTGGACGGTCAGGATCATCGTCAACAGAGCGCCGCACAGGAGAAGATCCGGACCAGAGGTGCGGAAGCGGAATCCTGGAGCAGGTCTCTTCGCGGCGAGGTGGGCGCCGACACGCGGCTCGGGCACAGCCGCAGCCGGCGGCGCAGTAGCTGTGAGCTTGGTGCCCGTCACCGGCTCACGCTCTCTTGGGTCGCCTCGGTCAGGTGCGCGCCGACATGACGGGTCAGCTCCCAGTCGGTGCGGCCACGCTGCTCGCGCCACACCGCGCGGACGGCGGCTCCGGCCAGGAGGAGCTGGTAGACGGGGCCGCCCGCGAGGAGCTTGACGTAGTGCACCACGCGCACTCGCAGGGCGTACTGACGGCCGAAGTCGTGCAGGCCCACGACCTCGAAGACGAAGGTGATGGCGGCGGTCAGCGCGGGCAGGAAGGTGACGACCGTGATGCCGACCGGGACGTCGAGGAAGATCGCCACCGAAATGTTGAGCGGGATGATCACCCCGCTGAAGGCCTGGAAGAACGGCGTCATGAGGGTGTAGCGGGCGAGCATCCGCTGCCCCAGGGTGGGCAGTTGCTTCCAGTCCTCCTTGCGGTAGACCTGCAGGAAGCCCTGGTTCCAGCGGGTCCGCTGCTTGAGAAGGCTCACCAGGCTGCCAGGGGTCTCCTCGCGGGTGACCATCTCGGAGTCGTACGCGACGACCACACGCTTGCCCTTGCTGGACAGCCGCACGCCGAGGTCACAGTCCTCGGCGAGGCAGTTCTCGTCCCACCCCCCGGCATCCCGCAGCACGTCGGTGCGGACGAAGACGGTGTTGCCGCCGAGCGGGATGAAGCCCTTGAGCGCGTGCAGGTGCAGCCGGCTGCGGAACCAGAAGAAGTACTCCAGGCAGTTGCGCAGGCTGTACCAGCTGGAGTGGAAGTTGATGAGCTGGACGCCGCCCTGCACGACATCGGCCCCGGAGGAGCGGAAGGCGTGGTCCACATGGGTCAGGAGGTCGGGGTGGACCTGGTCCTCGGCGTCGAAGACCCCGACGACTTCGCCGGAGCAGTACGGCAGCGCGGTGTTGAGGGCCTTCGGCTTGTTCTTCGACTCGTTGGTGTCGACCACCACCCGCACCCTGTCGGGCGCAGACGCCGCTACCCTCTCGGCCACTTCTGCGGTGCCGGGGTCGTCGTGGCCGACGATAACGATGATCTCGTAGGCCCCGTGCGCGGATTTCAGCAGGCCGTTGACGGTGTGTTCGAGAACCGCCTGCTCGTGCCTCGCAGGAACCAGCAAAGAGAAGGAAAGGCCCGCGTCCCCATCGGGTCGCGCGAAACGGGTGGCCGCCAGCGTTTCTGGCGTACGCCAGGCATGCATCTGCCACCAAAGTGTGAACGCCGCCGTCCAGAACAGCGCCAGTGACGTCGCGGTGATGAGCGCGGCAAACAAGTAGAACTCCTCATACGGGCTGTGGAGCACCACAGCTGTGAACTCGTGGGTTGGTGCCGGTCGCGGAGTCGGCGACGAGAAATCCGGGCATGCTCTCGTATCCCAGGCGTATGCGCGGGCCCCAGGACGCGTACCTGCGAAATACGGAAATCCGCGCGTCACGGCAGATTTGGTCTGCGGAAGTGGTCCTGTGTACGCGGCTGAACCGCCCGGCACACCGGTTCATCGGACGGAATCCGAAACGTGCAGCGAAGGGAATGGGCAATCTGTCCGGGCGGCGCTGACTACCGCGTCAGCGGTTGGCGAGCGCCTCGGGACTCCAGGTGCCCCTGAAGTTGCACCGTGTGCCGGTGGTGGTGCGACAAGCTACGTCACCCGCGCCGCAGACCGAGCGGATTTGAGTGCCCCGCGCCTGCAACTGCCCTGGTAATGCAACCAGAAGGGGCCCTTGCCCCTAAACCAGACGGCGAGCGCACACGAGGGCTCGTTGCGACGGCGCCCTCCGCAACGACCTGAGACATGTCCGGCGACTTCCTCGGACCCCTGCCCAGGACCTCGAGTCCGGAAGCAGTCCCGCGGACCCTCTGTCGAGTTCTTGCACGTCGATCATGGTGATTCCATCTCGTGACGGGCGCAGGAAGACGTATTCGGGGTGGACACAACCCCGTCCAGCACCATTGGACGATTTGTCCGGCGATGTTGGACGCTAGTTGCTGTGCTTATCGCCTTGCAAGCCACTCCTGCGGAGGATTTCCGCGTCGAAATCACGGAACGGAGAAACCAGCAGGTGAGCGCAACTCATGGACAGGGAACCGCCGCTGGACGCAGGTCGGGGCTCACCCGTACGAACCAGCCCGGCCGACTGTGTCCTGCGAGACTCCCGCCCTTCGGAGGTGCGGGTTGGGGCACCGTCAAGTCGGCCTCGATGCGTCAGTGGCGATCGACCACTGATCGGTTCCGCGGTTTATCCGCGATATCTCGTTGCCTGCGATGCGGGCGTCGCATGCCGCTGGCGCTGGGGTACGACGGGTTCCACAGGCCCTGATCTGCTGGTCCTTCCCGGTCCTCGTCGGGTCGGGGGCCCGTGTGGGGCTCGCAAAGTCATCGCCGCAGGTGGGAGCCCGCACACCGAGCCCTCGACAGTGGCTGGGATGCCGCACGGTGATCATCTCGCTGCTGTGCCGGGCCACCCGTGCGCTGCTGTCCGTCCCGTCGGTGCTGCCGCGCCGCGACACCGCAAAGGATGCCGAACTCCTCGTGTGGCGACACGAGAACGCGGTGCTGCGCCGCCGGCCGGCGAGCCCGGTGCGCCACGAGCCGGCGGATCGGTTCTGGTTCGCCGCCCTGTCCGCGTTGATACCCCGTCGGCGCTGGAGGGAGATCTTCCCGGTCACCCCGATTACCCGGCCGGCGTGGCACCGTAGGTTCATCGCCGCGAAGCGGGACCACTCCGCGCACCGACGCACTGGGCGCCCACCCACCCGAACGCTGATCAGGAAGCTCGTACCGCAGTCGGCCCGGGGGAATCCACGCTGGGGGCACAGGGGAATTCAAGGGGAGTTGACCCGACGCTGCTCCCCGGGTCGCCGCCTCGACGGTGTGGGAGATCCTCAGCGCGCCTGGTGTCGGCCCGCCACCGCGCCGCTCTGGCCCGACCTGGCAGGTCTTTCGGGAGAAGGACTTCGCCGCGTGCTGGACGCAGCTCACCAGCCGCTCGGCGGGCCCATCGTGCTGGTGTGGGACAACTACACTCATCACGTCGACGCCGCGATGCGCGAGCTGATCGAGGCCCGGCAGGGGCTGACAGGCTTCCGCTTCCCGCCTGCACACCCGACGTCAACCCGGCCGAGGGCGTGTGGGCGCATCGGAAGAACAGCCTGGGCAACCTCGCCCCGTGCAGCCTCGACGAACTCGCCGCACTGGCTCGCACCCGCCTGAAACGGATGCGGTACCAGCCGCCCTGCTCGACGGCTTCATCGCCGAGACCGGACTCATCCCGGCTCCGCCATGACGTCACCTCGAACCGAAAACCTCAGTGGTCGGCACCAGCCCGGGCCGCGCTGGTCCAGGGCGGCGAACCGTACCGGTATGCCCGCCTGCTCAGCGCGTCGTGATCTGCCGGATCCCTGCGCGTCAGGGATGCTGGAGAGACCATGCATTCGCTGCTCCTCGCGGTCAGCGTGCTCGCGGCTGCGAGCACGCTGACCACTGTGCTGGCCGACGACTGGTACGTCCCGGTGTGCGTCACCGCGGCCGCGCTGCTCGTGACGATCGCCCGCCGGTCCGGTCTGAGCTGGGAGGAGCTGGGGCTCGGTCCAGTATCGGCGCAGTGTGGGCTGGACTGGGGCCTCGTCCTGGCCGGGGCCGTCCTCGCCGTCTACCTCCTCGCGTGGCATATGCCGATCACCCACGAGGCTTTCAAGGACAAGCGTGCTGCCGGTCTTCCTGCCGCGAAGCAGTTGTTCCGCGTTCTGGTGCGCGTGCCGTTCGGCACGGTGCTGCTGGAGGAGGTGGGCTTCCGCGGCGTCCTGTGGGCCCTGATCACCCGGCTTCATGGCCCCGCGTGGGCCACGGCGGTCTCGTCCACTCTGTTCGGTTTCTGGCATGTGCCGCCGTCGCGGGGACTCACCAAGGCCAACAGCGCGGCCGAAGGCGTCTTCGGTACCGGGACAGCCGGCGTCATCCGGTCCGTCGCCGCCGCCGTCGTCGGCACGGGCATCGCCGGCGTGCTCTTGTGCGAACTGCGCCGCCGGTCCGGCAGCCTGATCGCGCCCATGGTCGTACACTGCGCCCTCAACAGCTTCGGCTACGCCTCGGCTTGGGCGGCTGTCCGCAAGAGGTGACGGACGCCGCCAGGGGTCACGCCACACCCGGGGCCGGCGGGCCAGCCGGCCTCTCCGACTCCTCGTCGGCGAGGAATGCGAGCGACGGCTCGCTCGCTACCAAGCAGCCCTCGACGCCGGAGCCGACGCCGCCGTCGTCACCCAGTGGATCAACGAGGCCCAGCGAGACAAGGACGCGGCGTAGAAGAAGCTCGACGCGCGCCCCGCCGTCACCCGAAAGAGGTCCCTGGGCATCGCTTGGGAGGCGGCAACGACGTCTCCGCCTCCACCGTGCGCCGCTGGCTGCTGGCTGCTGGCTGCTGGCTGCTGGCTGCTGGAAGGGATCGGGCTGCTGTCGGCCCGTGCTCCGCGCCTGGACCGCGCCCTGAAGAAAATCGCCCGGAAGGGTGGCGTCGTCGTGCTGCTCGACGGCACCCTCGTGCGCACCCGTCGGCGCACCGGGAACGAGAACCGGCCGAACTATTCGGGCAAACACAAAGCCCATGGCCTGCTGTTCCTCGCCCTGACCGACGAGCGCGGCAACCTGCTCTGGATCTCGGCGGCGAAGCCGGGACGCTCCAGCGAGATCACCACCGCCCGCCACAACAAGATCACCACTCGTCTGCGGGAAGCCGGCCTCGGCGCCCTGGCCGACCTCGGCTTCATCGGCCTGGATGACGACCCGGACGACCCAGTGATCGTCACCGGCCGCCGGGCGAGTCGCGGTGATCCGCTCACCGCCGCCCAGAAGGAGGCGAACCGGCTGGTCAGCCGCGAGCGCGCGGCGAACGAGCACGGCTTCGCCGACCTGAAAAACTGGCGGATCCTCACCAAGGTCCGCATGAACGCCCGCCACGCCACCAGACTCCTGCGCGCCCTGCTCGTGCCGATGAACGCGGAAGTCAGCCGCTGACGGACGATCACCTGCCGACGATCACATCCCTCACCGGCACGAGCGCCCCATCCACGACCCACGCCAGCCCCGCAACCTGCAACTTCGGGTTGAAAATCTCTCAATGGGTGCTGCCCACGCTCGCACAGGCGATCGCCCACCTCCGGAGCCAGGAGGTCTCCCTGACCTACGACCCCGAGACGAGAACCCTGACCACGGACACGCCCCAGGCAGAAAGGATCACCATTAGCTTTCAAGGATCACCACGCACTCCACAAGGTGCGACATCGGAAAGATGTCGGCCTGAGCGAGTCACGGAAAAGCCCAGATCAGAGCCCCTTTTCGGTTAATCGCTCTGTATGCGGGCGCCCAGAGCGTCAAACGAGTGTCAAGGCCGACAGTCCGTCCCGACCGCTCGGCGCCAGAACAGACTGCAACAACCAGCTCACCCGACGGGATCCGCCCCCGCTCACTCCGGAGGCGGGCTCGCACAACATGACCCGCGCGGCTTCTCCGGTCGCCATAATGGAGGTATGCGCTCCAGCCCACAGCACCGCGCACCCGCGCCGAGGGACCTCTCGGGCGTGGACGCCGAGGATCTCGCGCTGTACCGGGAGAAGTTCCGCCGCCGTCTGCCGGAGTCGCTGGACGAGCTGCACGGGCCGCCCCACGGTCTCGTGGAGCTGCCGCTGCACATGGCTTGGTCCGGGATGACCTCGTACGACCTGGGCAAGCCACGTCAGCGCATGGGCCTGTACCGAACCGTCCTGCACGAGGGTCTGCGCGACGACCTGCCCCGCTACCTCAACCGCGACCTGCTCCTCCATCTGTGGCCGGTGCTGCGCACTCTGGTCGGTCGCACCGTGCGCACCGTGTGGGAGGACGCCTTCCCCCAGCTCGCCTCCCGTACCCGGGCAGCCGCGTGACGGACATGCCGGAGCTGCACACGCGGCTCCTGGCGGATGTGATCGCTCTCGGATCCCGGTATCCACTGGTCCTCACCGGCGGATACGCCGTGCGGGCGCACCGCCTCGTGAACCGCCCCAGCCAGGACCTCGATGTCGCCACCGAGAACCCGGCGCCCATGGCCGACATCGCCGCCACGCTCCGCGTCGGCCTGGAAGCCTGCGGCTGGAAGGTGCACCCGCTGGAGACCGCCCCGCTGTCCGCCCGCTTCACCGTGACCGACCCGGTCACTGGGCAGGACTGCGAAGTCGACATCCTCAAGGAGATCTTCTGGCGGCCAGTCGCCCAGAGCCCGTACGGGCCCGTCCTCGCGGAGGAGGACGTGATCGGGACCAAGGTCCGCGCCCTCGCCGACCCCGGCGCGCGCCCCGTGATCTGATCGACGTGTTCGCTGCCTCCCGCCGGTGGACCAATGCCGAGCTCGAGGAGTTCGGCCGCCGCCATGCCCGTGGCCGCTTCAAGCGCGAGGATCTGCAGTCGAACCTCACGGGCGCCGAGTGGACCGACGACGAAGCCTTTGCCGCCTATGGCCTCGATGACGCCACCATCACCGCCCTTCGCGCCTGGGCCGTGGAGTGGGGCGACGACCTCGCGACCCGACTTCTCGAAGAGTCCGATGATCCGGACATCGACTGATCGAATCCGGACGGGACCGCATTTGCGAGCTGCCGACGACACCGGCCAACTCCAAGAGCTCTCAGTCACCTGGCCGGGCTACAAAACCCGGCATCACGCTGCGTCTCTACACGTCGAGGGCTGCGACAACCGTGGCCCCGGTAGGCCGTGGGCTCCCGAGCGCCAGCACTGCCCGCGAAAGATCGCGGGGACACAGGATATCCAATGCGGGCGGCGTCGAGACCATGTATGCCCAGAAGGACGGTGGCCGCCGCAACCGGGTTTGAGCTGGGCACACCGACAGCGCCATGATGGGGCCGTTCGAGTGGCCCCGGTGCGGTGGGAGCAACAGATGCGACGAGACGGGAAGACAGCCCCGTCCGATCTCCAGCTGAAGATCGTGCTGCACGGCACGAGACCACCCCTGTGGCGGCGCCTCGTACTCCCGTCCGACACCTCGCTCGGGACGCTGCACGACGCCATCCAGGTCGCCTTCGGATGGCACGGTGGCCATCTGCACCTCTTCACCGACGAGTTCGGCCGGGGGTACGGCGATGCGGCCCGGCTCACCGACATCGATCTCGGCTTCGGCAGCGGGGTCGACGACGAGGACGCCACCGCGCTTGGCGACGTGCTGGCCGAGGAGGGCGCACGGCTGCGCTACGTCTACGACTTCGGCGATGACTGGGAGCACGCGATCACACTGGAGAAGACACTGCCGCCCCCGGTCGGCGCGGAGCGGACAGTGCGCTGCGTCGGCGGGCGTCGCGCCGATGTACCGGCCGAGGACATCGGCGGCGTGTGGGGGCTGGCCGAGGTGTTGGAGTGCTTCGACACCCCGAACGGGGCCGGGGATAGCCCGTACGGTGAGCTTGTCACCGAGCTGCGGGCGGCCGGTTACGATCCGGCGGCCTTCGACCGGGACGGGATCACCGCGCGGCTGGCCCAGTTGACGCCGGACACCGTGTCCGGCGAAGCGAAACCGCCGACCGGTGATCGGGCCGGGGGCGGCGGTGTCCGCCGGCTGACCGCCGAGGACGTGGCGTTGTGTACCTGCGGGCAGTGCCGGGTGGGCGATCCGGTCGATGCCGGAGTCGGTGGACCGGGCGAGGATGTGCCTGCGCTTCGCCCGGTGACCCTGGCTCCGCAGGAGGACCTTGTCGCTGCCGTGCGGGGTGTTCCGCTCTTCGACGCGGCGCTGCGGCTCGCCGCCTGGTGCCGCGAGGGACGGCAGGTCACCGGCGGCCGGGTGCTGCGGCCCGCGCTCGCCCGTGAGGCCGTCGAGGAGCTCCAGCTGTGGAAGCTGGCCGGCGACGCCTCGCCGCATGCCGATGCCGTCGCGCGGGCTCGTGCGTTGAAATCGCTGCGCAGCGCCAAAGACGTGGCCGTGCTCAATGATCCGTGGTGGCTCGCCGTGGATGGCGGGATGATCACGACCAGCGGGGGCCGCGCGTGGGGCGGTGCGGCAACCGACTTCACCGGTGAGGACCTTCTGGAATTCTGGGCCGCCACGATGGGCGATCTGCTGGAGGAGATCGGTGAGACGGGGGTGCTGGACGGGTGGCACGGTGAGCTGGGCGAGCTGACGGCCGAGATCGCCGACGGACTGGTCGGCCTGCTGTACGACGCCCCGGACGACGCCTGGGTGGATGTCGACGACCTGCGCGCGAAGGCCGGTGACGCGGGCGAGAACGGGCCGGAGTTCGATCTCTTCCAGGCGCTGTTCGCGGCGACTTTCCGGGAACTCGGGGAAGGGCTCGCCCTCTTGGGCGCGGTGGAGTACGAGCCCGGTGACGGCGACGATCCGGCCGAGGAGGCGCTGCGCACACTCCTGAACGCCATGGGCGGACAGAAGCTGGGCGGCGGTTCGGGAACCGCGTCAGCGGCGTCGAACTGGTCGCGGGACGACAGGCGCGGGGACCGCATGCGGCTCACCCCGCTCGGCCGCTACGGGCTCCGCGCCTACCTGATGGAGTGCGGTGTGCCCGCGCCCCTGCTCGGTGAGTACGCCGAAGCGGACGCCGGCGCTCTACTCCAGGGGCTCCTGAGCTACTCCCCCGAGGAGATGCGCCGGGAGGTCGAAGGGTGGCTGGAACACCGCTCTGCGGCAGACGCCACGGTAGGGCTGCTCGACGCATGCGCGGGAGCTGGCCCCGAGGCCGCGGCGAAGCGCACCGTGGCCCAACTGGTACTGGCCGACCTCAACGACCCCCGGGCACTGCGCGTGCTGCGCAAGGCAGCGGACTCCGACGTCGAGGGGTGCCGCCAGGTGGCCACTACGACCCTGGGCGCACGCCTTGGGGCAGAAGCACACGTGGACCCGGCACGGGCGGAGGAGGCCGGACTGTGGCTGCTCATCGACGGACTGTCGATCCTCGCCGGTGCTCAGGACACCGAGGAGCTGACCCGGGGCTTCCTGGAGAACTGGAACACGGCGCCGGAGGCACTCGAACAGCGGGTGGACGACCTGTGGCGAGTGGAGCACCCAGCCACCGCCCGAGTGCTCGCCGAACTGGGTGAGGGCCTGCGTGGCGCCGACAAGCGGCTGGCCAAACGCATGCGTACCGCGGCGAGCAAGGCCCGCTCCCGCCGGTGACAGCAGGGTCGGAGGCTGCTGGTGGACGAAGCAGCGGTGAAGACCGCCTGGACGACGGTGAGGCGAAAGAGAGTGGCACGAGTCCTCGTACGGGAGCAGGGCATGGGCACAAGGAGCGTGCCGCCATTGGCCGCACCGGAGTCGGCTGCCTGGGCGCGGAGTCTGCTCAACGACGGCTGGGCGGCGGTGTTCCTGCCAGGCGAGCCCGCCCGACTCGGCCGGTTGCTGCTCTGGCAGCCCGCCGGGGCAGCCGCCGCTGAGGGCACGGCACCCGCAGGCCTCGAGACCAAGGTGGCGGAGCTCGTGCTGCCGCACGGCCGCTCGGTCAGACGGCGCAAGACGGAGGGTTACGCGCTGCCCGTCGCCCTCGCTGTCGCCGCGTTGTCCGGGGCACAGCCGCCGCACCCGTCCGCCGCCGCCTGGCAGACCGCCGCCCGCTTCGCGCTCCGGCTGCTCGCCGACGGCCGTCTCCACCCGGCCCTCACCCCCACCGGCTACGACACCTGGCAGGCGGGCCCCTTCACCGCCGCCCAGCGGCAGACGCTGGACGCCCTCGCCGCCGCCTTCCCGCCCCACGCCCACTGCCAGCCGGAACCGGGTCCAGCCCCGCTGCGGATCACCGAACCAGCAGCGCTGGTACACCGGTTCTGCGACGCGGTCGCCGACGAGCTGGTCCGCACCCCCGCCGCTCCGCTCGCCATGGGAGCCCTGCCGTATGCCTGGCGCGAGACGCGTGCCGTGCCCGCCCTGCGCGAATGGGCCGAGGAGACCGCCGGCGCGTTCACCGCCGACGTCACGGTCTCGCTGCGGGTCGACGTACCCGAGGGACGGCGTCGGCAGTTCCGGGCCGTGCTGCAGGTGCATACCGCGGCGGATCCGGCGCTCGTCGTGGAGGCCGCACGGCTGTGGAGCGAGCCAGCCGAGACCGGACGCCTGCTCGGCCCGCGCGCCGAGACCGAGACGCTGCTTGCCCTGCGTCGCGGCGCCCGCGTCTGGTCACCGCTCGACCGGCTGCTGAAGGACGCCGCTCCGGACCAGCTGCGGCTGACCGACGACGAGGCCCTCGACCTGCTGGGCGATGCCACCGACACGCTGCGTGCCGCTGGCATCGACGTGCACTGGCCTCGCGAACTGGTCAAAGCTCTCACGGCGACCGCGGAGGTCGGGCAACGCACCGCGCCCGGCTCCAGTTCGGGCGGCACACTCGACGCCGACACCCTCCTCGACTTCCGCTGGCAGCTCTCCCTCGGCGACGAACCGCTCACCGAATCCGAGATGGACGCCCTGGCCGAGGCGCGCCGCCCCCTCGTCCGGCTGCGCGACCAGTGGGTGGTCGCCGACCCGAAGCTGGTGGCCCGCGCCCGGTGCCGCCGGATGGAACCGCTCACCCCCATGGAGGCGCTGGGCGCCGCACTGACCGGCGAGGTGGAGCGGGACGGGGAGACTTTTCGCTGCGCGGCGGTCGGGGAACTCGGCGACCTCGTCGCCCGTATCCGCGACCCCGAATCCCGTACCCCCGCCGCCCAGCCCGCCGCCCTGAAAGCCACGCTGCGCGACTACCAGAAGCGGGGCCTGGCCTGGCTGGCCGAGATGTGCGAGCTCGGTCTCGGCGGCTGCCTCGCCGACGACATGGGCCTGGGCAAGACCATCACCCTGCTCGCTCTGCACCTGCACCGCCAGAGGGACCCCGCCACCGCGGGCCCCACGCTCGTCGTCTGCCCCGCCTCACTGCTCGGTAACTGGCAGCGCGAGGCGGCCCGGTTCGCGCCGGCCACGCCGGTGCGCCGTTACCACGGCGGCGACCGTCATCTGAAGGACCTCGCCGACGACGAGATCGTCCTGGTCACCTACGGAGTGCTGCGCCGCGACCGGGAGGCCCTCGCCGAGAACGCCTGGTCGCTGATCGCCGCCGACGAGGCGCAACACGTCAAGAACCCCTACGCCGTCACCGCGCGCGAGCTGCGCGCCCTGCCCGCCCGCGCCCGCGTCGCCCTCACCGGCACCCCCGTGGAGAACAACCTCTCCGAACTGTGGGCGCTCCTCGACTGGACCACCCCCGGACTCCTCGGACCGCTCACCGCCTTCCGCGACCGCCACGCCCGCGCGATCGAGTCGGGCGAGGACCCGCGGGCCGCCGAACGGCTGTCCCGTCTCGTCCGCCCGTTCCTGCTGCGCCGCAGGAAGTCCGACCCGGGCATCGCACCCGAACTGCCCGCCAAGACCGAGACCGACCGCGTCGTCCCGCTGACCGCCGAGCAGGCAAGCCTGTACGAGGCGGTGGTCCGCGAAACCATGGCGAAGATCGCCGAAGCCGAGGGCATCGCCCGACGCGGCCTTGTCCTTAAGCTCCTCACGGCGCTGAAGCAGATCTGCAACCACCCCGCCCAGTACCTGCGCCAGTCCACACCGCTGCACGGCCGCTCCGGCAAACTGGCGCTGCTCGACGAACTGGTCGACACCATTACCGCCGAAGGCGAGTCGGTGTTGGTCTTCACCCAGTACAAGCAGATGGCGACCCTGCTGGAGAAGCACCTCTCGGAGCGAGGCGTCCCCAGCCTCTTCCTGCACGGCGGCACCCCCGTCACCGCGCGCGAGGAGATGGTGGACCGCTTCCAGCGCGGCCAGGTGCCGGTGTTCCTGCTGTCCCTGAAAGCCGCGGGCACCGGCCTGAACCTCACCCGTGCCACCCATGTCGTGCACTACGACCGCTGGTGGAACCCTGCGGTCGAGGACCAGGCCACCGATCGCGCCTACCGCATCGGCCAGGACAGGCCCGTACAGGTCCACAAACTCCTGGCCGAAGGAACCGTGGAGGACAAGGTGGCGAAGCTTCTCGAATCCAAGCGCGCGCTCGCCGACGCCGTGGTCGGCTCCGGTGAGGCCGCTCTGACCGAACTGTCCGACGCCGATCTCGCCGAACTCGTCGCCCTGGGGAGGCAGTCATGAGCCCGTCGATCCCCGGCCCGCGCCGGGCGCCCGCCCGCGGCAGGCGTGCCTTCGCGGTGACCTGGTGGGGCCAGGCATGGGTGACGGCCCTGGAGGGCTCCACCCTGGACTCGGGGCGCCTGTCCCGCGGACGCACCTACGCCCGCCAGGGCATGGTCGGCCCCGTCACCGTCGCCCCCGGCCAGGTCAAAGCCGCCGTTCAGGGCAGCAGGCCCCGCCCCTACCGCTCCGCGGTCCACCTGCCCGTCCTGACCGACGCCCAGTGGGACACCCTCCTCGACACCATCGCGGCCCGGGCCGGGCATCTCGCCGCACTCCTCGACGGCGAGATGCCCGCCGAACTCGTGGACGACGCCCGCGAGGCCGGCGCCCCCCTGCTCCCGCAGCCCACCGAACTCGGTCCCGAATGCTCCTGCCCCGACTGGGGTTACCCCTGCAAACACGCCGCCGCGCTCTGCTACGCCATCGCCGTGACCATCGACGCCGACCCCTTCGTCGTGTTCGCCCTGCGCGGCCACGGGCGGGAGGAGGTTCTTGCCCAGCTGCGCGCCCGCCGTACGGCCGCGCAGGCGACCTCGCCCCCACCGGCCCCAGCCGGCCTCCCGGCCGCCGGCGCCTACGCAGCTTGGGCCGCCCTGGCCGACCACGCCGCACCCCTTCCCGAACCTCCCGAACCGGCCCCCCACACCACCGCACTGCCCACCGCCCCGCCATCCGGCACCGGACTGTCCACCGCGGACCTCGAACGTCTTATGGCAGACACCGCCGCACGCGCCGCACGGCTGCTCACGGGCGACACCACGAGCCTGCGCCTGTCCCAGCACGAGGACGCAGCACGGATCGCCGCGAGCAACTGCGGCGCCGAGTGGTTCCATCACCTCATCCAGAACACCGGTGCCAAACCGACCGCGTTCGCCCGCCTCACCCGCGCCTGGCGGTATGGCGGCCCAGCCGGCATCACCGTCGCCGAACACCCCCACGCCCCCGATCCGACGGCGATGACAGCCGCCCGCACCGCCCTGACCGAAGCCCTCGCCGAAATGACCACCACCCCGGTCACCCTCAGAGCCTGGCGCAACCGCCTCACCCTCACCGACCACCGCATCCAGCTGCGCCTGGGCCCCGACACCCGCTGGTACCCCTACACCCGGGACGACGACGGCGAATGGTGGCCAGCAGCGCCGGCCGACCCCGACCCCGTCACGGCGCTCACCTCCGTCTGGCAGCAGACCGAAAGGTGACACGTTGCCCTTGCCGGAAACCTCGTCCGCCCAGGTCACGCGGCATGTTCGTACTCGTGGAGGATGCCACGCAGACGTTCACGCCTTCGTATGTCGAGGTGGGTGATCTTGCTGATCGTCTGGGTGTCCCGCGTGAAAACCCGGGTTCGGTCCCCTGATCAGGACGTTTCGCTGCGGGACGGTGGTGGACCGGGGCATGATCGAGATCCATGCGGTGGTCATGGATCTATCTGCTGACGCGCAGGTCGCTGGAGCTGGCGGGCCTGCGGCTGCTGGGCAACGCTGCCAAGGACGTCGAACTGCTGGTGCTGCGGCACCAGCTCGCTGTACTCCAACGCCAGCTCGATAAAACGAAGTTGCAACCGGCCGACCGGGTCCTGCTGGCGGCCCTGTCGCGTCTGCTGCCCAGACAGAGCTGGAGCAGCTTCTTCGTCACCCCAGCGACGCTGCTGCGCTGGCACCGAGAGCTGATCGCCGGCAAGTGGACCTACCCCCACAAGAGCCCCGGTCGGCCGCCGATATCGGAGGAGACGCGGGAGCTGATCCTGCGTCTCGCGCGGGAGAATCCGCTGTGGGGACACCGCAGAGTGCAGGGAGAGCTGGCCCGGTTGGGCATCACGGTCTGCGCCGCCACCGTCCGGTCAGTTCTGCGGCAGGGCAACATTCCGCCCGCGCCCCAGCGGGCTCACGACGCCTGGGCCTCCTTCCTACGCGCCCAGGCTTCCGGACTGCTGGCCTGCGACTTCTTCCATGTGGATACCGCGTTCTGCCGGCGGCTGTACGTGCTGTTCGTCATGGAAGTCGCAACGCGCCGAGTGCACGTCCTCGGCATCAGCGCGCACCCGAACCGGGACTGGGTGACCCAGCAGGTGAGGAACTTGATGATGGACCTCGAAGACCGGGTGGACCGGTTCCGGTTCTTCCTACGCGACCGGGACGGGAAGTTCTCCGACGCCTTCGACGCCGTGCTCGCCGACGCGGGCATGCAGGTGCTACTTTCCCCGCCGAGATCGCCGAAGGCAAACGCCTTCGCGGAACGCTGGGTCGGCACCGTCCGCCACGAGTGCACCGACCGCCTACTCATCATGAACGAACGGCACCTGCGCACCGTCCTGAACACCTACACCGACCACTACAACCGGCACCGCCCCCACCAATCCCTCCACCAACGATCTCCCCAAGCCTCGGAGACCGGCCAGACGGCACCTGTCATCCCCTTCGGAGGCCGCGTCCGCCGCACTCAACTACTCGGCGGCCTCATCAACGAGTACCAGCAAGCAGCCTGACGGCAGGCAGACAAACGGCCTGATCAGCAGCCCGAACCAGGGCTTTCACGCGGGACAGGCGTAGCCGTCGACGTCGTGCGGACATTCGGCGTCGCCACAGGTGAGAGCCATGAACATGGTGGCCTGGTTGTCCGCGGGGATGCCCGGGGACGTCGGTGTGTCGGCGAACACCTGCTTGAGAACCGCGCGCACGCCGCCCGCCGCCGATGTGACTCGGGCCCGCAATACCGGGATGGGGTCGGGAGCCACGTCGTACGTCGTTGCGCACCGTCGGCGGCGAGCTGCGGCATGCGGTGCTTCCTGGAGCGTGGTTTGGTCACCGGCGGGTTCGGTGGTCGGCCGACCAGCCGTCCGTCACCGCCGTCCACCGAGAAAATCGAGGATGTGACCGAAGACGTCCAGGGCGGCGCCCCGGCCGAGGAATGTGTCCAGGTGGCCGTAACCGGGGATCTCGGTGTAGGACACGTCCAACTGGGGCTGGCGGTCGGCGAGTACGTCATGGCAGAGCCGCTGGGAGTCCAGCCACAGCCCGTTGTCGCTGCCGGCGAGCAGCAGCACGGGGGTGTCGATACGGCCGGCCGCGTCCAGCGCATTGGGCGGCAGGTCACGGTAGCGGTGGTCGGTTTCGTGCCAGCGGACCACGCTGCGGGCCAGCTCGATGCGGCGCAGGTGGGGCAGGATCCACAGCGGCGCGGGGCCGAGGAGGTCGGCGAGGCGGTCGTGGGTGGCCTCGGACAGGTTCTCGTGCACGAAGAGCGAGGCTCCCGTGCCCCATGCGGAATTGTGCAGGATCTGGCAGGTCGGGTCCGGGCAGCTCGCCTTCCGTGACGCCAGTGCGAACAACGGGGTGTACCTCGACCACAGGCCCACCTTGCGGAAGTCGACCGGGATGTGATCGATCCGCGTCTTCAGCAGCTCCCCCGCCAGCGACATCCGCAGCGATGTCCGGCCGGCGAGCTTCGGCGTCAGGAACACACCCTGGGACACCACGCCGGCGAGGCCCGGCACCAGTCCCGCCGCCATGCTCAGGGACAGCGTGAGCGAGCCGATGCAGTGGGCGACCACGAACAGCGGGCGGTCGCCTGTACGCTCGCGGACGTGTTTGACGGCCGCAGGGATGTCGTACAGGGCCACGTCGTCGTACGTGTACCTCTGGCCGGTCTCGTTGTACGGCAGCCGGCAGCTGCCCCGCCAGTCCAGCAGCCAGGGCTCGTAGCCGTCGTCGAGGAGGACGTCGACCAGATTGCGGGTCTCCGGCAGCAGGAACATGTCGGCGGACGCGGTGTGTCCGTGCAGGAGCAGCACGACGGGGCGGTCCGCGGCGCCGGTGTGGATACGGGTCAGGCCGAGCCGGACGCCGTCGTCCGCCCGGAAGGGGATCTCCTCGACGCGGGCCGGGTCGAGGCGGTGGTGCAGCGGGCGCAGGGCCGCGGTAGTCCTGACCCGGGGCAGCGCCGAACCGCCGGCGCGGGAGGTGGTCGTCCTGAAGATCATCGGTGGTGCTCCGTGGGGGTCGGGGTGCGGCGCAGGTCGAGCAGGTCCGCGGCGGCGCGGGCGAAGGGGCCGAGCAGGCCGCGGCCCATCTCCAGGCCGAACCAGGCGAGCCAGGTCAGCTTGGCTGCCCGCTTCTCCTGGCTGGTCAGACGCGGGTCGACCTTGATGCCGTCGATCTGGTCGCGGACGTAGGAGTCCGCGGGCACGACGACCTCGCCCGCCAGGGTCGCCGCCTCGCCCTCGCGGCCGATCCGCACGGTCAGCGCGCGGGTCTGCCGCCACAGGTCGCGGCGGGCCCGGGCGTACTTGTGACCCTCCAGCCACCAGTGGCCGCCGTCGGCGTCGCGCAACCGCATCCGGTAGCACAGGAGTTGGTGCCTGAGTCCGTGCTGCTGCGGGATCCCCTCCTCGGGGCGGATCCAGACGTCGCCGCGCTCGACGGTCAGCGGCTCGGGATGTACGGCGGTGCAGACGACCTCGCCGGTCACGTCCACCCGGCGCTCCTTCACCAGCTGGTACATGCTCGCGATGGAGAGGGTGAGCGCCATGGAGCAGGGGCTGTCGGCGAGGGCGCCGACCGGTCCCACGCTGCCCTCCGTCGTCTCCGAGAACCACAGGTAGGGCTGGTCGTCCTTGTGCGGCAGCCTGGCGAGGCCGTCCTGGGCGAGCCGCTCGAACGTGCTCAGCTGGGCCTGCGCGTCGTAGCGGGCCGCGGGCGGCAGCCCTAGCGCCGCGACCAGCGCGGCGGTGCGTGCGCCTTCGGCCGCCGGGCCCTTCAGGGTCGCCTCACACAGCTTGAGGGCGGTAGGACTCTGCAACACCATGGAGAGGAAGGCGAGTTCGGGGACCGGTTCGGCCTCCAGGCGGGCCAAAGCGTCGGTGCGCCACTCGTCCCAGTCCTGGACGCGCACGTGCATTCCTCCGAGCGCCATGTCACGGACGACGTCGTCGAGGGTGTTGGGCACACCGGTGAGGTTGTAGTCGTAGCCCCAGGCGTCGGGCTCGCAGATCGCGGCGACGGCGACCCGGCTCACCCAGTCCACCGGGGCCGCGTTCAGGTAGCGGAAGGCCGGTACTGTGCGGAAGCGGCCGAAGGCCGAGATCAGGCCGCTGCTGAGGTCCTGCGGGTTGTAGGCGCCGGTCTTCGTGTGGCCGCCGATGCCGCCGGGGCGCAGCGCGGTGACGACCAGGCCGTGGTCGCGGGCACGGCGCAGGGCGACCTCGGCGGCCCACTTCGACTGGTCGTAGCCCGAGACGAGCCGGTCGACGTGGGCGAGTGGGTCGTCCTCGCCCATGGAGGTGATGCCGACCTCGTTGAAGACGGCGATCGAGGATATGTGGTGCAGCGGCTTGGGCCGCCCGGTGGCCGCGAGTTCGGCGAGGGTGAGCGCGCCGAGGACGTTGCTCGCCCGCAGCGACTGGTAGCCGCGCAGGAAATCCACGGCCGCGGCCACGCTCACGACGCTGTCCAGTTCGTGGGCGAGCGTGTGCCACAGTTCGTCGGAGAGGCCGAGCCGCGGCCGCCGGATGTCGCCGGGCAGCACGGTCACCCGGCGCCGCACCTCCGACGACCAGGGCAGTCGGTGACTCTTCAGCGCCTCGCCGAGCCGGGCGACGGCCGCCTCCTCGTCGACCGCGCGGACCAGGCAATGGACATGCGCGTCGCTGTGCCGGAGCAGGTCGAGCAGCATGTGACTGCCGAGAAAGCCGGTGGCGCCGGTCAGCAGGATCCGGCGGGGCGGCAGCGGCTCAGGCACGTCGGCGAACGGCAGGCGGTCGGCGAGGCTCAGATCGGCGAGGATCTGCTCGAGGTCCTCGCGGCGGGCCCTGGTATACCGTTCGTCGCCACTGCCGACACGGGGGCGAAACGCCGGTGAGCTGCGCGGAGTCGGGATCGGAAGGGTGCGCGGGGCGAGGGCCGGAAGAGCGCCCGCCGGGGAGAGCGGCAGTGTGCCAGGGGCCGGAGCCGCAACAGCACCCGCGCCGGAGGCCGCCCGCACACCGGCGGCCGGAACCGGCAGAGTGCCCTGGGCGGTGGGCGCCGGGGTGCCTGCGTGCACGGCCGGCGGGGTGGCCTCGCTCGACGCTTCGGCCCCGGTCGCCTGCAGCCAGCGCCGGGCGAGACTGATCGGACGGGCGTCGGCGAACACCTCGTCCAGGTCGAACTCGATGCCCAGCTCGCCCTCCAGCTCCGCGACGAGTTCCACGGCATGCACGGACGTGCCCCCCGCGTCGAAGAAGTCGGCGTCGGGCGACAGGTGTCCCGCGGGCAGATGGCGGCCCGCCGCGGCGGCGATGGCGGCGGCCACGCCGTCCACGTCCCGGGGCGGGGCGGGGGCGGCACCGGAGTCCGTACCGGTGGCGGCCTGCATCACCCTGGCCAGCAGGTCGTCCACGCCGAGCCCGCCGCCACCGCGCTCGATCGCCTCGGCGGTCGCCCGCTGCCCGGATTCCTCGGTCATGTCACGCATGAGAGCCCTTCACGATGTGCGCGTCCTTTCCCTTGCTTCCGACATCCGAGGAAGTCCTCGCCTGCTTGCTGCGGCACGTCCTCACTGCTGCTCCCAGGACCGGAACGCCCTCAGGCGGTCCGGTGTGACCACGGCCTCCAGGCGCTCGTCGTCCTGGTCACCGCCACCGAGCGCGGCCACCAGTCGCCGTGCCGGTACGTTGCGCTCCGTGCGCTCCGCCGTCAGCCGGACTTTCGTGCAGCCCAGTTCCTCGGCACGGTCGGCCAGCCACTGCAACAGGCGTTCCTCGACCCCTCGGCCGAGCGCCCGGCAGCTCATCAGCCAGCCCGTGACCTCGAGTTGGTCGCGGTCCGCGCACAGAGCGAGCAGGGCGATCTGCCCGTAGTCACCGAACCGGTCCCGGGCCGCCGCCGTCCACACCTCGCCCCGCTGCCGCCAGCGGGCGACGTCGCCGCCGTCGGCCGACCGGGGGTGGAGCGTGAACTGGTTGGTGCGGCGGACGAGTTGCTCGGCCCGCTGCACGTCGGCCTCGGACAGCGCCCGGATGTCGACCTCCAGCTGCAGCTGCGCAAGGAACTCCTCGAACCCGGCGGCTGCGCGGACAGTCTCCCGTTCCCTTTCCTGCGCGTAGAACCGGGCCCGCAGCGCGTCCTCGGCGGTCACCGCCGCGGGGACCAGCGGCCACAACCGGCCCAGGAACTCCTCAAGTTCGTCCGCGGACGGGCAGGTCACCGACAGCACCTGCGGCAGCGCGGAGCGCACCTTGGCGATCTCGGCGGGGTTGTCGTCCAGGAACAGGAAGCTGTCCAGGCCGAGGTCGAGCGTGCGTGCGGCCTCGGCCAGGCGGCCCGGCTTCGGTCCCCAGGCGGCCGACAGCACGCTGAAGTGCTCCGCCCTCAGCAGGCTGTCCGGGCGGTCCAGGACGGCGCGGACCGTGGCCTCGTCGTTGTTGCTGACGAGCGCCAGCAGCGCGCCCGCCTCGCGCCACTGCAGCAGCCTGCGCGCGAGCAGGGCGCGCGGACCGGCCAGGTCGACGGCCTCGGGGCCGATCTCGCCGGCGACCCCGCCCCACAGGGTCTCGTCGCCGTCCACCGCGATCACCTTGGGCGTGGGGCGCAGCACCGCCCGTACGACGTCGGCGAGGCGCAGCGCCACGGCCGCCTGGAAGGGCGGCGTGAAGGGCAGGTGGGCCAGCCGCTCGGTCCGCTCGTCGAAGCGTTCCCCGCCGGGGTGGTGCCGGGTCCAGTCGTCGGTGCCGAGCACCGCGATGCCGGGCAGGCCGGCCAGGTCGGCGGCGACCTCGCGCTCCCACTGCGTCAGTCGGTCCTCCTGACGGGCGGCGGGCAGGAAGCCGACGATCAGCGGCTTGCGGGTGCGTTCCGACAGCGCCTTGAGCGCGGCCGGGTAGGCGGTGCGCAGCTCGGCGAGCAGCGCGTCGTCGACCGGGCCGAAGCGCTCCAGGTCCACCGCCCGCAGCAGCACCACGCCCACCGCGGTCGCGGGGTCGGCGAAGACACCCGAGGGGTCCTGGAGACTCGCGAGCACGTGGTGGTACGGCGCCTCGGTGATCGCCGGTCCGCCGTCCCCGGCCCCGTTCTCGACGGCTGCCTCGCACATCAGCGGGAGGTTGCCGAGGGCGAAGGTGGCGGCGAGGGCCAGGGACCGGCGAGGTGCGGGCGCCGTACCCGCGGGAGTCCGGGTGCCGGCGCGCGCCGGTGCCGCAGGGTCCTCAGCCGCCTCCCCCAGCAACCGCAGGAACTCCTCCCCCAGCTCGGCGGTGGTCGCGGCGTCCAGGATGTCCAGGTTGTGGTCGAGCCGGACGCGTGCCGCATCCGGGGTCATGGTGATCATCAGGTCGAGGTCGGAGTAGCCGGTGCCGGCCGGCAGCACCTCCAGCCGGGTGAGGTGGCGCGAGGACCGTACGTAGTTGAAGTAGACCTCGACGAGCGGCGCGTTCTCCCGGTGCAGGCCCTGCCGGGCCAGGGTGGCCAGGACGTCGGAGAACATGGCGCCCTTGGCCAGGAGGCGCTGCAGGCGCGCGTCGGTGCGGCGCAGCACCTCGGCCACCTGTTCGCCCGCGCGGGCCTCGGCCGGGAACGGCACCGGCACGCCGAAGAAGCCCACCGCGTCGTACGCGTCGGCGTGGATGCGGGTGTCCACGGGAACGGCGAGCACGAACCGCTCCCGTTCCCGCTTTCCGGCCAGCAGCACCGTCAGGGTGCCGAGGCAGAAGGCGGCGGGAGTGACGGCCAGCCTGCTCGCGGCCGCCGCAACCCGTTCCATCAGCCCGTCGGGAATCGTCACGGTCACGCTGCCGGCCCGGTACGACCGGGTCGCCGGGCGCGGCCGGTCCAGCTCCAGGTCGAGCCGTTCGCTGCCGTGGAAGTGCTCGCGCCACTCGGCGCCCGCCCCCTCACCGCCCTGCTGGGCCTCGATGAGCAGGGCGATGTCGCGGTTGGTGACGGCGGCGTCGAGGGGGGTGCCGGACAGTTCCGCGTCGATCTCGCCGGCCACGAGCAGCAGCGACTGCAGGTCGCTGACCGCGTGGTGGGCGCCGAACACCAGAATCTGGCCGTGTGCACCGCCGTCCACCAGCTCGAACCGCCACAGTGGTGTCGTCGCCAGGTCGAACGGCGGCTCCAGCAGGGTGCGCAGGCGCTCGGCGGCGTCGAGTGGGCCTTCGACGGCCGTGCAGCGCAGCACCGGCTCCGCCGGTTCCCGGTCCACGCGCAGCTGCCGTACGCCTTCCTCCCCGGTGATGATCGCGGTGCGCAGGGCCGCGTGCCGCGCGACGAGCCGGGTGAGGATGCCGGTGAGCGTCTCCGGTGTGGTCGGCGCGATCAGCCGTACGGCGAGGCCGATGCCGTGCGCCGCGTCCGGCATGCCCGGCCGGGCGCTGCGCAGCAGTCGTACGACGTCCCGTGTCGCGGGCCGCAGTTCGGTCTCCGGGACCTCCCCGGCGAGGTCGCCGGAGTCCTGCCGCGCCACGGCGCCCCGCTCCGGAAGGCCCTCGGCCAGGGCCTGGGCGAGGCCGCGGATGTCGGACGCCGCGAACACGTCCGCGGCCGGCAGCTCCACGCCCAGTTCGCGGACGAAGGCGTTGCGCAACCGCACCAGCATCAGGGAGTCCAGGCCCAGTTCCTTCAGGGCCGTGGTCGCCGACACGTCGACCGCTCCTCCGGAGACCTCGCCGACCCGGGCCCGGACGTACGCCTCGAGCCAGGTGGCGCGGTCCTGGTCGGTCGTCGCCGCGAACACCTTCTTGACGAGGTCGTCCGAGGTGGCCGTGCCGGTCTGGACGGTGACCAGGTCGCCCAGGATCGGGCGGGTGCGCACGGCGTCGGGGACGAGCGTCAGCATCTCCCGGTCCAGGGCGATCGGCGCGAGCTGGCGGCGGGCGGTGGCCAGGACCCGCTCGAACAGCTCGCCTCCCTCCTGCGGCGAGAAGGCGACCAGGCCCGAGCGGCTGGTCTCGGCGGCCCGGGTGCCGGACCCGGCGACCATGCCGACACCGGCCCAGGCACCCCAGTCCAGGCTCAGCGCAGGGCGGTCGGTGCGGGAAAGGTGGTGTGCCCAGGCGTCGAGGAAGGCGTTCGCCGCCGAGTACGGGCTCTGCCCGGCCGACCCGAGGAGTCCTGCCGCGGAGGCGAACAGGACCAGGTTCCGGGTCTCCGGGATCAGCTCGGTGAGGAGGGCGGTGCCCAGGACCTTGGGGGCGAGGACGCGCAGGACGCGTTCGTCGGTCAGGTTCGCCACCGTGGCGTCGTCGAGCACTCCGGCGGTGTGCACGACCGTGGCGACCGGGCCGCAGGCGTGCCGTACGGCGTCCAGGGCGGCCGTGAGGCTCTCCCGGTCGGCGACGTCGGCGCGGGCCAGGTGCACGGTGACGCCTCGCTCTTCCAGACCCGTGATCCAGTTGCCGGCCTCCGCGTCGGGCGTGCCCCGGCTCATGAGAGCCAGTCGGCGGGCCCCGCGGCGGACCAGCCGCTCGGCGACGACGCGGCCGAGGCCGCCCAGACCGCCGGTGATCAGGTGCACACCGTCCACGGAGGTCTCGCCGTGACCGCCGTCGTCCGGGCGGGTGTGGGCCAGGCGCGGCACCAGGCGGCCGGTGCCGCGCAGCGCGACGAGCCGTTCGTCGTCGGCGTGCCTGAGCTGGGTCCACAGGGCGTCGACGCCGTCGGTGGGCGGCAGGTCGATCAGCGTGGTCGACAGCTCCGGGTACTCCTGCGCCACCGCGAGCCCGAAGCCCCAGGCGAGCGCCTGCTGCGGGTTGGTCACCCCGGTGCTGTGGCCGGCTGCCTGGCTGCCGCGTACGACCACGAACAGGCGCGGAGCCCGGCCCTGCGGACGGCCGGCGAGGGCGCGCACCAGGTGCAGGGTGCTCAGGCAGCACAGCCGCGCCGCCTGCTCGGCCGATCCGGCGTCGCCGATCGCCGGGGCGTCGAGGGCGGTCAGCTGCACCACCTGCTCGGGCTGTCCGCCCGCGAAGGCCTCCTCCAGCAGCCGGGCCAGGTGGTGCGGGTCGGCCGGATCGAGGACGTAGCGTCCCGGTCCCTCGACGGCGAAGGCGTTGCCGCTGCGGGCGACGACATGCGGCACCGAGGAGCCGAACCGCTCGCCGAGCGCGTCCGCCACCCCGGTGTCGTCGGCCAGGATCAGCCAGCTGCCCTTCACCGGCGGTTCCTGCGCCACCGGGCGCGGGTGCCAGCGGGTCTCGAAGAGGGCGCCGTCCAGCGGCGAGAGCGCGGCCAGCCGGAACCCCTCCATCTCCAGGACGAGTTGCCCGTCCTCGTCCCAGATCCTGAGGTCCAGGGTGGCGGTGTCGCCGGACACGGAGCGCAGTTCGCAGCCGGCCCAGGCAGGCGTGGTGCGCAGGCCGGTGAACCGCAGCCGTCCCGCCCCGGCGGGCACGAACGCCCGGCCCTCGGGGGCATCCTGGGGCAGGGCGACCGTGTGGAACGCGGCGTCGAGGACCGCGGGATGCAGCAGATAGCCCGCGGCGGGCCTGGCGGCCAGCCGGCCCAGGGCCGCCGAGTGGCCGCGGCGGCCCTGTTCCAGGCCCCGGAAGGCGGGGCCGTAGTCGATGCCGAGGGCGCTCAGCCCGGCGTACACCGCCGGCAGGTCCGCGTCCTGCGTGCACTGCTCACGCACGGCGGTGAGCCGCACGTCGTCGAGCCGTACGTCGGGCGAGGGCTGCTCGCCGGTCACCGCGACGCGTCCGCCGACGTGCCGCACCCACCGCGGGCGCCGCTCACCGGCGCCCGCGGAGACGACGGTGAAGGACCGGAAGCCGTCCCGGGCGGGCCGCAGCACCAGCTGCACCCGTACGGGCCGTTCGGGATCCATCCGCAACGGCTGCACGAACTCGATCTCGCTCAGGTGGACTTGGCGCCCGTCCTGCACCGCGGAGGCGGCCTCCAGCACCATGTCGAGGAAGGCGGCGCCGGGCAGCCAGACCTCGCCGTCCACCCGGTGGTCGCTCAGATAGGCGAAGCGGCTGTCCCGCAGGTCGATGTCGCTCTGGAAGAGGTGCCGGTCCGGCTCGTCGCTGGACTCGACGTGGGTGCCGAGGAGCGGTGAGGAGCCCGTGGCTGTGGCCGGGGCGGGCGTGAGCCAGTGGCGTTCGCGGGCGAAGGCGTACGTCGGCAGATCGACGCGGCGGCCTTGCGGGAACAGCGCCGGCCAGTCCGGCGCGTGCCCGGCAAGGTACAACTCGCCGACGCCGCGCAGCAGGACATCGGGCCCGTCCTGCTGACGGCGCAGCGAGCCGACGCCGGCCACGTCGATCCCGGCCTCCGCCGCCACCGCCTCGATGGAGGACAGCAGCGAGGGATGCGGGCTGAGCTCGACGAAGTAGCGGTAGCCGTCGTCCAGCATCCGCCGGACGGTGTCGGCGAAACGGACGGGCTGCCTGAGGTTGGCGTACCAGTAGTCGGCGTCCAGCCGGTCGCCGGAGACGGGTTCGGCCAGCACCGTCGAGTACAGCGGGGTCGACGCCTGTGCGCCCCGGATACCGGAAAAGCGGTCGAGCAACTCCGTGCGCAGAGGTTCCATCAGCGGGGTGTGCGAGGCGAACGGTGTCGACAGCCGTCGTACGGTGATCCCCCCCTCTTCGAGGTGGCGGCGCAGCTCGGCCAGTGCGTCGGCGGCGCCGGAGACGGCCGTGGAGCCCGCGCTGTTGACCGCGGCGACGAAGAGCCGGTCCGCGTAGGGGGCGAGCAGTTCCTCGACCTGCGCCCGCGGCAGTTCCACCGCGACCATGCCGCCCTGCCCGACCAGCGGGACGACGGCCTCGGCCCGACCGGTCACCACGGCCACGGCGTCGTCCAGGCCGAGGGCGCCCACGCTGTAGGCGGCGGCGATCTCGCCCAGGCTGTGTCCGACCACGGCGTCCGGGACCACGCCGAGGGCCCGCCACGCGGCGGCCAGCGCCGCGTTGACCGCGAAGAGCACCGGTTGCAGGCACTCGGTCCGGTGCAGCGGGGAGAACTCCTCCGGTGCCCGCAGCGCGTTGAGCACCGACCAGCCGACGTGCCGCTGCACCGCCTCGTCGATCCGGGTCAGCTCCTCGCGGAAGGCCTGGGAACCGGCCAGCAACTCCAGGCCCATACCGGGCCATTGGCTGCCGTGCCCGGAGAAGACGAAGGCCACCCTGCCCGTCTCCCCCTCGCGCGGCGTGGCCGGCTGCGCCCGTCCGCTGCCCAACGCATCGAGTGCGGCGCGCAGTTCGTCCGCGTCGCCCGCCGTGACCGCCGCCCGCCAGGGGAAGTGGCTGCGGTGCCGGGCCAGGGTGTAGGCGACGTCCGGCAGCGGCGTGTCCCCGGTCAGGTGTCGGGCCAGCCGTGCGGCCTGCCCGCGCAGCGCGGCCTCGCTCCGCCCGGATAGGATGAACAGCCGCTTGCCGGACGGAGGTTCACCTGCGAGGCCGGGCTCCGCCGCGGACGGTGGGGCCTCCTCCACGATCACATGCGCGTTGGTCCCGTTGATCCCGAAGGCGCTGACCCCGGCCCGCCGGACGCGCTCCTTCGCCGCCGGCCACGGCAGGGCCTCCTGCAGCAGGTGCAGACCGCTGCCGTCCCACTCGACGTACCGGCTGGGTGTGCCGGCGTGCAGGGTGGCCGGCAGCATCCCGTGGCGCAGCGACTGCACCACCTTGATCAGCCCGGCGATGCCCGAGGCGGCCTGCGTGTGCCCGAGGTTGGACTTGAGCGAGCCCAGGTACAGCGGGCGGTGCCGGGGGCGGGAGGCACCGAAGACCTGCGCCAGGGCGTTCGCCTCGATCGGGTCGCCCAGCGTCGTGCCGGTGCCGTGCGCCTCCACGTAGTCGATGTCGGCGGGTTCGAGGCCGGACAGCTCCAGGGCCCGCCGGACCACGTGTTCCTGCGCCGGGCCGTTGGGCGCGGACAGGCCCTGGCTGCGGCCGTCCTGGTTGACGGCCGTGCCGCGCAGCACCGCGAGCACCTCGTCGCCGTCCCGCCGCGCGTCGCTCAGCCGCTTCAGTACGAGCATCCCGGCGCCCTCGGCCCAGACGGCGCCGTCGGCGTCGTCGGAGAAGGAGCGGCAGCGGCCCGTCGGGGACAGACCCCGCAGCCGGCTGAACTCCACGAAGGTCTGCGGGGTCACCATGAGCGTCACACCGCCGGCCAGCGCCAGGTCGCACTCGCCCGACCGCAGCGCCTGCGCCGCCAGGTGCACCGCGACGAGCGACGACGAGCACGCCGTGTCCACCGTCAGCGCCGGGCCGTGCAGCCCGAGCGCGTACGCCAGCCGGCCCGAGGCCACGCTGAGCGCCGACCCGGTGCCGACGTACCCGTCCAGCTGGTCGAGCCGGGAGCCCGACAGGTAGTCGCTGCCGAACATGCCGACGTACACGCCGGCGGTGCTGCCCGCCAGTTCGGCGGGGACGATCCCGGCGCGCTCCAGCGCCTCCCACGCGGTCTCCAGCAGCAGCCGCTGCTGCGGGTCCATGGCGGCGGCCTCCTTCGGGGTGATGCCGAAGAAACCCGCGTCGAAGGACTCTATGTCGTCCAGGAAGCCGCCCTCCCGGGCGTACGACTTGCCCGGCGTCTCCGGGTCGGGGTCGTACAGCGACTCGACGTCCCAGCGCCCGGCCGGGAACGGGCCGACCGCGTCACGGCCCTCGGCGACCAGCTGCCACAGCTCCTCCGGGTCGCCCACGCCGCCCGGCAGGCGGCAGGCCATGGCCACCAGGGCGACCGGCTCGTCGTGCGCCGCGGTGCGGGTGTGCGGCGCGGCGGGCGCGGGACGGCGGGCGGTGGGGCCGCTCGTCGCGATCACGGTGGCCAGCAGGTGCTCGGCGAGGCGGGCCGGGGTGGGGTGGTCGAACAGCAGGGTGGCCGGGAGGCGGGAGCCGAGGCGCGCGCCGATGCGGTTACGGAGCTCCACCGCCGTCACCGAGTCCATGCCGAGGTCGCGCAGCGGCTGGTCGTGACGGACGGACTCCGCCGAGCGCAGACCGAGGGCGCGGGAGGCCTCCTCGCGGACCAGGGCCAGGACGCGGTCGGCGCGCTCCGCCTCCGGCAGCCGGGCCAGCCGGTCCGCCAGGCCGTCCGTGCCGTCCTGCCCGGTGCGGGGCGCGGGCAGCAGGGAGCGCCACAGCGCGGCCGCACCGCCGCCCGCGCCGGCCGTGGTCTCGCGCAGGCGGGGCAGGTCAAGCGCACAGGCGACCAGGTGCGGGGCGTCCCGGCGCAGCGCGAGTTCGACGAGGTCGCGGCCCTGTTCCGGAGTCAGGGCGCGGTGGCCGAGGCGGGCCATCCGCTCCAGGTCGGCGTGTTCGGCGGCGAGGCCCTCGCCCGCCCAGGCGCCGAAGGAGACCGACACTGCGGGCAGCCCCGAGGCGCGCCGGTGGTGGGCGAGTTGGTCGAGGAAGGCGTTGGCGGCGGCGTAGTTGGCCTGGCCCGCGTTGCCGACGACACCGGCGGCGGAGGAGACCAGCAGGAACAGGTCGAGCTGCGCGTCCGCGGTGAGCCGGTGCAGGTGGGCGGCGCCGTCCACCTTGGGGCTGAGCACCCGCGCGAGGCGTTCGGGGGTCAGCTCGGCGACCACCCCGTCGTCCAGGACGCCGGCGCAGTGCACGACGCCGCGGAGTTCGCGGGCGACGGAACCGACAATGTCGGCCAGGGCCGCAGCATCGGCGACGTCGCATGCCGCCACCTCGACCGCGGCGCCGAGCGCTGTCAGTTCCGCGGTGACCTCGGCCGTGCGCGGGTCGTCGGCTCCGCGCCGGGACGTCAGCAGCAGGCGAGGTACGCCCCGTTCGGCGAGGAGCCGGGCGATGTGGCGTCCGACGGCGCCGAGGCCTCCGGTGATTAGTACGGTGCCGTCGACGGGTGTCCGTGCACGGTCCGTGTCGGCGGCGCGGGCGCGCACGAGCCGGGGCACGAGCAAAGTGCCCGCGCGCCCGGCGAGTTCGGGCTCGTCCCGGTGCGCGACGACGGCGAGCAGGGCAGCCGCGGGATCGGTGTCCTCGAGGTCGAGCAGCGTCAGCCCGAGGTCCGGATGCTCGGCACGGGCGCTGCGGGCCAGGCCCCACAGCGCCGACTGGGCGAGGCCCGGCACGGTGTCCCGGTCGTCGGCCGCGACCGCGCCGCGGGTCACCCAGATGGTCCGGGCGGGTGCCTGCTCCTGTGCGGCGAGTGTCTGCAGCTCGGCCAGCGCGGCTTCCGTCACCTCCCGTGCGGCGGCGTCCGTTTCGGCGTCCTCGTCCGGCCGTGGCCACAACCGTACGAGCACGTCGCCACCCGTGTCGCGACATTGGATCCCCGCGGCTTCGAGGCTGCGCAGGGCCGCGGCGACGTCGGGGTCGGACGGGTCGCCGACGACGGTCCAGTCACCGGCCGGTGCCTGGACGCTCGGTTCGGGCGCGGCCGTCCAGGCCACCTCGTACAGGTGCCGCCCGTTGCCCGAACCGCCGGCGAGATCCGCCGGGCTCGCGGCCCGCAGCCGTACGCCCTCCAGCCGGCCCGCGGGGAAGCCGTCGGCGTCCCACAGCATCACGTCCAGCGTGAGATCCGTTTCGGTGGCGCCGGTGCGCCGCACGAGCGCGATGAGGTCGTCGGCGCCGCCGTGCGACAGCGCGGCGCGGCCCACCGCGATCGGAAGGAGCACCGGGCCGTCGGGGGCGGCGCCTCCTTCGAGGGCCGCGGCCACGTGCAGCGCGGCGTCCAGCAGCGCCGGGTGGACCGGGTAGGGGTCGGCCAAGTCGTGGGCCGCGGACGGCAGCGACAGCCGGGCCAGCAGCTCGCCGGCGCCGGGCACCACCGCCTCCCGTACGCCCTGGAAGGCCGGACCGTAGCCGAGACCGAGCCCGGTCAGCCGCTCGTAGGTGTCCGGGCTCCAGGCGGGCTCCGCCGCCTGAGGCCACACCGGCGGCCGCTCCGCCGCCTCGGTCGCCGCGGCCGCCGAGGCGGTGGCGTGCAGGGTCCAGCCGGTGGCCTCCTGGCCGCGCGGGCGGCTGTGCACGGTGATCTCCGGTGCCGGGCCGGCGGTGACCACCTCGACGGACACCTCCACCGTGCCGGAGGCGGGCAGCACGAGGGGTGCGAGCAACAGCAGGTCGGTCACGTCGGCCGGATCGTCCGGGCGGGCCACGGCGAGGGCGGCCCGGCACAGCTCCAGCAGGGTCGTGCCGGACACCACGGTCCGGCCGAACACGGTGTGGTCGGACAGCCAGTCGGCGGTGGCCGGGGACCACTCGTTGCGGAAGGTCCAGCGGGTCTCGTCGGCCGACTGCAACTGGACGCCGAGCAACGGGTGCGCGGCGCGGTCGAACAGGCCCGGACCGCCCGAAGCCGGCTCGGGTGCGATCCAGTGGCGCCGGGTGTCCCAGGCGTAGGTCGGCAGGTCCGCCCGGACGGTGTCGGCGACCAGGCGCCGCCAGTCCAACCGCCGTCCGCAGACGTGCAGTTCGGCGGCTGCGCGGTCCAGGCAGGCGGGTCCGTCCTCGTCGCGGCGGAGGGAGCCGACGGCGACCAGCTCGTGGCCGGAGTCCTCGCCGATCGTGTGCAGGGCGGTGAGCAGGGACGGATGCGAGCTGAGTTCGACGAAGTGCCGGTAGCCGTCGGCCGCCATGCGCTCCACCGCGGGCGCGAAGCGGACGGGTTCGCGCAGGTTGGTGTACCAGTAGCCGGCCTCCAGCTCCTCGGTGACCGGCTCACCGGTGACGGTGGAGTACCAGACGACCGACGTGGGGTACGTGGTCACGCCGTCGAGCTCGTCGAGGATCGTCGCGCGCACCTGCTCGACCCGGGCGCTGTGGGAGGCGTAGTCGACGTCGAGGCGACGGACGAAGACCTGTTCCCGGTCGAGGTCGGCGAGCAGGCCCTCCAGCGGCTCCACGTCACCGGCGATCACGGTCGCCCGGCCGCTGTTCACAGCAGCGACCGAGACCCGGTCGCCGAGACCCTCGAGGCGGGTGACGACCTCGGTGTGCGGCAGGCCGACGACGGCCATGGCGCCGGTGCCGGACAGCTCGGTCAGGGCCCGGCTGCGCAGGGCGACCACCGCGGCCGCGTCATTGAGGCTGAGCGCACCGGCGACGCAGGCCGCCGCCACTTCGCCCTGGCTGTGCCCGATCACGGCGTCCGGCCGGACGCCACGGGCCCGCCACACCGCGGCCAGGGACACCATCACCGCGAAGAGCACCGGCTGGACGACATCCACGCGGTCCAGGGACGGGGCTCCCGCCTCGCCGCGCAGAACCGCCGCCGCGGACCAGACGGTGAACGGTCGCAGGGCGGCGTCGCAGCGGTCGAGCTCGTCGGCGAACACGGGATCGCGTTCGAGCAGGTCACGGGCCATGCCGGCCCACTGGGCGCCCTGACCGGGGAAGACGAAGGCCACCTTGTCCGCGGGCAGCGTCCGCCGGGGGCCGGCGGTCGGCCCGGGGTCGAGCCGGCCCTCCGCGAGGGCCCGCAGCGCGGTCAGCAGTTCGTCCCGGCCGGCCGCCTGGACGACGGCACGGTGCTCGAAGTGGGTGCGGTGGTGGGCCAGCGTCGCGGCCACGGCGGGCAGGGGCAACTCCGGCCGCGCGACGAGACGTGCGTGAAGTCGGTCGGCTTGCGCCTGGAGCGCGGGGAGCGTGCGGGCGGAGAGCGGGAAGAGCGTCGGGCCGGGCAGCTCCGCCTCCGCCCCGGCCGGTGCGACGGCGTCCTGCGGTGCCTCCTCCAGCACGACGTGCGCGTTGGTGCCGCTGATGCCGAACGCGCTCACCCCGGCCCGCCGCACGCGGTCGCCGCCGCGCGGCCACGCCCGGGCGCTGCCGTGCACGACCAGGCCGCTGCCCGCCCAGTCGACGTGCTCCGTGAGGGTCTCGGCGTGCAGGGACGGCGGCATGAGCTCGTGCCCGAGGGCGAGCACCGTCTTGATCACGCCGCCGATGCCCGCGGCGGCCTGGGTGTGACCGATGTTGGACTTCAGCGAGCCGAGGCCGAGGGGCCGGTCGGCGGGGCGACCCGGTCCGAAGACGGCGGCCAGTGCACGGCCCTCGATGGGGTCGCCGAGCCGGGTGCCGGTGCCGTGCGCCTCGACGTGGTCCACGTCGTCCGGCGCGAGTCCGGCGGCGTCGAGGGTGGCGCGCAGCACCCGTTCCTGCGCCGGGCCGTTGGGGGCGCTCAGCCCCTGGCTGCGGCCGTCCTGGTTGACGGCCGAGCCCTTGACCACGGCGAGCACCCGGTCGCCGTCGCGGCGGGCGTCGGCGAGCCGCTTGAGCAGCACCACACCGCAGCCCTCGGCCCACACCACGCCGTCCGCGTCGGCCGAGAAGGGGCTGCACCGCCCGGACGGCGACAGCCCGCGCAGCCTGCTGAACTCCACGTGTCCCCGCGGGGTCACCAGCAGGCTCGCGCCGCCCGCCAGGGCGAGGTCGCACTCACCTGCCGCCAGCGCGCGGGCCGCCAGGTGCAGGGCGACGAGGGAGGAGGAGCAGGCGGTGTCGACGGTGACCGCCGGGCCCTGCAGACCGAGGGTGTAGGCGATGCGCCCGGAGGCCACGCTGGGTGCCGAGCCCGTGCCGACGTGCCCGTCGAGCTGGGTCAGCGAGGCGGAGGCGAGGTATCCGCTGTCGTACAGGCCGATGTAGACGCCCGTGAGGCTGCCGTGCAGCGTCTCGGGGACGATCCCGGCCCGCTCGATCGCCTCCCAGCTGGTCTGCAGCAGCAGCCGCTGCTGCGGGTCCATGGCGTCGGCCTCTCGTGGCGAGATCCCGAAGAAGGCGGCGTCGAAGCGGTCGATGCCGTCGAGGAAGCCGCCACGCAGCGTGTACGCCTTGCCGGTGGCCTCGGGGTCGGGGTCGTAGAGGTTCTGGGTGTCCCAACGGCCCGCCGGCACCTCGGAGATGGCGTCCTCGCCGGCGGCGAGCAGCCGCCACAGCCCTTCGGGGTCGTCGGCGCCGCCAGGGAAGCGGCAGGCCATGGAGACGATGGCGATGTCGTCGTCTACCGCCCGCGGCGGAGCCTCGGCGGAGACCGGGCCGGCCCTCGGAGCGGGCGGCTCGCCGAGGACCGCGTCGGCCAGCGCGGCGATCGTGGGGTGGTCGAAGACGAGCGATGGCTCCAGTGGTCGGCCGGTCCGTGCGGAGAGTTCCGCGGCCAGCGTCACCAACTGGCGTGACCCCAGCCCGAATTCCGCGATCGGCCGGTCCGGGTCGACGGCCAGCGGGTCGAGCCCGGCGGCCTCGGCGACGGCCGACCCCAGCCAGGCCCGTACGTCCTCGGCAGTGGTGAGGGGCGTGATGGTGGACTGCTTCCGGGGCTCGTTCGCAGGCATCTGGGCAGGTGTCCTCAAGCAACGGTGATGCGGGCGGATTCCGCACGACCGCATGCGGCAGCGGCGTACGGCTGACATCGGGTGACGTACGGCCGAAGTCGACGGACCTGCGGCCGCGGAGGGCGGACGTGCGGCCGGCGCGGGCGGGCGCGCCGGCGGCGGTGGGGTCATCCCGTGACGCGCACGTCCACCAAGGCGAGGGTGCCGTCGAGGTAGGCCGCCCGCGAGGCGCGGCGCTGGATCTTCCCGCTGGACGTCTTCGGGATGGTGCCGGGGCGGACCAGCACCACGTCCCGCACCGACAGGCCATGGGCCTGGCCGATCGCGCTGCGCACCAGGTCGGTGATCTTCTCGGCCTCGCCGGCCGCCTCGGGCGCCACCTCGGCCACCACGACGACCTGTTCGCCCTCCGCACCGCCGGCGTCCACGGAGAACGCCGCGGTGCAGCCGGGCCGCAGTGCCGGGTGGGACAACTCCGCGGACAGCTCCAGGTCCTGCGGGTAGTGGTTGCGCCCGTCGATGACGACGAGGTCCTTCAGGCGGCCGGTGACGAACAGTTCGCCGTCCCGCAGGAAGCCGAGGTCGCCCGTGCGCAGGAAGCGGCCTTCGCGGCCGATCAGGGTGGCGCGGAAGGTCTCGCGGGTGGCAAGGGTGTTGCGCCAGTAGCCCTTGGCCACGCTCGCGCCGGTGACCCATATCTCGCCGACCTCGCCCTCGGGCAGTTCCTCCTGCCGGTCAGGGTCGGCGATCACCACGGTGATCCCGGTCCCGGGCCGGCCGCAGCCCACGGCGGCCGCGTCCGCCTCGCCGGCGTGCGGGCCGGTCTCGGCGGCCTCCAGCAGGGTGGGCGGGGCGTCCACCGCACCGCCGGTGACCATCAAGGTGGCTTCGGCCAGGCCGTAGCAGGGGTAGAACGCCTCATGGCGGAAGCCGGCCGCGCGGAAGGTCTCGGTGAACCGTCGCAGCGTGGCCGCGCGCACCGGTTCGGCGCCGTTGAAGGCGACCTTCCACGCGCTCAGGTCGAGGCTGTCGACCAGGTCGGCGGTGGCGTGCTTCAGGCACAGCTCGTAGGCGAAGTTGGGGCCGCCGCTGGTGTGCGGCCGGTAACGGCTGATCGCGGTCAGCCAGCGATCGGGGCTCTGCAGGAAGTGCAGCGGCGAGAAGAGCGTGGCCGTGGCGCCCAGGTACAGCGTGTTCAGCACCGGGCCCATGAGACCCATGTCGTGGTAGACGGGGAGCCAGCTGAGGATCAGTTCCCGGCCGTGCTCCGCGAGGGCGTCCGGGGTGTGGCCCATCCGCTCGGTGATGATCCGCTCGTTGTCCAGCAGGTTGCCGTGGGTGACGGCCACACCGCGCGGGGCGGAGGTGGAGCCGGAGGTGTACTGGAGGAAGGCCACCGAGTCGGCCGTGAGGTCGGGGGCGTGCCAGGAGCCGGCCGCGTCGTCGGGAATGTCCTCGGTGGCGACGCGGGGGACCGTGTCGGGTTCGGGCAGGTACTCGGTCCATGTGCGCAAGGCGCGGATGACTTCGCGGCCGCCGAGGATCACCTTGGCGTCGGAGTCGGTCATCAGACGCTTCATCCGGATGAGAGCGCGGTGGTTCTGCGCCCGTCCCTGCGGGGGCACGCCCGGCACGGCGACCACGCCGGCAGCGAGGCAGCCCAGAAAGGCGGAGACGAACTCCAGGCCGGGCGGATGGAGCAGCAGGGCGCGCGAGCCGGCCAGGCCGCGGTCCTGGAGCCAGGCGGCCACGGCCCGGGAGCGGTGGGCCAGTTGTCCGTAGGAGATGTCCTGGATGTCCCCGTCGCAGTCGCCGGTGAGGAGGTACCGGTAGGCGGTACGGTCGGGCTGTTGCTGGGCGTGTACGGTCAGTAATTCGACCAGGGAACGAGCCATGTGACGAGTCCCACCTGTCCGGGTCAGCGGGTGAGGGAACTGGAGTTCGACGGCCGCGTGATGCGCACGCGCAGAAGCCGTTGACCGGGCCCCCTTGCCAGGTCATCCGTCTCGCCACTCGCCCGGCGGCGAGATGGCCGCAGGTCTCCCCGCGTCCCCCCACTCAGCTTGCTACCAATGAGTAACACCATAACAAGTCCCGCCGGTCGACGGGTCGAACGCATGTAAACGCTGCGTGTCCAAAAGGAGTTGGCTGTCCGCCGGCTCCGCTGGGCCGGCTCCCCCGTCCACGCACCCGGCGCCCGCCCGACAGTCGGAGCCGCCCGAGCACGCCCGCCGTGTCATAGGCCGTCGACAAGGCGTTCTGCACTTCGGCCTGGACCACGCCGCGCTTGCGCATCACGGCTCGACGGCCGGCCCGGCACGGCACGGCAGTCCCGACGGATCGCCCCGTACAGCTCGGCCTTGGACTTCGGCCCCTTCGACACCACCTCGCAGCGAGGGGATGCCGAGGCTATCGGCGCACAGGGGGTGGTGGGCCAGACCAAAGCGGCGCAGGATGACGTTGGGCGTTCCTGTCGGCCGCAGGCGACGCCGCGGAGCATGTTGTGGACCTGGCTCATGGAGACCGCGGCACGCACGTCGTGGCCGGTGACGCTGCGCCACCAACTAGCCGTGCTGCAGCGGCAGATCGACAAACCGCAGCTCACCTGGCCCGACCGCGCACTGCTCGCGGCGCTCCTGCAACCCCTCCCCCGGGTACACCTTCGCCGACTCCAATTGATCGTCTCTCCCGACACGCTGCTGCGCTGGCACCGCGATCTGCTCCGCCGCCGTCATGCCACGGCCTCACGCCCCAAGAGTCCCGGTCGACCGCGCACCGTACGCTCCGTCCGTGCCTTGGTGCTCCGGCTGCACGAGAGAACCCGAGCTGGGGGTACAGGCGGATCCACGCCGAGCTCGCCGCTCTCGGCATCAACGTCGCTGCCTCCACCGTGTGGAACATCCTCAAGGAACACGGCATCGCCCCCGCCCCCGAGCGGAACCACACCACCTGGCCAGCGTTCCTGCGCTCCCAAGCTCACACCATCCTCGCTGCCGACTTCTTCGAGACCAAGACGCTGACCGGGGCGACCCTGTACGTCCTCGCTGTCATCGAGCACGCCACCCGGCGCGTGCAGATCCTCGGCGCGACCGCGCACCCCACCGCGGGCTGGGTCACTCAACTGGCCCGAAACCTGGTCATGGACCTCCACGACGCCAGCGCAGAGGTGAGGTTCCTGATCCGCGACCGCGACGCGCGCTACCCGGCCGCCTTCGACGCCGTCCTGCAAGCTGAGAGTTTCGAGGTCGTCCAGACCGGCGTCCGGATGCCGCGCATGAACGCGGTCATGGAGCGATGGATCCGCTCCTGCCGAACCGAACTCCTCGACCGCACCCTTATCTGGAACCAGGCCCATCTACTCCACGCCCTGCGCGAATACGAGCAGTTCTACAACCAGCCCAGGCCCCACCGCACTCTCGCAAGCGCAGCACCGCTATGTCCCCTGCCCGAACCGATCACCGAACCCGACCGGCTCACCCACCTCGACGTCCACCGACGCGACCGCCTCGGCGGCATCCTCCACGAGTACCAACACGTGGCGTGACCAGCACGGACGTAGTTCTTGGCACCTACAAGGTCCAAACCGCCGAGCCAGACCTGTCCCGGAGTGGTGAAGTAGCTGCCGGAGTGGTCACAGCCGTAGTCCGCCAGGACGGCATGGAGACGATCGCCGGTGCCGTGTACGACGCGGCCCGGGACGAGATGTTCACAGCGGTCCGCGGCGCCGGCGCCCGGCTGAACGGCGAACCGTTGTCGGTCAGCGACCCCGTCGGTCTGCCCTCGGCGCTCGTCGCCACCGTCTTCTCCTACCGTGCCTCGGCTCGAGCCCGCCAGGCATCCGTCCTGCCCGCGCTGCTACCCGCGGTGCGCGACATCCGAAGCAGTGGAAGCGCCGCCCTTGATCTGTGCTGAGTCGCGGCCGGCCGGTGTGACGCGTATTTCGAAGACGAACTGGCGCTCTGGGACTGGGTCGCCGGCGCGCTCATCGTGTGCGAGGCCGGTGCCACCGTGTCGCGGCTCGACAGCGGCGTCATGGCCGCGGGTCCCACGCTGCATGACGTGCTCCGAGCCCTCGTCACTCCAACAGCCGAAGGCGGCGCGGCGCCTTCACCTCCGGCGCCATGAACGGTGCCGTTGGCCGAATCCAGTAACTGTTCGGCCTGCCGCCACATGTACCGGGCCTCCACCCCCTTCTACCTTCTGACCAGGCAAGGGGCATGCATGCGATGCGGGCGGGGCCGGCTGACGGTGAGTAGTGCCGGGTCCTGCCGCGTGCCCAAGCCCGTCCGGCGGTCAGCGTGGGCTCGGTGAGGTGGGTACTTGAGGATCCGTTATGTGCCGTGGCACCGGTCACCCGATGCGGGCGACCGGGCCCCCACACGCGAGGGCCAGGCCGAGTCGATGTACGCCGAGTTGGCCCACCGGATCGACGCGGTCGCTGTCAGGCTGCCCAACCAGGTGGCGCCGCCACTCGGGTTGCCGGCGACCCGGCCGCCGGATGCGGCGGCGCTCACCGGCGCCGACACACCTCGGCGCGCCGCGAGGGCGATTCGTACGTGATCAAGAGGCACGAGAGCCGGATCCGCAACGGCACCGTCGCCGGCGTCGGGGTGCTGTGGACCCGCGACGAAGCCGACCGGCAAGTCAAAGGCTTCCTGGCTGAGAAGGGCGCGCCCGGCTCTGACGCGCGGGTGATCGGGGGCAAGGGCTCGATGAGCAGCGCAGGGCAGGCCGGGGCAGTGCTCGGGCACCCGGTCGCCGGACACGCCGCCGCCCTCAGCCATGCGCGGCGCCGGGTGCAACCCGGAAGACCACGGGTCGGCTTGCAGCTCGCGCTGACCCTGGCCGGCCAGGAGGTCGGCCGGGGCCAGCGCGACGCAGTCGCACCGCCGTCGGCTCACCGGCCTCGCCACAGGCGGACGCCTGGCACCAGCGCCCGCGGCCAGGCGAAGGCACACACTGCCGCAACGGCTCGCCCCATGCCCCGCGTTGACGCACACCACCGCAAACCCGCGCTCAGGGCCAAGCGACAGCACACCACCCGCAAACCCGACGCTCGCGACCCCGCGAAAACACAGCGCCACAACCGCGCACTATGTGCTCGACGTTGTCACATACCACCGCAACCCGGCGCTCGCCGTGCGGCGAAAACACGCCACCGCAACCGCGAGGCACGTGCCCGGAAAAGGTACACACACGCCAACCTGCGCTCGCCGCCCGGCGAAAGCACACAACACCGAACCAACGCTCGCCGTCCGGCAAAGACACACCATGACAACCGCGCGCCACCTGCTCCACGAAACCCGCGAGCCGTCGGGGGCAACGGCACCCTGATCGACTTCCACGTCGCCCGGCACAACGCCGGTACCGACGCCATCCGCACCTTCGAAGCCACCGCGACCATTCAGAACCTGATCGTCGGCCAGCACCTCACCGGCGTCCCGGCGCCCGTCCGACGCTCGTCACGAAAGGCTCGACACGAAAGGGAGGCATCCCCATGAAAGCCGCTCGGACGTACCCCGATCCGCCGGCCATACCGCTCGGTGACGAGGCCGGCGAGTACGCCGGTGCACTCGATCTGATGCTCACCGACGCGGCGCTGGGCACGCACCGCCGTTTCCTGCCCGGCGCTTCCACCGCCCGGTTCGTCGGCGCACTCGCCAGACGCCCCCGGCGGGTGGCCAGCCGGGTGAACGGTCTGGCCGTCGAGTACGCCAGGATCGCCGCCGGCTCGTCAAGCATCGCTCCGTCCACCCGCGACCGCCGGTTCGCCGACCCGGCCTGGACGCAAAACCCCCTGCTGCGCAGGTCGGTCCAGGCATACCTGGCGACTACGACGCTCGTCGAGGGGCTGGTGCAGGACGTGCCACTGGAGTGGCAGGACCGCGAGCGGATCTCGTTCCTGGCCTCCAACCTTCTCCAGGCGGTGTCGCCGTCGAACAACCCGTTGATCTCCCCGGTGGCCTGGAAGGCGATGATCGACAGCGGCGGTGTCAGCGCCGTGCGCGGACTGCGCAACCTGCTCGGCGATCTGGCCAGGGCTCCCCGCGTGCCGACCATGGTGCCGCCCGACGCCTACGAGGTCGGCAGCGACCTCGCCCTGACGCACGGCTCGGTGGTGCTGCGTACACCGATGTTCGAGCTCATCCAGTACCAGCCGCAGACCGAGACGGTCTACTCGACACCGCTGGTGATCGTCCCACCCACGATCAACAAGTTCTACATCATGGACATCGCCCCGCAGCGCAGTCTGATCGAGTACTTCGTCAGCCAGGGTGTCCAGGTGTTCCTCATGTCCTGGCGCAACCCGGACGCCCGGCACAGCAAGTGGGGCCTGGACACGTACGCGCGGGCCGTGCTCAAAGCGCTCGACACCACGCGTACGATCACCGAGACCGACTCGGCACACCTGCTCGGGGCGTGCTCGGGCGGCATCCTCAGCGCCCTGGTGGCCGCCCACCTCGCCGACGGCGGCCGCCAGGACCAACTGGCCTCGCTGACTCTGATGGTGACCCTGCTCGACCAGACCAGGGCGGGCACCACAGGGGCGCTCGCCGACGACAACGCCGCCAAGGCGGCGATAGCCGCGTCCCGGGCGCGCGGCTACCTCGACGGCAAGCAACTGGCCGAGTTGTTCGCCTGGCTGCGCCCGAGCGATCTGGTCTGGAACTACTGGGTCAACAACTATCTGCAGGGGCGCACGCCTCCGGCGTTCGACATCCTCTACTGGAATGCTGACACCACCAGGATGCCCTCCAAACTGCACCGGGACTTCCTCTCACTCGCCATGGCCAACGCCCTGACCCGGCCCGGCGGCGCCACCCTGCTCGGCACCGAGATCGACCTCGGCCAGGTGCAGCTCGACTCCTACGTCGTCGCCGGCAGCGCCGACCACATCTGCCCGTGGCGCAACTGCTACGCGAGCACGCAACTGCTGGGCGGCAAGAGCCGGTTCATCCTGTCCACCAACGGGCACATCGCTTCGCTGGTCAACCCGCCGGGCAACAAGAAGTCCAGCTACCAGGTAGCCGAGGACACCCCAGCCAGTGCCGACGACTGGGCCGCCGCCGCGTCCACCACGGCCGGCTCGTGGTGGCCGGACTACATCCGCTGGCTCGGTGAGCGCTCCGGCGAGATGGTGCCGGCGCCCGAGTCGCCCGGTGGTCGGCAGTTCCAGGTGCTGGGCGACGCCCCCGGCAGCTACGTACTGGATCACTGATGGCCGGTTCCGTGCATTTCGTCACGGTCGGACGGCGGCGGCTGCGCGTCGCCGTCCGGCCCGGCACCGACCCCGATCGGCCGCCCCTGCTGCTGTGCAACGGGATCGGCGCCAGCCTGGACCTGCTCGACCCGTTCGTGGAGGCGCTCGACCCGGCGATCGAGGTGGTCCGGTTCGACCCCCCCGGGGTCGGCGGCTCGCCCGTACCACACCTGCCCTACCCGTATCCGGCGCTGGCCAGACTGGTCGGCCGCATGCTCGACACACTCGGCTACGATCGGTTCGACGTGCTCGGCATCTCCTGGGGCGGCGGCCTGGCCCAGCAGCTCGCCCTGCAGAATCCGCGCCGCTGCCGGCAGGTGGTGCTGGTGGCCACCGCCACCGGCTGGATGATGGTGCCGGCCCACCCCAGGGTGCTCGCGCACATGGCCACCCCGAAGCGGTACTGGGACTCCGGCTACGTGCGGTCCATCGCCGGGCGGATCTACGGCGGCAGCCTGCGCGAGCAACCGAACCTGGTGCAGAATCTGTTGCTGGACTTCGAACGCAAGCTCTCCGCCCGCGGCTACGTCTACCAGCTCGCCACCGGCGCCGGCTGGACCAGCACCCCGTTCTTGCCGCTGATCCGTCAGCCCACCCTCATCCTCGCGGGCGACGACGACCCGATCATCCCGCTGGTCAACGCCCGGATGATGGCCCGTCTGATCCCGCACGCCCGGCTGCATGTCTACGCCGACGGCCATCTCGGGCTGCTCACCATGAAAGACGAACTCGCCACCTTGGTGGCCGAGTTCCTCGGTGTCAAACCCGGGAGAGTCCCCGGCCGGCGGTGGCGCGGGACTCAGCGCCGGGGCACCGGCTGACGCGACCGGAACTCGCGCGGACCCACCCCCTTCCACCGCCGGAACGCCTGCGAGAAGCTCGACACCTCCACGTACCCCAACCGATGCGCCACCTCCGCGACTGGCAGCCGGCCGGTGACCAGCAACTCCTCGGCCAGCTGCTCGCGGATCTCGTCCAGCAGCCTGCGGAAGGAAACCCCTTCCTGGGCCAGTCGCCGGCGCAGTGTGCGCTCGCTCATGTGCAGTGCGGCCGCCACCTGTTCGACATCCGGCGGGGTCGCCGCTCGGGTCAGCAGGTAGTCACGTACGCGTCCGGCCAGCCCGGGGCGCGCATGCCGGCTGGCCAGCAGACGGCGGCACTGCTCCCGGGCGAGCGCGCTGGTGAGTTCGTCGGACTGCGGCAGCGGCAGATCCAGGATCTCCGAGGGAATGCCCACGGCGCTCTCGGCCGCGCCGAACGCCGGCTCCACACCGAAGATCTCGGCGTACCGCTGCGCCCCCGACGCCGGCGGCGGAAACACGTAGCTGACGTCCCGGATATGGATCGGTGAGGCGAAAAGCTCACGCTGGATGGTCTGGATCGCCGCGCTGTCACGCTCCACCACGAACCGCTGCACGTCCGGTGGGATGTCCGGTGTGTCGAGCACCAGTTGGAACTCGTCGCCGCGCGCCCGTGCCCGGATGCTGGCGAACGCGAACGTCAGGTCCAGATAGCGCAGGCCCACCTCGATCGCGCTGCGCCAACTGGGGCTGCTGATCATCGCGAAACCCCAGATGCCGTACGTGGTCAGGTGATATCTGACGCCTGCTTCCAGGCCGAGACCCGGCGGATTCCCCAGCACGCGCAGCAAGTTGGCGATCACGGTCAGCTCCTGACGAGCGCTGACGGTCGCGGAAGGATCACGCAGGACCGACTCCTGTATTCCGGTGTTCTCCAGACATACCTGCAGCGGTAGACCGTGCTCGGCGCCAAGCCGGGTGAGCAGCCGCACGCTCGCGGGGGATCGTGCGACATCCCATTGCGCCATGACTACCCTCCGCAGCCGAACGAACACGACGACCCGCCATGGCCGAATGTAGTAACTGTCGAGTCGGCTGTCACCCTGTGCCGCTCGAAAAGTCATCGCCGCAGGTCGACTTCGGGACGGTCCGTCAACTGGAAGCACGGCCGAGTGATCGCGTCCATGCTGTACAAGGTGACCCGGAAGCTACTCTCCCTACCATCGGCGCTGCTGCGCAGCGACGCGGCGAAAGACGCGGAGCCTCTTGGGTTGGGGCACGAGAACGCGGTGCTGCGCCGGCAGCTGGCCGTCCCGGTCCGCTCCGAGGCAGACGGTCGGTTCTGGTTCGCTTCTCTCTCGGGGCTCATACCCCGGCGTCGCTGGCACGAGGTCTTCCCGGTCACTCCCGGGACCTGCTCGGCTGGCACCGCCGATTCATCGCCGCGAAGTGGGACTACAGCGCACGCAGGCGCACCGGTCGGCCACCGACCGACGCAGCACTGAAGAAGCTCGTCCTACACTCGCCAGCGAGAACCCGCGGTGGGGGCACAGGAGGATCCAAGGCGAGTTGGCTCGACTGGGCCACCCGATCGCCGCCTCGACAGTGTGGGAGATTCTCCACGCAGCAGCTCGGCCGCGGCGAGCGACGACGACGCCACCGGGCGAGAGCCATCGGGCCCGCGACGGTGCCCCGCCCATCCGCGCGGCCTCTGAGGCTGTTCTGCGGGGTCCTGGGAGTCCGGTCATCCTGCGCTGCGAGGTGCCGCGGCGGGTCAGGCCGCTGTGGAGATGTCGGCCCAGTGGACGGCGTGGCCCGGTTCCTGGCGCTTGCCGTGTCCGGCGGTGAGGCATTCGACGATCATCAGACCGCGGCCGTGCTCGTCGTCGGGGAGGCTCGACTGCAGGTCGTCGCCAGGGGCCGCGGGACCTCCGTCAGACACCTCGATGTGCACATACCCGACGGTGGGGTCGCAGTCCAGTCCGACGGTCAGTGGCGGCTGGGCATGCTGTACCGCGTTGGTGACGAGTTCGGAGACGGTCAACAGCACCGAGTCTGTCACCTCATCGGTGACCCGCCACCGCGTCAGGCATTCTTTGGCGATCTGCCGGGCCTGGTCGGCGGCTTCGGGACGGTGCGCAAGGGTCCAAGGGCGGGCGGCGGCCGGCGCGCTGTACGCGTACGTCACGGCCATCATCTCCTCCTGCTCCAGACGGCACCCTGGGTGCGAGCACCGTTCCTGCTGTTGTCACCACATTCGCCTCTGAGGGGGCGCGCGGTCTTCGCGGCCAACACCCAACCTCCGTATCAGCCAGCCGGAATCGGCAGCCCCCAGTTGGCCGCACACGGCACGGGTCCGCGCGCATCCCGCAGCGGCCGCCGCCCACGCCCACCTGCCCGTTGGCAATCAGTGCACAGCCCTCCGGGTCATCGACGCCGCCTCGGACGCTCGGTCCGAGGAGGTCCGCGGGCTGCTGCCCACGGGATTCGACGTCCTTCACAGCGGCGGAGGGTGTCAGGTGTGCGGCAGCCGGGCGGCGAGCGCGTTGTCCACGCTCCGCACCACGGACTCCTCGTCCAGCGCCTGGCCGAGCAGATAGCGTTGGAAGAAGAGCGGCCCCATGATCCGGCCGAGGAGGAGCGATGCCTGTTCGTCAGCGCCGGGGCGCAGTTCGCCACGCTCCACGGCGGTCCGCAAGGCCGTGCGGAGGTCTTCGACGGCAGCTCCGGACAGGCGCTGCCTCATGTCCCGTGTGCGCGGATCTCGCTCGGCGTGGTCGATCAGGGCGGCGGTGGCCGAGGCCGAGATGGACTGGTTGAACCACTCCAGGCGGTCTGCCAGGTGGTGCACCAACTGGTCGCGCACGGTGCCTTCGCCCACGCTGATCAGCGGCTGGGCGGAGCTGGCCAGGGTGTCCAGCAGGAGGTGCTGCTGGCGCGGCCAGTGGCGGTAGACCGTGGCCCGGCCGATGCCGGAGCGTTCGGCGACCGCGGCGTGGGTGACTGCCCCGGGCCCGCCCTCCCCCAGGATCTCGGCCGCGGCCGCCAGGGTCCGCTTGGCACGGGGATCCGTTCTTGAGGGTTTCATCCCACACCTGCTTCCTTACCTTCTCCGGTTTTGTACGAGGCTGCCGCCGGTATCCCCTACCCCTATGAGACAACTTGACTCACATCAAGGTTATGATACATGCTGTCTCACAGGCGGGGGAGCTTCCGCCGAATGCAGAGCAGCATGGCGAGTTGAGGAGTGGTCATGGACAGGACCGAGAGCATCGTCGTCTTCCGTTTCACCGAGCAGGCCGCCGCCTACCAGGCGCTCAGCGAGCTGAAGCAACTGGGAGGCCTGACCGTGGAGGTCACCGGCGCGGTGCTCGTCGAGCGGGAGCTTGACGGGACAGTGCGGGTTCCCGAAGGCGTGGACGCCAAGGCGGGAGAAGGCACGCTGGCCGGCGCCCTGGTCGGTTCGGTGGTGGGCCTGCTGGGCGGACCGCTCGGCGTGATGCTGGGCTGGGGCACCGGAGCCCTCGTGGGCGGCGGCGCCGACTGGCGGCGCGCGACGGACAGCTCCGGGCTGGTGGCCCTGGTGGCCGACGAGGTCAGCGCGGGCAGCACGGTGCTGGTCGCCGAGGTCACCGAGCGGGACACGGCCGCGATCGACCGGCTCGCCACGCGGTTCGGCGCGGTGCTGGAGCGCAGGCCGGCGGAGCAGGTGCGCACCGAGGTCAAGGCCATCCGCGAGGCACAGGAGGCGGCAGAACGCGAAGCCGCCAAGGCGCGCCGGGAGCAGAAGAAGGCAGATCTGGAAGCCAGGGTGCAGGCGCGTGGGAAGGAGCTCAAGCAGCGGCTCCACCACTCCGCCGCATGACTCGGTCAGCCGCCGGGCCCGGGCGCGCGTCGCGGACCCGGGCCCGGCGGCTGTGCGGCCCGCCGTCGGCCGGGTGGGCCGGGTCGTGGCGGGCGCGGCCCGCGAAGTGCATGCAGGTGTGGCGGGGCAGGGCTTCGGGGCGCGGCCGGTCAGTCGGGCGTGGTCCTCGGTGCTGGGGCTGCTGGAGCGCTTCGAGGCGGTCGAGCTGCCACTGGCGGTCTTCCTGGAGATGATGGGCCCCATCCGTCCCCGCTTCTACTCCATCTCCTCCGCCCCGTCCGCCAACCCGCGCCATGTGCGCCTGACCGTCGGCCTGCTGGAAGGCCCGGCCCTGTCCGGCGACGGCCAGTACCGCGGCACCTGCTCCGCCTGCATCGCGGCCCTCGAGCCCGGGGATGTCGTCTACGGCTACGTCCGCGTCCCCTCCCCGACGTTCGCCCCGCCCGCCGACCCCGCCACGCCGCTGATCCTCATCGGCCCCGGCACCGGCATCGCGCCGCTGCGCGGCTTCCTGGAGGAGCGGGCGACACAGCACGCGAACGGCACCCAGGTCGGCCTGTCGCAGGTCTTCGTCGGCTGCCGCCACCCGGAGCACGACTACTTCTACCGCCAGGAGATGCAGGACTGGGAGCAGGCCGGCATCGCCCAGGTACACACCGCCTTCTCCGCGGTGACCGGCCACCCGGCCCGGTTCGTGCAGAACGCCATCGCGGGCGCCGCCGACACGGTGTGGCAGGCCATCCAGGACGGCGCGTACATCTACGTCTGCGGTGACGGCCGCCGCATGGCCCCCGCCGTCCGCGAGGCCCTCGCCGCCATCTACCGCCAGAAGACCGGCAGCGACGACGAGACCGCCCAGCAGTGGCCCGCCCAGCTCGAGACCGACGAGCGCTACCAGCAGGACGTCTTCGCCTGACCGTCGCACGCCTCACGGCGTGCGGCATCCCCCGCTGCCGGCCGAAGGACCTGGTCGTCGCCGGCCAGAGCCGCGGCACCCGGCGGGTGAAGTCCGCGACGCGCTGCGTACGCCGGAAATCGCCTAGGTCAGGTCGCAGGCAAGGCCGGCAGCGGCCGGGTGGCGATCTCCCGTGCTTCGGTGCGTGTCAGGCCGAACATGCGCAGTAGGCGGGCGGCCAGTTGATCGGTGACACGCTCGGCATCGAGGTCGGGTCGGGTCTCCAGGAGGTGCAGCACTCCGAGCAGGGCACCGCCGGCCATGGCGACGGCCGTACGGGCATCGTCGATGTCCAGCCGTCCGCTGTCGGCAGCGGCCTGTAGGTCCCGCATCGCCTGGGGGGCCAGGCCAGTCTCGGAGGTCAGGTAGGGCATGCCGGTACGCACGAGGATCCTGGCGATCTGCGGGTGGGTGCGCTGAAGGCGGCCGGTCAGGCGGACGCTGGCGGAGAAGACCTCTGCCGGGTCCTTCAGGTCTCCTACGACGGAGTCGAGGAGGGCGCCGTGTTCCTCCAGGGTGAGGGCGACGGCGGCGTCGAACAGCTCATCCTTGCTGGTGAAGTGGTTGTAGAAGGAGCCGAAGCCGACGTCCGCGGCCTCGGTGATCTCCTGGATGCTCACCTCGGCCCGCCCCTGCTCGGCGAGAACTCTCTGCGCGGCGGCAACCAGCGCGGCGCGGGTACGCGCCTTGCGCCGATCCAGGCGGTTGGGCATCTGGCGGTTGGCCCCGCGCTCTCCTTCAGTAGTCACCCGCGGATTCTAACCATAGATCAGTAATGATTTATATATCAGCACTGACCTCTCTTGACGATTGATTCATCTCAACTGATCCTCTCATCACTCCGACCGGAGATTGCTCGAGGGAGTGGCCCGGTCGACGCTGCCCAGTACTCAGGAGAGCCGATGAGTATCCAAGTCGTCCGCACCACAGACGGCTGGTGGGTGGAGAGCGGCACAGGACGGCTGCACCGCGTCGACACCGATGCGGACACCACCGGCGCCCTGCTCGCCCACCGGTCCGCCGTGCAGGAGGCGGCCGCCCGCGCCGCGGCCGACCCCGACGCCGGGCGGTCCGCGGCAGAAGCAGAGCTGCTCTCGCCCATCACCACCCCCTGTCGGGTAGTGGCACAGATGGTCAACTACCGTTCGCACGCGGTGGACTCCGGATTCGACCCGGACACCGTTCCACCCGCGTTCTTCCGTAAGGCCTCCGGGTCCGTCAGCGGCCCGTACCAGGACATCGTGCGTCCGTCGCACGTGCATTTCCTGGACTACGAGGTCGAGCTCGGGCTGGTGATGGGCGCGAACGTGCCGGTCGGCACCGAGGTCACCGACTCCACCCTGTCGGAGTACGTCGCCGCGCTGGTCGTCGCCAACGACGTCAGCGCCCGCGACCTGCAGCTGCCCAAGACGCAGTTCTACGAGTCCAAGTCGTACCCGACCTTCACCCCGCTCGGCCCGCGGCTGCTCCTGGTCGACGCCGACGACCTGGCCCGCTTCCCGGACCTGCGGCTCACGCTGAAGGTGAACGGGACCACCCGGCAGGACCACACCGCCACGGACATGATCGTCCGGCCCGCGCGGGCGCTCACCCTGCTGGCCCGTTTCCAGACCCTGGACCCCGGTGACGTCCTGCTCACCGGAACGCCCGGCGGCACCGCGCTGAAGTCACCGGGGAAGCTCCTGGCCACGCTTGCCGCCCTGATGCCCCCGCACAAGCGTTGGCAGAAGTTCTTCGCCCGGCAGCAGGCGAACCCTCACTACCTCAAGGACGGCGACGCCATCACGGCCCGCATCGCGACCGACGACGGTGAACTCGACCTCGGCGAGCAGCGCACGGTGGTGCGCGCCCGCTGACGACTCCCGGGACCCCCGCCCGGGACCGGCCGACCCGGCTCCCCGTACCGGGCCGGCCACTCACCCCATCCCTCACCCTGCAAAGGCGCACCGGTGACACGTACACCCCCCGACCTGCTGTGGCCCGCCCACGACAATCCCGCGGACCTGGCCGCCATCGAGGCCGTCCCGCTCCCTGAGCGCGGTCTGCCCGCGACCACTTACGACGCCCTGCTCCGCGCTGCCCGCCTGTGGCCCGACCGCCCGGCCCTGACCGTGCTGCCCGATGCCGCGCGCTTCCTGCGCCCCGCCACCGCGACCTTCGCTCAGCTACGCGACCAGGTGCATCGCACGGCGAACCTGCTGCGCTCCCTCGGCGTCACCCGCCGGGACGCCGTGGGCCTGCTCACACCGAACACCGCCGAGCTGCCCGCCGCCCTGCTGGCCGCACAGGCCGCGGGCATCGCCGCCCCGGTGAACCCGGGCCTGGCGCCCGAGCACGTCGAGCAACTGCTGCGGCGCGGCGGCGCGAGGGTGCTCATCGCCGCCGGTCCGCAGCTGGATGCGCAGGTGTGGGCCACGGCCCGGCAAGTCGCCGCGGCCTTGCGGCTGGACGCGCTGCTGGCCCTGGCCCCCACCGCGGCCGACGGCCCCGCCCCCGCTCTGCAACCGGTCGAGGGCGTACGCGTCGGCTACCTCACGGAACTGGCCGCGTCCCATCCCGCCGACCGGCTGGTGGACATCGAGCCTGCGGCCGCCGGGGACCTGGCCGCCTACTTCCACACCGGCGGCACCACCGGCACGCCCAAACTCGCCGCGCACACGCACGCCAACGAGGTCGTCGATGCCTGGATGGTGGCCGCGAGCATCCCCCTGGACAAGGACTCGGTGATGTTCGCCGGGCTGCCGTTGTTCCACGTCAACGCCCTGATCGTCACCCTTCTCGGCCCGCTGCTGCGCGGCCAGCGGGTGGTGTGGGCCGGGCCTCTGGGCTACCGCGATCCCGAGCTGTTCGGAGTGTTCTGGAAGCTGGTGGAGCACTACCACATCGCCGCGATGTCGGCGGTGCCCACCGTGTACTCCGTCCTCGCCCGCGTCCCCGTCGACGCGGACATCTCGAGCATGCGGTTCGCCGCCGTCGGCGCCTCCCCGCTGCCGCCCGCCGTACGGGAGTCGTTCGAGGAGCACACCGGCATCCCGCTGTACGAGGGCTACGGGCTGACCGAGGCGACCTGCGCCTCCGCCCTCGGCGTGCCCGGCCAGACCCGGCCCGGCAGCGTCGGCCGACGCCTGCCCTACCAGCAGGTCAAGACGGTGCGGATCGACCCGGACACCGGCGAGTGGCAGGACCTGCCGCCGGGCGCCACCGGGGTGCTCGCCGTCAGCGGGCCCACAGTCTTCGCGGGCTACGTCGCCGAGCACACCGGCCGCGGACCACTCCTGGAGACGGCCGGGAAGATCCGCGAGGGCTGGCTGGACACGGGCGACCTGGCCCGTATCGACGCCGACGGCTTCGTCTCCCTCGCCGGCCGCGCCAAGGACCTGATCATTCGCGGCGGTCACAATATCGACCCCGCCGGGATCGAGGACGCCCTCCTTGCCCACCCGGAGGTCACCGCCGCCGCGGCGGTGGGCCGCCCCGACCCGCACGCCGGCGAGGTGCCCGTCGCCTACGTCACCCTCGCCCCCGGCGCCCGCGTGGATCCCGCCGAGTTGCTCACCTGGGCCGCCGAACGGGCCCCGGAGCGCGCCGCCGCGCCGCGGGAGGTGGTCGTGATCGACGCCATCCCGCTCACCGCCGTCGGCAAGCCCTACAAGCTCGGCCTGCGACTGGATGCCACCCGCCGTGCGGTCCTGGCCGAACTGGCCGCCCAGGGCGCGCAGTGCGACCCGGAACGGATCGTGTGCCGGCCGCACGACGGAGGGGTTCGCGTCCTGGTGCCCGCCCCTGCCGACGAGGCGGTGCGGCACAGGGTCACCGCAGCCCTCGACCAGTACGTCCTCGACTGGCAGTACGCCCCCGGCACCTGACCTGACCCCGAGCCGCAGCGATCCGCTTCCGGATGGCAGCAGACCATCCCTTCCGCACAGGGAGAAATCTCCATGAGCACCACTACCACCGTCCTGGCCGTCGTCCTCGCCGCGCTGTTCCTCCTGCTGGGGTCGGCCAAGCTCGCGGCAGTGCCCGCGATGCGGCAGGCCGCGGCCCACGTCGCCATGACCACCACCCACTACCGCCTGCTGGGCGCTTTGGAGGTGGCGGCGGCGGCCGGGCTGCTGGCCGGTCTGCGGATCGCCGCGCTCGGTGCCGCGGCATCGGTCGGCCTGATCCTGCTCATGGCCGGGGCCGTGGTCGTACACCTGCGCAGCGGCGATCCGGCCGCGCGCTGCCTGCCGGCCGCCGTCGTGGGCGCCCTGGTCGCAGTCCATCTCGTCCTTCTGGCCGGCGGCTAGCAGGCCCACGTCCCGTGGCCGGCGCCGTCCATCGCGCAGCCGTGAGCGCCCAGCTGCCAGTTGGGCGCCGGGAGGAGCACCCCCCATGAGCCGCATCGACGTCCACCAGCATCTGCCGCCCCCGGCGTGCACCCGGTGGCTGAAAGCGAAGGGCATCCACGCTCCCGGCGGCCGCGAAATGCCGTTGCGGAGCCCCCAGCACGCCATCGCCCTGATGGACACCTACGGCATCTACGGGACACACCCCGGCCACGACCCGCTCCTGGCCGAACTGGACCGGCGCTGCGCCGTCGTCTTCGTCCATCCCTCGGAACTGCCCGCCCCACCCGCCCCGGACTGCCGCCGTTCGCCGCGGACTTCCTTCTCGACACCACCCGCGCCGCGGCCCATCTGGTCCTGCACGGCGTCCCACGCCCCTACCCCAACCTGAAGATCGTACTGCCCCACGCGGGCGGTTTCCTCCCCTACGCCGCCCACCGGATCACCGCCGCCCTGGTCGCCGAGACCGGCCGTGGCTTCGAGAAGATCCTCGAGGACCTGCGCAGCTTCTGGTTCGACACCGCCCTGTCCGGCAGCCCCTCGGCATTGCCCAGCCTGCTGGCCTTCGCCCGCCCCGACCGGGTGCTCTTCGGCACCGACCGGCCCTTCGCACCCGAAGTCGCCGTCGCGCACTTCACCGGCGAGTACGACCGCTACCCCGGCCTCGACCCCGCCGGCCACCACGCCATCGACCGGGACAACGCCCGCGCGCTGTTTGCCCGCCTGGCCTGAACCGTCCCCTGCCCCCTGGCCCCGAGCCGCGACATCCCACGGAGTACCCATGTACGACATCGACATCCCTGTCCTCATCGTCGGCGGAGGCGGTGCGGGACTGACTGCCTCGATGCTGCTCAGCCGCATCGGCGTCGAGTCCCTGCTGGTCACCGCCTGGCCGCAGACCTCGATCCTCCCCAAGGCCCATGTCCTGAACCAGCGCGCGATGGAGGTCATGCGCGACGCCGGCGTGGCCGACACCATCTACGCCGCCTCCACCCCTGCCGAGCAGATGTCCCACAGCGCCTGGTACGTCGGCCTGGCCGGCGACCATGAGGAGTACGGCCGCCGCGTCGCCAAGATGGAGGCCTGGGGAGCCGGCGGCCGCTCACCCGAGTGGCTCGCGGCCAGCCCCGAGCGACAGGCCAACCTGCCCCAGATCCGCCTGGAGCCGGTCCTGCGCGCCGGCGCCGAGGAACTCGCGCCCGGCCGGGTCCGCTTCCACCACGAACTGAC
>NZ_JBITGJ010000043.1:0-71477 GCF_044456925.1 Streptomyces sp. NPDC050743
AAACGCCCGGTTACATTCCGAACCCGGAAGCTAAGCCTCACAGCGCCGATGGTACTGCAGGGGGGACCCTGTGGGAGAGTAGGACGCCGCCGAACTCCTTTTACAGCTCCGGCTCTTGGGCACTGCCCAGGGGCCGGAGCTTTTTTGCGTTGAGGTAGGGTCAGGGGGCATCGTTGGCTCGTTTCGCACAGGAGGCCCTCGGGTGGAGGTCCAGGAGACGCGTGTCCAAACGGACCGGGTCCTCACCATCCCCAACATCCTCAGCATGGCACGGCTCGTCGGCGTACCCCTGTTCCTGTGGTTGATCCTCAGGCCCGAGTTCGGGGGCCCCAAGAGCGACGGCTGGGCTCTCCTCGTGCTGGCCTTCAGCGGGATCAGTGACTATCTCGACGGCAAGCTCGCCCGGCGCTGGAATCAGATCAGCAGCCTCGGCCGGCTTCTCGATCCCGCCGCCGACCGACTCTATGTTCTTTCCACGTTGGTCGGTCTCACCTGGCGGGAGATCCTGCCGCTGTGGCTGACCGCCCTCCTGCTCGCGCGAGAGCTGATGCTTCTGGTGATGGTGGGCATCCTCCGCCGGCACGGGTATCCGCCGCCCCAGGTGAACTTCCTCGGGAAGGCGGCCACCTTCAACTTGATGTACGCCTTCCCGTTGCTGCTCCTTAGCGATGGGAGCGGTTGGATCGCGTCACTCGCTGCTGTTTTCGGATGGGCGTTCGCCGGATGGGGTACAACGCTCTACTGGTGGGCAGGAGTGCTCTACGTGGTACAAGTCCGCCGTTTGGTTCGTGCGGACGCCATGGCCGATTGAGCTCGGCGATTGTCCGGACGTTACGCCACATGGCCCGCGGTGGAAAAGTGCGGGACAATCTGGACGGGTGAAGTCGGCTAGACCGTCGTCTCTTGGAGGAGGACGCTTCCGACATGAAGGCCGTCGTGATGGCCGGGGGCGAAGGCACCCGCCTGCGCCCCATGACCTCTAGCATGCCCAAGCCGCTCCTGCCCGTGGCCAACCGCCCGATCATGGAGCACGTGCTACGGCTGCTCAAAAGGCACGGGCTCAACGAGACCGTCGTCACCGTCCAGTTCCTGGCATCGCTCGTCAAGAACTACTTCGGCGATGGCGAAGAGCTCGGAATGGAGCTCACCTATGCCAATGAGGAGAAGCCACTCGGTACCGCCGGAAGCGTCAAGAACGCCGAGGAGGCGTTGAAAGACGATGCCTTCCTCGTCATCTCCGGCGATGCCCTGACCGACTTCGACCTCACGGAGCTGATCAATTTCCACAAGGAGAAGGGCGCACTGGTCACGGTCTGTCTGACCCGGGTGCCCAATCCGCTGGAGTTCGGCATCACCATCGTCGACGAGGAAGGCAAGGTCGAGCGTTTCCTGGAGAAGCCGACCTGGGGGCAGGTCTTCTCCGACACCGTCAACACGGGCATCTATGTCATGGAGCCCGAGGTCTTCAACTATGTGGAACCCGATGTTCCGGTCGACTGGTCCGGCGACGTCTTCCCGCAGCTGATGAAGGAAGGCAAGCCGATCTACGGCTTTGTCGCCGAGGGCTACTGGGAGGACGTCGGTACCCACGAGAGCTATGTGAAGGCCCAGGCCGACGTTCTCGAGGGCAAGGTGGACGTCGACATCGACGGCTTCGAGATTTCTCCTGGAGTGTGGGTGGCGGAAGGTGCCGAGGTGCACCCCGATGCCGTACTGCGCGGGCCGCTGTACATCGGCGACTACGCGAAGGTCGAAGCCGGCGCGGAAATCCGGGAGCACACGGTCGTCGGCTCGAACGTCGTCGTCAAGAGCGGCGCGTTCCTGCACAAGGCCGTCGTGCACGACAACGTGTACGTGGGGCAGCACAGCAATCTGCGCGGCTGTGTCGTCGGCAAGAACACCGACATCATGCGGGCCGCGCGGATCGAGGACGGCGCGGTCATCGGAGACGAGTGCCTGATCGGTGAGGAATCGATCGTCCAGGGCAACGTCCGGGTCTATCCGTTCAAGACCATCGAGGCCGGTGCCTTCGTCAACACGTCCGTCATCTGGGAGTCCAGGGGCCAGGCCCATCTGTTCGGCGCCCGGGGCGTGTCCGGCATCCTGAACGTGGAGATAACGCCGGAACTCGCCGTTCGGCTGGCCGGCGCCTACGCGACCACCCTCAAGAAGGGCTCCACGGTCACCACGGCCCGCGACCACTCCCGAGGTGCCCGTGCGCTCAAGCGGGCGGTCATATCCGCTCTGCAGGCCAGCGCCATCGACGTACGCGACCTGGAGAACGTACCGCTGCCCGTGGCCCGGCAGCAGACCGCGCGCGGCAGCGCCGGCGGCATCATGATCCGGACCTCGCCGGGTGTGCCGGACTCGGTCGACATCATGTTCTTCGACGGCAACGGCGCCGACCTGTCGCAGGGCAGCCAGCGCAAGCTGGACCGGGTGTTCGCGCGGCAGGAGTACCGCAGGGCGTTCCCTGGTGAGATCGGCGACCTGTACTTCCCGGCGAGCGTCTTCGACTCCTACACCGGATCGCTGCTGCGGAACGTCGACACGACCGGGATCGCCGAGTCCGGCCTGAAGGTCGTCGTCGACGCCTCCAACGGCAGTGCCGGGCTGGTGCTCCCCAGCCTGCTCGGCAAGCTGGGCGTGGACTCCCTGACCATCAACCCCGGTCTCGACGAGTCCCGGCCCACGGAGACGGAGGAGATGCGGCGCAAGGGGCTGGTGCGGCTGGGCGAGATAGTGGCGTCCTCGGGGGCCGCGTTCGGGGTCCGGTTCGACCCCGTCGGCGAGCGGCTGTCGCTCGTGGACGAGAAGGGCCGGATCATCGAGGACGACCGCGCGCTGCTGGTGATGCTGGATCTGGTGGCCGCGGAGCGGCGCAGCGGCCGGGTGGCGCTGCCGGTGACCACGACCCGGATCGCCGAGCAGGTGGCCGCCTACCACGGCACCCAGGTCGAATGGACGACGACGTCGCCGGACGACCTCACGCGCGTCGGCGGCGAGGAGGGCACCATCTTCGGCGGTGACGGCAAGGGCGGGTTCATCGTCCCCGAGTTCAGCAGCGTCTACGACGGCACGGCGGCCTTCGTACGGCTGATCGGGCTGGTGGCGCGCACACAGCTCACGCTGAGCCAGATCGACGCGCGGATCCCGCGGGCGCACGTGCTCAAGCGGGACCTGGCCACGCCGTGGGCCGTCAAGGGTCTGGTCATGCGGCGGGTGGTCGAGGCGGCAGGGGATCGCTTTGTCGACACCACGGACGGTGTGCGGGTCGTGGAGACGGACGGGCGCTGGGTGATGGTGCTGCCCGACCCGGCCGAGGCCGTCACCCATCTGTGGGCCGAGGGACCCGACGACGCCTCGGCACAGGCCCTGCTGGACGAGTGGTCCGCCGTCGTGGACAGCGCCGGGAGGTAAGGCCCGGAGGCAAGGCCCGGCGGTGAGCGAGTACACGCCGCCGGGCAGCAAAACCCACGCACGCGCGCGTGCCGGACAAGTGTCCCCCAAGGGGGCCTGTCCGGCACGCCGGTAGGGCCATTCGGAGGTACTCCTCGCGACATGCGACGATGTGCGGCATGCCGCAGCAACCCCCCGTTCGGAGCAGCCCCACGCGGGCGCGGCGCCCGGACGCCTCCATGTCGTTGATCACCAACGTCATGGACCACAGCCTCGACGACGGGTACGCCGAGGCCGCCGCCCGCAAGAAGTCCGAGGGCGAGGGCGGTCTGCCCAAGACCCTCCGGGCGAAGCTCGGCCTCGCGGCCGGCCTCGTCCTCGCTGCGCTCGTCGTGACCGTCGGGGCGGCGCAGACACGGGCTGCGGCGCCCGTGGTGGCCAAGGAGCGGCAGGAGCTGATCGACCGCATCGACAGCGAGACCGCGAACGCGGACAAGCTGGAGGGCACGGTCGACAGGCTCCGGGACGACGTCAGCGCGCGCCAGCGGGCGGCTCTGAGGTCGAGCGGCGGCAGTGCACAGGCGGACCTGGTGGGCGTGCTGTCGGGCGCCACGGCGGTCCACGGGCCGGGCGTCAAGCTCGTCGTGAACGACGCCAAGGAGGCCAGCACCGGCGGTGACGGCACCAACCCGCGGGAGACCTCCGGGTTCTCCGACACCGGCCGGGTCCGCGACCGGGACATGCAGCGCGTGGTCAACGGGCTGTGGGAGTCCGGAGCCGAGGCCGTCTCCATCAACGGCCAGCGGCTGACCGCCCTGTCCGCGATCAGGGCCGCGGGGGACGCCATACTGGTCGACAACAAGCCGCTCGTGCCGCCGTACACGGTGCTGGCGGTGGGGGACGGGGAGCGGTTGAGCACCGAGTTCCAGAGCAGTGCGGACGGCCTGTATCTGCACGCCTTGGAGCAGAACTTCGGCATCCGCGCCACCATCTCCGCGGAGGGCGACGTACGGTTGCCCGCCGCACCGAGTGTGATCGTACGCACAGCACAGCCGAGCACCGAGAAGACTGAGAAGGGCACATCGTGATCGCCGTACTGGGCCTCGTCGTGGGAGTCGTGGCCGGCCTGTTGGTCCGGCCCGAGGTTCCGGCGGTCGTCGAGCCTTATCTGCCGATCGCCGTCGTCGCGGCGCTGGACGCCGTCTTCGGCGGTCTGCGGGCCATGCTCGACGGGATCTTCGACGACAAGGTCTTCGTGGTGTCGTTCCTGTCGAACGTGGTCGTCGCCGCGCTGATCGTTTTCCTGGGCGACAAGTTGGGCGTCGGTGCGCAGCTGTCCACGGGTGTCGTGGTCGTCCTCGGTATCCGGATCTTCTCCAACGCCGCGGCGATCCGGCGGCATGTGTTCCGGGCGTGATACCGATGAGCGAGCCGAACGAGCCGAACGAGCGGAACGGGCAGCCGGACAAGCCGGACCAGCCGGGCCAGCCGGAGCACAGGCTGCGCAAGGAGCTGCCCGAGGAGGTGCCCGCGCGGGCACCGGAGCCGGCGCCGGGGCAGAAGGGGGAAGAGCCGCTGACCGGTCGGCAGCGGCTGGTGAAGGGTCTGTGGCCGCCGCGGGTGAGCCGGGCCCAACTCATCGTCGCGCTGCTGCTGTTCGGGCTCGGCTTCGGCCTGGCCGTGCAGGTGGCGTCGAACAGCGACAGCGACAGCGCGCTGCGCGGCGCGCGCCAGGAAGATCTTGTTCGCATTCTCGATGAACTGGATTCGCGTACACAGCGTCTTGAGGACGAGAAGCAGGGACTCGAAAAGCAGCGCCAGGAACTGCAGAGCAGCTCCGACCAGGCGGCGGAGGCTCGCAAGCAGACGGCCGAGAAGGAGAAGCAACTCGGCATTCTGGCGGGCACGGTGGCGGCGCAGGGTCCCGGCATCACGATGACGATCGAGGACACGAAGGGGACGGTCAAGGCGGACATGCTGCTCGACGCGATCCAGGAGCTGCGCGCGGCCGGTGCGGAGGCGATCCAGGTCAATGGGGTCCGGGTGGTCGCGGGCACCTATTTCACGGACTCCGGCAAGGGTGTCGGTGTCGACGGGAACAAGATCAATTCCCCCTATCGTTTCAAGGTCATCGGCAAGCCGCAGGACCTTGAGCCGGCGTTGAACATCCCGGGAGGCGTGGTGCAGACGCTGGAGAAGGAGCAGGCCACGGTGACGGTCCAGCAGTCGGGCAAGATCGTCGTGGACGCCTTGCGACAGGCGAAGCGGCCTGACTACGCTCGGTCGTCCTCCCAGTGAACCGGTGGTGCATGGGGGACGTCGGGCAGGGGCATGAGGTTGCGGGGGGTCGGCGCACCGAAGGGGTGGTGCGTGGTGGAAACTGTCTGGTGGATACGGACGTTGTGAGAATGTCCGGCTCGGCCGGTGTAGGCAATCAGGGTTCGTCCTGCCCCACGGGCGGGTCTGTTTCGGTCAAGGGGAATCGCCCGTGAAGTTGTTTGCGAAGTTGTTCCGCAAGAGCGCGCGAGAGGGCAGCGACAACGCGACCGCTCGTCACCGCGCACAGCCTGACGCGGAAGGTCAGCGCCCGCTGTTCCGGGACCAGGTCGCTGGTCCGGGCGGTGACATTTCCGGAGGTCAGGGCGGGGCGTCGGTTGACCCTGCCCAGTCCGGCGGCATAGGTTTCGGGCAACCGTCAACCTCAGGTGCGGGTGGAGGGTTCGCCCTCGGTCCGTACGCGTCCAACGCCCCGGCGGGGCAGCCGCAGGAGGATCCGTCGATGTCGGTCCTGGTGTGTACGAGGTGCGGTAACCGCAACGCGGAGAACGCCCGCTTCTGTTCCAACTGTGGCGCGCCGCTGCGCCCCGGAGTGGCGCCGGAGCGTGCCTCCGAGACGACGTCCACGATCTCGATCTCCGGGATCGAGGCCTACGACGCCGAGGTCACCGGTCAGACGCAGATGCCGATGCTGTCGCCCGAGGCGCAGGCCGCGGTGGACGCGCTGCCGATGGGCTCGGCGCTGCTGGTGGTGCGCCGGGGACCGAACTCGGGCAGCCGCTTCCTGCTGGACAGCGACCTGACCACGGCCGGCCGTCATCCGCAGAGCGACATCTTCCTGGACGACGTCACGGTCTCGCGGCGGCACGTGGAGTTTCGGCGCTCCCCGGACGGCTCGTTCACCGTGGCCGACGTGGGCAGCCTGAACGGCACGTACGTCAACCGCGAGCGAATCGATCAGGTCCCGCTGTCGAACGGTGACGAGGTGCAGATCGGCAAGTACCGGCTGGTGTTCTACGCGAGCCGGCAGGGCATCTGACCCGCCCCCGGACCGGTGTCCGGGGGGACCCCCAGGGAAGGTCCATGCTTCAAACACCGAGCGGCGGTGCCGGAAGCGGTACCGCCGCCAGGGACAGCAGGCTGATGAGCATCGGCACGGTGCTGAACGTGCTGCGCGAGGAGTTCCCCGAAGTCACCGTCTCCAAGATCCGTTTCCTGGAGTCGGAGGGGCTCATCGAGCCGCAGCGGACCCCTTCGGGATATCGCAAGTTCAGCGCCGGGGATGTGGAGCGTCTGGCGCATGTGCTGCGGATGCAGCGGGACCACTATCTTCCGCTCAAGGTGATCCGCGAGCACCTGGACGCCATGGAGCGGGGCGAGGCCGTCCAGCTGCCCGTGGTGGGCCGTCAGCGCACCGCTGAGGACGTTTCGGAGCCGTCCGCGGCGCGCACGGTGGCCCGGATCGGCAGGGCCGAGCTCCTGGCGGCCGCGGAGATCGACGAGGGCGACCTCGAGGAGTGGGAGTCGTACGGGCTCATCGCTCCCCTGGAGGACGGGGCGTACGACGCCGAGGCCGTCACCGTGGCCTCGCTCGTCGCCGAACTGGGCCGGTTCGGGATCGAGCCACGCCACCTTCGGGTGATGAAGGCGGCCGCCGACCGCGAGGCCGGACTGGTCGACCAGGTGGTGGCCCCGCTCAGGCGCCACCGCAACCCGCAGACCAGGGCCCATGCCGAGGCCCGTGCGAAGGAGCTGGCGGCGCTCACGGTGAAGCTGCACACGGCACTGGTGCAGACCGCTCTCGGGGTGCGGCTGCCCTGAACAGCGGGGGTCGTGAGCGGCCGGATCGGCCACCTGTTCCCGGCCCGACTACCCAAACGTCCCGAGCACGGCCTAGGGTTGCTGTGTGAACGAGCTCGATGTCGTAGGTGTCCGGGTCGAAATGCCCTCCAACCAACCGATCGTGCTCCTGCGCGAAGTGGGAGGCGACCGTTACCTCCCCATCTGGATCGGGCCGGGGGAGGCGACGGCGATCGCGTTCGCCCAGCAGGGCATGGCCCCCGCCAGGCCGCTGACCCACGACCTGTTCAAGGACGTGCTGGAGGCCGTCGGCCAGGAGCTGACCGAAGTACGCATCACCGATCTGCGTGAAGGTGTTTTCTACGCGGAGCTGGTCTTCGCCAGCGGCGTCGAGGTCAGCGCCCGCCCCTCCGATGCCATAGCGCTGGCCCTGCGCACCGGAACGCCGATCTACGGCAGTGACGCGGTGCTGGACGACGCCGGCATCGCCATTCCGGACGAGCAGGAGGACGAGGTGGAGAAGTTCCGCGAGTTCCTCGACCAGATCTCGCCCGAGGACTTCGGCACCAGCAGCCAGTGAGTCGAACGGCCGGCCGGTGTGCGTCGGCGCCCCTGTGCGCGGGCAATTGCCACCGGCCATTGAGAGCGTCCTGCGGCCTCCCCCGAACGCATTCGGCTAGCCTTTCCCCGCGGTGGGACACGGGAAACCACTCCCAGGGTGATTATCACTCGGCGTGCCGAGTGTGGCGATCGTTGACGCACCCCTGGTGACTGCCTACCGTCGTGAAGGCAGGTCAAGGACGGAGGTCGGCGTGAGCACCAGCGGCGACGGTACGGCTGGGGGTGCCCCCGGACGCGGGTTCGGGGAGAGCGGTCCGTACCCTCCCCCTAGCTCTCAGCTGCGTTCGAACAGCGGGTATCCCCAACCGAGCAGCGCGGTCGGTCACGCTCCGCAGCGGCCGACGGTGGTGCCGAACGGCGGAGGGGCGGCGTCCATGGCGGCGGAACACATCGGCTACCGCGGGCCGACGGCCTGCGCGGCCGCGGGCATCACTTACCGGCAGCTGGACTACTGGGCGCGCACCGGCCTGGTGGAGCCGAGCGTGCGGCCCGCGTACGGGTCGGGGACGCAACGGCTGTACAGCTTCCGTGACGTCGTCGTCCTGAAGATCGTCAAGCGGTTCCTGGACACCGGGGTCTCGCTGCAGAACATCCGCACGGCCGTGCAGCACCTCAGGGAACGCGGTTTCCGTGACCTGGAGCGGATGACCCTGATGAGCGATGGCGCCACGGTGTACGAGTGCACCTCGCCGGACGAGGTCCACGCCCTGCTGCAGGGCGGCCAGGGCATCTTCGGGATCGCCGTCGGCGTGGTGTGGCGGGACGTCGAAAGCGCGCTCTCCCAGCTGCACGGCGAGCGCGTCGACACCGGCGAGACGCTGGTCGGGCACAACCCCGCGGACGAGCTGGCACGGCGGCGCAACCGGGCGGTCTGAGGGCGGTCCGGCCCCGGCGCGCTCCGAACCCCCGGCATTGTCAGTGCCGTGGTGCAGCATCGGAGATGTGAGAAACGCGCCCACGATCCTGCATCTCGACATGGATGCCTTCTACGCCTCGGTGGAGCAGGCATCCAAGCCGAGCCTGCGCGGGAAGGCGGTCGTCGTGGGCGGGCTCGGGCCGCGCGGGGTCGTGGCCACCGCGTCGTACGAGGCACGTGTCTTCGGGGTCCACTCGGCGATGCCCATGGCCCAGGCACGCCGGCTGGCACCCAACGCCGCGTATCTGGTGCCGCGCTTCACTGTGTATCGGGCGATCAGCGAGCAGGTGATGGCGCTGCTGCGGGAGCTGTCGCCGCTGGTGGAGCCGCTCAGCCTGGACGAGGCGTTCGTGGATCTGGAGGCCGGGGGGACGGCCTGGGACGAGGAGTCGGCGCGGCTGGCCGGGATCAGGCTGCGCGCGGACATACGGGCGGTCACCGGGCTGACCGGATCGGTGGGGCTCGCCGCCTCCAAGATGCTCGCCAAGATCGCCTCGGAGGAGGCCAAGCCGGACGGCCTGGTGCTCATCCGGCCGGGCACCGAGCGGGCCCTGCTGGGGCCCATGCCGGTGCGGACCCTGCCGGGGGTCGGGCCGGCCACCGGGGACCATCTGCGCCGCGCCGGGATCACGACGGTCGAGGAGCTGGCCGAGGCGGGCGAGGACGAGCTGGTCCGGCTGCTGGGCAAGGCACACGGGCACGCGCTGTACGCCATGGCCCTGGCCCATGACGAGCGGCCCGTGGTGGCCGAGCGTGAGGCGAAGTCGGTGTCGGTCGAGGACACCTACGACGTGGACATCCATGACCGGCTCCGGATCGGGCTGGAGGTGCAGCGGCTCGCCGACCGGTGTGTGGGGCGGCTGCGCGGGGCCGGGCTGTCGGGGCGGACGATCGTGCTGAAGGTGCGCCGGTACGACTTCTCGACCCTGACCCGCTCCGAGACGCTCAGAGGGCCCACGGACGATCCCGCGGTCGTGCGGGAGGCGGCCGCGCGGCTGCTGGACTCCGTGGACACCACAGGTGGGGTACGGCTGCTGGGCGTGGGCGTCTCCGGGCTCGCCGACTACACCCAGGAGGACCTGTTCGCGCAGGCCATGCCGTCACCTGCGGCGGAGGAGCCGGAGAGGGGTGAGACGGAGTCCGTTCTGGAGCGGCCGGAGCCGGTTGAACGGCACTGGCGGGCAGGCCAGGACGTACGGCATGCGGAGTACGGGCACGGGTGGGTGCAGGGGAGTGGGCTGGGGCGGGTCACCGTGCGGTTCGAGACGCCGCAGTCCGCCCCGGGGCGGGTGCGGACGTTTTCTGTCGACGATCCCGCGCTGGAGTCTGCCGATCCGTTGCCGTTGGTCTCGGATCCTTCCCACCCACCCACCCGCCCCGGACCCGGAGAGAGGTCACGTCTCCTCTGAACCCGCCAGCTTGCCGAAGTCGTGGTCCGGGGCCGAGGAAGGCGATGCCACGTCCAGGCCGTAGTGGTGGTACAGCTGCAGCTCCTGCTCGGGGGAGAGATGGCGGCCCACGCCGAAGTCGGGGGCGTCCTTGATCAGGGCGCGGTCGAAGGGGACGTGGAGGGAGCCCTCGATCAGCTCGCTCGGTTCCAGGGGGACGAAGGCGTCGCGGGAGAACAGACCGGTGCGTATCGCCGCCCACTCGGGCACGCCGGTCGCGTCGTCGAGGTACACCTCGTCGATGGTGCCGATCTTGGTGCCGTGGCGGTCGAACGCCTTGCGGCCGATCAGGTTGCGCGGATCGATCTCGGTCTGCACGGTCCCTCTCCCTCCACGTGGTCGCAACTCATCCGTAAGCACTACGAAAGAGCAGATTCAGGGAGGCGGCCACTCGAGGGCCCGGTCGCCGGCCCCGCTGGTAGGCTGACAGCGGCTGCTGACCCCGTGCGGGAGAGTCCTCCGACCACCTCGGAGGCGCCGAAGGAGCAAATCCTCCCCGGAATCTCTCAGGCTCACGTACCGCACGGACGAGGTCACTCTGGAAAGCAGGGCGGGTGTCGACGGCTCCCGCTCTCACCGACGGTGAAAACCGGGATCTTCAAGGCCCCGGTGAAGCTCTCAGGTTGAGATGACAGAGGGGGAGGCCGTCCGGGCACCCGCGCCGTGGTGCCCTCGAAGGTCGCGTCAGACCAGGAGGCCTCCGCAATGACCGCCCATCGTATTCCGCTCTCGGAGCTCGAAGCGGGCATCCCGTTCGAGCAGCGCCACATCGGGCCCGACCAGGAGGCGCGGGCCAAGATGCTCGCGCACGTCGGCTACGGCTCGCTGGACGAGCTGACCGCCGCGGCGGTCCCGGATGTGATCAAGAACGCCGACGCCCTCGACCTGCCGGGCGCCCGCACCGAGGCCGAGGTGCTCGCCGAGCTGCGCTCGCTCGCCGACCGCAACCAGGTCCTCGACTCCATGATCGGCCTCGGCTACTACGGCACCTTCACCCCGCCGGTGATCCTGCGCAACGTCATGGAGAACCCGGCCTGGTACACGGCCTACACCCCGTACCAGCCGGAGATCTCCCAGGGTCGACTCGAAGCGCTGCTGAACTTCCAGACGATGGTCGCCGACCTCACCGGGCTGCCCACCTCCGGCGCCTCCCTGCTGGACGAGGGCACCGCGGCCGCCGAGGCGATGGCGCTGTCCCGGCGCATGGGCAGGAACAAGAAGGGCCTGTTCCTCATCGACGCGGACGCGCTGCCGCAGACCATCGCCGTCATCCAGACCCGCGCCGAGCCGACCGGTGTCGAGGTGGTCGTCGCCGACCTCAGCGAGGGCATCCCGGCCGACATCGCCGCGCGTGAGATCAACGGCGTGCTGATCCAGTACCCCGGCGCCTCCGGTGCCGTACGTGACATCAAGCCGGTCATCGACCAGGCGCACGAGCTCGGCGCGCTCGTCACCGTCGCCGCCGACCTGCTCGCGCTGACCCTGCTGACCTCGCCGGGCGAGCTGGGCGCGGACATCGCCGTCGGCACCACCCAGCGCTTCGGTGTGCCGATGGGCTTCGGCGGCCCGCACGCCGGCTACATGGCGGTGCACGAGAAGTTCGCGCGCAGCCTGCCCGGCCGTCTCGTGGGCGTCTCCGTCGACGCCGACGGCAACAAGGCCTACCGGCTCGCGCTGCAGACCCGCGAGCAGCACATCCGCCGGGAGAAGGCGACCAGCAACATCTGCACCGCGCAGGTGCTGCTCGCCGTGATGGCCGGCATGTACGCCGTCTACCACGGCCCCGAGGGCCTGCAGACCATCGCCCGGCGCACCCACCGGTACGCCACGATCCTCGCCGCGGGCCTGAAGGCCGGCGGTGTCGAGATCGTGCACGGCGCGTTCTTCGACACCCTGACCGCGCGGGTGCCCGGCAAGGCCGCCGAGGTCGTCGCCGCCGCCCGGGAGCACGGCGTCAACCTGCACCTGGTCGACGCCGACCAGGTCTCGATCGCCTGCGACGAGACCACCAAGCGGGCCCAGGTCGCCGCCGTGTGGTCCGCCTTCGGCGTCGAGGGCGACATAGAGGCCGTGGACGCGACGGCCGAGGACACCCTGCCCGAGGCGCTGCTGCGCACCGACCCCTACCTCACCCACCCGGTCTTCCACCAGCACCGGTCCGAGACGGCGATGCTGCGCTACCTGCGCAGGCTGGCCGACCGCGACTACGCGCTGGACCGCGGCATGATCCCGCTGGGCTCGTGCACCATGAAGCTCAACGCCACCACCGAGATGGAGCCGGTCACCTGGCCCGAGTTCGGCCAGCTGCACCCCTTCGCCCCGGCCGAGCAGGCCGAGGGCTACCTCACGCTCATCCGCGAGCTGGAGGAACGTCTCGCCGAGGTCACCGGCTACGACAAGGTCTCCCTGCAGCCGAACGCCGGTTCGCAGGGCGAGCTGGCCGGTCTGCTCGCCGTGCGCGGCTACCACCGCGCCAATGGGGACGAGCAGCGCACCGTCTGCCTGATCCCGTCCTCGGCGCACGGCACCAACGCCGCGAGCGCCGTGATGGCCGGCATGAAGGTCGTCGTCGTCAAGACCGCCGAGGACGGCGAGATCGACGTCGCGGACCTGCGCGCCAAGATCGAGCAGTACCGTGACGAGCTGGCGGTGCTGATGATCACCTACCCGTCCACGCACGGTGTGTTCGAGGAGCACGTCGCCGACATCTGCGCCCAGGTCCACGAGGCCGGCGGCCAGGTGTACGTCGACGGCGCCAACCTCAACGCCCTGGTCGGCCTCGCCAAGCCGGGCCACTTCGGCGGTGACGTCTCGCACCTGAACCTGCACAAGACCTTCTGCATCCCGCACGGCGGCGGCGGCCCCGGCGTCGGCCCGGTCGGCGTCCGCTCGCACCTGGCGCCGTACCTGCCGAACCACCCGATGCAGCCGGCCGCGGGCCCGGAGACGGGCGTCGGCCCGATCTCGGCCGCTCCGTGGGGCTCCGCGGGCATCCTGCCCATCTCCTGGGCGTACGTCCGGCTGATGGGCGGCGAGGGCCTGAAGCGGGCGACGCAGGTGGCCGTGCTCTCCGCGAACTACATCGCCAAGCGCCTGGAGCCGCACTACCCGGTGCTCTACACCGGCCCCGCCAACCTGGTCGCGCACGAGTGCATCATCGACCTGCGCCCGCTGACCAAGGCGACCGGTGTGAGCGTGGACGACGTGGCCAAGCGCCTGATCGACTACGGCTTCCACGCGCCGACCATGTCCTTCCCGGTGGCCGGCACGCTGATGATCGAGCCGACCGAGTCGGAGGACATCACCGAGCTGGACCGGTTCTGCGACGCGATGATCGCCATCCGCGCGGAGATCGAGAAGGTCGGCGCGGGCGAGTGGCCGGCGGAGGACAACCCGCTGCGGGGCGCCCCGCACACCGCCGCCGCGCTCAGTGGTGAGTGGAAGCACGCCTACAGCCGCGAGGAGGCCGTCTTCCCGGCCGGTGTCTCGGCCGCCGACAAGTACTGGCCGCCGGTGCGCCGTATCGACCAGGCCTTCGGCGACCGCAACCTGGTGTGCTCCTGCCCGCCGCTGGACGCGTACGAGGACTGAGCGAGCCGTGCCACAGGGCCCCGTCCGGTTTCCGGGCGGGGCCCTCGCCGTGTCATGCCGTCGCCAGGGACACCTCGGTCGCCTTGATCAGGGCGATCACGTCGGAGCCCACGAAGAGGCCGAGGTCGGCGACCGCGTCCTTGGTGATCGCCGCGGTCAGTTCGCCGCCGTCGACGGTGACCTTGACGGTGGCCATGACGGTGCCGGTCGTGAGACCGGTGACCGCGCCGGGCAGCTGGTTGCGGATCGACAGGCCCTGGACCCGCTGGGTGGCCAGGGAGACCTCGGTCGACTTCACCAGCGCGCGGACGGGCGTGCCGGGGGCGAGGGAGAGCTCCTCGGCGGACTCCTTGGTGATGGCCGCCATGAGTTCCTGGCCGCCGTCCAGCCGGAGTCTGACGGTGGCCATGGCCTCGCCCGGATGGACCTCGGTGACGGTGCCGGGGAGCTGGTTGCGGATGCTCAGGGTCATGGGCACCCACGGTAGAGCGCCCATCCGGTCAGGCCGGGTATGCGTGTGTCTGCGTCGCTTTGACCGTCGCCCAGACAGCGGCGCCGGGATGCAGGTCGAGCTCGGCGGCGGCGACCGTGGTGAGGTCGGCGGCCAGGGGGAGTTCGCCGGTGAGGTCGGCGCGGATCTGGTCGCCGTGCGTCTCCAGGCCGGCCACCTCGCAGCGCCAGAGGTTGCGGGCGCTGGCGCCGGTGGGGCGGTCGCGGAACAGGGTGACGGCGGACGGCGGGAACGCCACGAAGGCCGGACCGGACAGGACCTCGGTGGTCGTGATCCCCGGGCCCGCGTCGAGTCGTACCGTGTGCCCGTCCGCCTGGCCGCGGTAGAGGTTGAGTCCGACGAGCTGGGCGATGTAGTCGGTGCGTGGGTGGCGGGCGATGTCGGCCGGGGTGCCCTCCTGGACGACCCGGCCGTGCTCGATCACGACCAGCCGGTCGGCGAGCACCATGGCGTCCAGTGGGTCGTGCGTCACCAGGACGGCGACCGCCTCGAAGTCGGCGAGGTGGCGGCGCAGTTGGGCGCGGACCTCCAGGCGGGTGCGGGCGTCCAGGGCGGCCAGGGGCTCGTCCAGGAGCAGCAGCCTCGGGTGGGTGGCCAGGGCGCGGGCGAGGGCCACGCGCTGGGCCTGCCCGCCGGACAGGCGGCGCGGCTTGGCGCCGGCGTGGTCGGTGAGGCCCATGCGGTCCAGCCAGGCCGCGGCCTGTGCGCGGGCCTCGGTTTTGCCCGCGCCCTGGCAGCGGGGGCCGAAGGCGACGTTGTCCAGGGCGGACAGGTGCGGGAAGAGCAGATAGTCCTGGAAGACGACGCCGACCGGGCGGGACTCCGGGGGAGTGTGCTCCAGCGCGGCTCCGTCCAGGCGCAGATGACCGTCGGTGAGAGGGACGAGTCCGGCCAGGGCACGCAGGGCGGTGGTCTTGCCGGCGCCGTTGGGACCGAGCAGGGCGACGACGTCTCCGGGTTCGGCGGTCAGGGCCACCTCGAGCCGGAAGGAGCCGCGGTCGACGACGAGGTGGGCGTCGAGTCCCTCGTCGACCGCCCTCCTGAGGCCGACTTCGGGGGCATCGATGTCGGTCATGGGTCTGTACGCTCGCACATGCCCGGGGTCGGCTGCCATGTGCTCACGCCCCCGTCATCCAGCGGTCCCGCAACCCCGCCAGCACCGCGATCGACACCGCCAAGAGGACCAGGCTCAGGGAGATCGCGGCGTCGGGGTCGTTCTGCAGGGCCAGGTAGACCGCGAGGGGCATGGTCTGGGTGCGGCCGGGAAAGTTGCCCGCGAAGGTGATCGTCGCGCCGAACTCGCCGAGCGCACGCGCCCAGGCGAGGACCGCGCCCGCCGCGATGCCGGGCGCGATCAGCGGCAGGGTGACCCGGCGGAACGCCGTGAAGCGGGACGCACCGAGCGTGGTCGCCGCCTCCTCGAAGCGCGGGTCGGCCGCGCGCAGGGTGCCCTCGACGCTGATGACCAGGAAGGGCATCGCGACGAACGCCTCCGCGATCACGACCCCGGTGGTGGTGAACGGCAGCGTGATCCCGAACCAGGAGTCCAGCACCTTGCCGATCACCCCGTTGCGGCCGAGGGCCAGCAGCAGTGCCACACCGCCGACCACCGGCGGCAGCACGAGGGGCAGCGTCACCAGGGCCCGTACGAGGCCCCGGCCGGGGAACTCCGTGCGAGCCAGCAGCCAGGCCAGCGGCACTCCCAGGACGAGGCTGACGGCCGTTGCCGCTGTGGCGCTGACCAGCGACAGCTGGAGCGCCTGCCACACCTCCGTACTGGTCAGCTGGTCCGGCAGGCTGCGCCAGGGCGCGCGGATGATCAGCGCGACCAGCGGCAGCAGCAGGAACGCCAGCGCCAGCAGGCCCGGCAGCAGCAGCGGCAACGGCACCCCGCGCCGGCCCCCCGCGCCGACGCGGCGGTGCCGCGGCCGGTCCGTGCGGGGACCGGTCGCGGCGCCGGGCTTGTGCAGCGAGGTCACGGCTTGAGGAACCCCGCCTCGCCGAGCGCCTTCTGGCCCTCGGCGGACTGCACCAGGGCGATGAACGCCTTGGCGGCCTGGGCGTTCGGCGCGTTCTTCAGCAGGACGATCGGGTAGTCGTTGATCGCCTTGGCGGACTCGGGGAACTCCACGCCCTCCACCTTGCCGGCCGCGGACTTCACATCCGTCTTGTAGACGACCGCGGCGTCGGCCTCCTTCAGCTCCACCTTGTTCAGGGCGGCCTTGACGTCCTGCTCGTAGGAGACCGGGGTCAGCTTGAACTTGGCGGCGTCCAGGGCCTTCTGCGCGGCGGCGCCGCACGGCACGGTCTTGTCGCACAGCACGACCTTCAGACCGGACTTGGTGAGGTCCTTCAGGGAGGACACCTTGTCCGGGTTGCCCGGCAGGGTGGCGATCTCCAGTTGGTTGCGCACGAAGGTGGCCGGGGTGCCGACCGCGTCCTTCTTGTCCGTCACGATCGCCATGGTCTTGGGGCTGGCGGCGGCGAAGACGTCCGCCGGGGCGCCGCCGGTGATGCTCGCGGCGAGGGTGTCGCTGCCGCCGAAGTTGAAGCTGACCTTGGTGCCCGGGTGCTGCTTCTCGAACTCCTTGCCCAGGGTCGTGAAGCTCTCCTTCAGGGAGGCGGCGGCGAACACGGTGACGTTGCCGGACAGCTTCGGGGAGGCGGAGTTCGAGGTGTCCGACGTCGTGTCCTTCGCGTCCGAGGACGAGGAGCAGGCGCTGAGGGCCATCAGGGCGGCGGCTCCCGCGCCGGCCAGCTGCAGCGACCGCCGGGTCCGGCGCAGGGAACGGGTCATCACGGATCTACTCCTCAGGTTCTGTGGAACAACTGTCGCGCCCTGTCACGGCCGGGAGCACCGGCCGTGCGGCGATGATACTGCCGCATCTGCCAGCCGTAAGTCTCCTGTCTCATCGCATGAGCTGCGAACTTGTGACTTGCAGCTTGCATGTGCGTTTGCACGATGCGCCGCGGCGGGTACGGTGCTGCGGGGAGGTGGTCGCAGGTGACGCTCGCGCAACTGGCCCTGACCGGCGATCTGGCCCGGCCCGCCCGGCTGACCGTTCCGGACCTGCTCCGCTGGCCGCAGCACCGGGTGGACGTCAGCTTCGAGTGCGCCCAGCGGCATCCAGCACCACCGGTTCGCCGGCCCCCGGCTGTACGACGTCCTCGCCGACACGGGGCCCGGCTTCGACCCGGTGCGTCGCAAGGACCGCCTGCGCTTTCTCATCGCGGTGACCGGCACCGACGGCCACCACGCCGTGCTGTCCTGGGCCGAGATCGACCCGGACTTCGCCGACGCGTCCGTCCTGCTGGGCGTGCGCATCGACGACACCCCGCTGGACGCGGCCGGGCCGCAGCTGGTGCTCCCGCAGGACCGGTGCGGGGCCCGGCACATCAGCGGGATCACGGCGATCCGGGTGGACGGCGGCTATCGCTGTGCCGGTCCAGCGATAGCCGCACCCGGTCACGCAGCAGCGGCAGCTCCGTGAACCGCGCGCCCGTGGCGTCCCGCAGCGCGTTGGCCAGGGCCGGGGCGACCGGGTTGAACGGGCTCTCGCTGATCGACCTGGTGCCCAGCGGGCCGATCGCGTCGGCGGTCTCCATCAAGTGCACCTCGGTGCGCGGCACGTCGGCGTACTGCGGGAGCCGGTAGCGGCGAGGTGTGGCCGCTGGTCGCCGGCTGCGTGCCCGGCGTCGTGCTGCACGGCGGCGTCGGCATGCCCGCGGCGGCGCCCGAGGGGCTGGGCGGCGCGCTGGCGCGGGCCCGTTACGCCCTCTCCTCGGCCCGCACCACCGCGACCGACGCCTCCCGCCTCACCGACGCCGGCTCCCTCACCACCCTCGACGCCCTGCTCACGGGGGTGCTGGCCGACGTGGGGGCCGCCTTCAGCCGTACGGTCCTCAGCCCGTTGCCGGAAGCCGACCGGCCCGCCACCGCCGTCCTGCTGAGCACGCTGGAGACCTTCCTGGCCTGCGACGGCTCCTGGGCGCGCGCGGCGCAGGCGCTGCATCCGCACGTCAACACCGTGCACTACCGGGTGGAGCGCATCGAGCGGCTCACCGGGCGCGATCTGTCCCGGCTGCGGGACCGGCTCGACCTGTGGGCCGCGCTGCTGTGCCGGTGACGGCAGGTGTGTGACGGGTCAGACGCGGTCGATGTGCACGTTGGTGGACTTCACGCGCGCGGTGGCCTCCATGCCGACCTCCAGGCCCAGTTCCTCGACGGCCTCCCGGGTCAGCAGCGACACCAGCCGGTGCGGGCCCGCCTGGATCTCCACCTGGGCGGCGACGTCACCGAGCTTGATCGCCGTGACGATGCCGGGGAAGGCGTTGCGGACGGATGTGTGGGAGGCGTCCTCCTCCCCGCCGCCCGCCTTGGCCAGTTCGACCGAGAAGGCGGCGAGATCCCTGCCGTCGATGAGGCGCCGTCCGGACTCGTCGCGATGGGTCGCCACCCGGCCCGCGTCGGCCCAGCGGCGGGCGGTGTCCGGGCTCACGCCGAGCAGCCGTGCCGCCTGGCCGATCGTGTAGGACTGCATGCCGGTCACGATAGGGCCATGCCGGGGGAACCGTGGACATGGGGTTGGCCGTTGGGTATAACGCGATATAGCGTTAGTTCGTGACGTCGGGCCCTGCGGGGACGTGCTGAATCGGGGTGAGGGTATGGCGGCCGAGCTGCTGCACACGCAGATGCCGTCCGGGCTGCGTGCCTCGCACGCGGACCGGGACCGGGTGGTGGACGTCCTGACGGGCGCGGCGGGCGACGGCCGGATCACGGCCGAGGAGCTGGACGAGCGCGTGACGGCCGCCCTGTCCGCCCGCACGCTCGGCGAGCTGGCGGCGCTCACCGCCGATCTGCCGGACGCGGGCGGCGCCGCACCGGCCAAGGACGTGGTGCGGATCGAGCAGCAGGGCGCATCGGCCGTACGCGCGGACGGCTGGCCGGTGCCGCGCCGGATGGAGATCGCGTCCGCCTGGGGAGACGTGACCCTGGACTTCACCGGCGCGGTGATCACACACGACACCCTGCGCATCGACCTCGACATGCGCGGCGGCACCCTGCGGCTGATCACCCGGCCCGGCGTCGTCGTGGACACCGACGCGCTGGTGATCGGCTACGGCAAGACCAAGGTGCGGCCCGCCGGCGATCCGGGGACGCCGGTCGTGCTCCGCGTGGAGATACACGGCCGGCTCAGCCTGGGGCGACTGGAGGTACGGCCGCCCAGGCGCTGGTTCGGCAGGTAGACCGCGCGTGCGACTGCATCGGACCGGTCTCCTGCCGAAGCCGGTCCGGCCTCAGCCGGTGTGCACCCGCGGGCGGCGTTGCCGGTTGGGTTCCGCCTCGCGCAGGACCTCGCGGGTGACCGGGGCGACTTCGCCCTGGCCGAAGAGGAAGAAGCGCAGGAAGTTGGCGAAGGGGTTGCCCTCGGTCCACTCGAAGTAGATGTGCGGGGTGCAGCCGGTCACGTCGCGGGCGTGCAGGAGGAGCGCGGCGAGGGCGTTGGGGATGGAGGAGGACTCCAGGGTCAGGACGCGGTAGCGGTTGTGCAGGACCTCGCCGCGCACGGTCAGACCCGCCTCGAACTCGGAGGGGTCGGTGACCGTGACCTCGACGAAGACGAAGTCCTCCTGCTCCGGCATGTCGTTGTCGGCGCGGATCTGCTCGACCTTGTCGCGGTACTCGGCCTTGTCGCGGTGGCCGGGCTCGTTGGCGATGAACCGTATCTTCCGGCTGGCCATGTCCCGGATGAAGCGTTCCGCCATCGGGTCCAGCGTCAGGCTGGTCACGCGCAGTTCGAAGGCACGGGCGAGCCGGGACAGCAGCGAGACCAGGATGATGCCGACGATGAAGCAGGCACCGATCTTCACACCGTCCGGGCGCTCGATGACGTTCACCACGGTCGTGTAGAGGAACACCGCGGAGATCACGGCGAAGCCGATGGTCCACTTGCGCTGCCCCGCCTTGCGCGCGGCGATGGTCACCGCGATCGCCGCGGAGCTGATGAGCACCAGCACACCGGTGGCATAGGCGCCGCCCTGCGCGTCGACGTTGGCGTCGAAGATCCAGGTGACCAGGAAGGCGATGAGCGTGAAGACGATGACCATCGGGCGCACCGCGCGCGCCCAGTGCGGCGCCATGCCGTAGCGGGGCAGATAGCGCGGCATCAGGTTCAGCAGGCCGGCCATGGCGGAGGCGCCGGCGAACCAGAGGATCGCGATGGTCGAGACGTCGTAGACCGTGCCGAAGGCGTTGCCGAGGTACTCGTGCGCGAGGTAGGCGAGTGCGCGCCCGTTGGCCTGACCGCCGGTCTTGAACTCGTTCTCCGGGATGAGCAGCGTGGTGATGAAGCTGGAGGTGATCAGGAAGGCGCTCATGATCAGCGCGGCCGTGGTGAGCAGCTTCTTCGTGTCGCGGATCCGGCCGGTCGGCTTCTCCTCGGTGTCCCCGGGATCGCCCTGGACGTGGGGCATGACGGCGACGCCGGTCTCGAAGCCGGACAGGCCGAGCGCGAGCTTGGGGAAGACGATCAGCGCCAGGCCGATCATGACGAAGACGTTGCCGTGCTGGGCGGTCAGCGCGCTCGACCAGTCGGTGATCACATGTCCCGCGGTGACCACGTGGTAGAGGCCGACGACCACGACGACGACGTTCAGCGCGAGGTAGACACCGACCAGCGCCGTCGCCACGCCGATCGCCTCCAGGAAGCCCTTGAGGAACACCGCGCCGAGCAGCGCCACCAGGATCAGGGTGATCAGCATCTGCTTGCCCTGCAGGGCGTCGGTCAGATGCGGGTTCTCGATCAGGTGGGTGGAGGCGTCGGCGGCCGACAGGGTGATCGTGATCAGGAAGTCGGTGGCGGCGAAGCCGAGCAGCGTCAGGACGAACAGCTTGCCCTGCCAGAAGGACAGCAGCCGCTCCAGCATGGCGATCGAACCCTCGCCGTGCGGGCTCTCCTCGGCGACCCTGCGGTACACCGGAAGCGCTCCGGCCAGGGTGACGATGACGAGGACGATGGTCGCGATCGGTCCGAGCAGTCCCGCCGCGAGCGCCGCGATGCCCGGCTGGTAGCCGAGGGTCGAGAAGTAGTCGACACCGGTCAGGCACATCACGCGCCACCAGCGCTGGCCCTTGTGCGGGGGTTCCGGCTCGGCGTGGGGCCCGGTGTGGCCGCCGTGCTTGCCCATGTCGGAGAGCCCCTCCAGCATCCAGTTGCGCAAGCGACTGGGAGGGGGGTGCTCGGTCGTGGCCATCGGTGGGCTCCTGTGTGCGGCTCAGCTCTTTTCCGGCCATCAAGCGGACGGCGGGCACCAGCGTATGCAGAGAGTGACGCCTGGGCCCACGGATCCCGGTGGGGAGGGCGTCAATCTTGCGTTAAGAATGGCGCGGGAGCGGCAGGGCAGCAGCAAGAAGAGGAGGCCGGAGAGTCTTCCCGGGAGACGGCCGGTCGGCCGACGGCCCGCGGTGCGGTGCCGGGGACGGCCACCGAGTGTCATTGCCCTGGGAGCCGTGGAGAGCCACCGATCGTGCGGCGGGGCCTTTGAAACACCACCTCATTTCATGCCGGAGGCCCGGAACACCGCCAGAGCCGTCTCATGGTCGAGGCGGCGGGCGAGGCGGCTCAGGGCGGTCGTGCCGCACAGCAGGGTGCCGGCGGCCTCGGATCGCCGGGCGCCCTCGTCGAGCAGATGCCGCAGGGCCGGGTTGCGGACCAGAACCTCGGGGTCGAGCTCGACCCGGTTGCCGAGGGCGTCGCGCAGGACCAGCCGCTGCGCGACGCCGTCCAGGGTCCGCACCGCGACGAGCAGATCGGTGCGGACCCGGCGGGTGCGCAGCAGACGGCGCGTGGCGAGCCAACCCGCACCGGCCGAGACCCGCGCCGGGACCAGAACCAGGAACAGCAGCAGGGCGATGCCCGCCCACAGGGCACCGCGCCACCAGATGAGGGTGCCGGCCGCCCAGTCGATGAGGAGCAGCATCCCGAGCAGCACGGCCGCGCACCGCAGCGACGCGCGCACCTCCGCTTCCCAGTCACGGTCGTGTGCCGTGCCGGCGGTGCCGGTCGGGTACGAGCCCGTGACCGGGGCGTGGGTGTCGTCGCGGTGCCTCATGACCGAGACGGTAGACACGCCCGGGCCCGCCGGAGCACGGCCGCCGCGCACCTTGACGGCGCCCTGACGGCCGACGGGCCGTTCTTGACGCGAACCCAGCGCGCCCGGCGCATCGAGGTCGCGGGACTGCGTGGCGCCTCATCGCGCTGTCACACCCCGGGGGGCCTCACAGCCCGCGGATGTCCATGCGCAGATGCCAGGTGTTGCGCCGGTGGACGGACAGCAGCTCCGACTCCAGCGGCGACGGGGGCACCGCTAGCACCGGGCAGACCGCGTGCGCCAGGCAGTGCCGCGAGACGCGGCCGGAGAAGGCGCGCTGCAGACCGCGCCTGCCCGCGCCCACCACCAGGACGTCGTCCTCCCGGTCGGCGGTCGCCACCAGCGCCGGGCCCGGAGCACCGCGGACGACGACGGCGTGCATCGGCACACCGGGGGCGTCCCCGCCGAAGATCTCCTCGAGCACCGAGGCAAGCCGCTGTCTGGCCAGCCGCTGCCAGTCCTCCACCAGCAGACCGGCGGCGGGGGAGCGGCGCGCGGCGGGGTCACCGCCGGGTGGCTCCCATGCCAGCACGGGCCACAGTTCCGCTCCCAGCCGGCGGGCCAGCGCGGTGGCCCGCCGCAGGGCCGTGACGCTGCCCAGGGAGCCGCTCACACCGACCACCACCCGAGCGCTCGCCGAGCCGTCGTAACCGGACATCACTCCACCGTTCCTCGCGGGCGACGCCGGGGCGTCTCGCGCGCGGACGTGCCCGCACTGCAAGGCCCTTGCTTCCTTCCATCCCACTCCCGTACCGGCGATTCGACCAGTGGGGCGGACGGTGTCTTTGCCACGGCGACCGGTGCGGCCGCTCGCCTGGAACAACCCGGCGTACCAGGCCCCGCGGGATGCACTCCGGTAGCGCTCGGCTACGGCCTGTAACCGGGCCCGGACACACGTCGGGGCCGGTGCGCACCGGATGTGTGCGGCCGGCCCCTCAGGTCGCTCGTCGTGCTCCGCTCAGGCGGCGGTCATCACCTGGTCCGCACCGAGCGGGCGGTGCGGGGCGATGACCCGGCCGTCGGGCAGCAGCTCACCGGTGTCCTCGAAGAGCAGGACGCCGTTGCACAGCAGACTCCATCCCTGCTCCGGGTGGTGCGCCACGAGACGGGCGGACTCCCGGTCGGCGGACTCGGCTGTCGGACACGGCGGCTGGTGCTGGCACATGGGTGGGATCTCTCGCTCTGTGGTGGTCATGGCCGTCCCCCGTGGTGATAAGTCGGTCGGAACCCAGTGTTGCCTTCTCGGCGTCATTCCGCAGGGATTTCGCAGCACCGCTTCTCACAGGTTCATGACGCGTCACCCGCGCGGACGGTTCAGTCCAAGTGCACTGTCACTTCGGGTGGTTCCCAGTGGCCGGATCGGGCTAGTCCCTGCAGGCCAGACCCCTGGCATGTACGTACCCCGCTCGCCGTCCGGGCAAGCGGGGTACGGGGTCGGCCGGTCAGGCGGGCGAGCCCAGCACGGGCGGCCCGAGCAGCGGCAGCGGAGTCGCGCGATGGGTCAGCACCGGAAGCAACTCGCTGACCGGCAAGGGCCGGTGTGCCGGGATGCCGGGTGGCGCCGGCGCCAGCGGGACGAGCAGATCGGTGTCGGCCGGGTGTCCCTCGGCTCCGTCGGCGGTGGTGTCGCCGTGCAGCCACAGGGTGAGCATGTACAGACCCGGCACGGACAGCAGCCGGGCCTGGTACGGCTGTTGCAGCGCCTCGGCCTGTTGCAGGGCGCGCTCGGTGGAGGGGACGTACGGGCCCTCGAAGAAGTGGGAGAAGGCCCAGCCGTCGGGGGTGAGCATGGTCTCCGCCGCGGCCACCGCCCGGTCGCCACAGCGGATCAGGAAGCGCCAGCCGGCCAGCCGGGTCGCGGACAGGCCAGGTGCGGTGATGCGGTCCAGCACGTGCACGGGCAGCGGGAGTTCGGGTGTCGTCGGCCCCTGCGCGGCGCGCAGGGAGGGGGTGCGGGCCTCACGCACCGCGGTGGGGGAACCGAGGGCGGTGAGGACGGAACGCAGGGCAGGCGCGGGGGCAGGGGGCACGTGAAGCGGCATGTGGGTCGCCTCTCTCGTTCGACAGGCGCGGCGGCGCGAGGAGGGGTGGGGCGGACGGCGCTGTCTGCTCACGGGAAGGCCGGAAGGGTGGAGGCCCGGGTCGGTGAACATGGGTGCGGCTCGGCCTGCCGCCCGTCGTCGGGACGGCCTGGACACGGCAGGAACCAGGACCGAGGCGTCAACCTTCTGCCTTGTGGGCGAAGTTTATATGACGCGTGTTCGGCCGTTGTTTCGTCTATCTCATCTCGGGAAGTCGCGCAAGGCGGTAATACGCCGACGATTTGCGGGACTCCTCCCGGTTCCCGGCCGCCCCGCCGCCGCTGACCTCGGAATACGCACCGGTAACGGTCGGCCGGATGTCGTCGGCGTTTTTCACGAGGTGCTCGGGGAACCCGAGGTGCGGGCTGACGCATGCCCCGTGAATGTGCCGCGGGGAACATTCCGACAGAGTAGCGGGTGCCCGGCTCGCGCGGGGCGTTATCGATCGCTTTCCACGGGGCATCATCCCCCCTGCACCCGGGAACCCGGCGGCCGGACCCCCGGCCCGCCCATCCGAGGAGGGACACTTCGATGGGGGAGAAGGTCGTGGCGGGGCGGTTCGATCTGTCCGATCGCCAGCGCTACCGCGAAAAGCTCCAGAAGTGTCTCGCGGGACTGGAGCGACTGTTGCGGGAGAAGCGATTCGATCGTCCCAAGAACCTCATGGGAGTCGAGATCGAATTGAATCTCGCCGGGCCGGACGGTATGCCGAAAATGTTGAACGGCCAGGTGCTGGAGCGCATCGCGAGCCGTGATTTCCAAACAGAACTCGCCATGTTCAACCTGGAAGTCAACATAGCCCCACACCGATTGGACGGCCGGGTATTCGACCGGCTCGCCGAGGAACTGCGCACCTCGCTCGCCTACGCCGACCGCAAGGCGCGCGAGGTGGACGCCGGCATCGTCATGATCGGCATCCTGCCCACGCTCGACCGCGACGACCTGGTCTCCTCCAACCTCTCTGAGGTGGACCGCTACACACTGCTCAACGACCAGATCGTGGCCGCGCGCGGCGAGGACTTCCGGGTCGACATCGAGGGCGTGGAGCACCTCGTCTGCACTTCCAAGTCCATTGTCCCCGAGGCCGCGTGCACCTCCGTACAGCTGCACCTCCAGGTCACCCCGGCCCGGTTCGCGGACGTGTGGAACGCGGCGCAGGTGGCCTGCGCCGCGCAGATCGCCGTCGGCGCCAACTCCCCGTTCCTGTTCGGTCGCGAACTGTGGCGCGAGTCCCGGCCCCCGCTGTTCCTGCAGTCCACCGACACCCGCCCGCCCGAGCTCCAGGCCCAGGGCGTACGGCCGCGCACCTGGTTCGGCGAGCGGTGGATCAGCTCCGCCTACGACCTGTTCGAGGAGAACCTGCGCTACTTCCCCGCGCTCCTGCCCATCTGCGACGACGAGGAACCGCTGGAGGTCGTCGAGGCGGGCGGCACGCCCCGACTGGCCGAACTGGTGCTGCACAACGGCACGATCTACCGCTGGAACCGGCCGGTGTACGGCATCGCCGACGGCGTACCGCACCTCAGGGTGGAGAACCGGGTGCTGCCGGCCGGTCCGACCATCACCGATGTGATCGCCAACGCCGCCTTCTACTACGGCCTGGTCCGTGCCCTCGCCGAGGAGTCCCGCCCGGTGTGGACCCGGCTGCCCTTCGCCGCGGCCGAGAAGAACTTCGACACCGCGTGCCGGTACGGCATCGACGCGCGGTTCGTATGGCCCCGGCGGGGACGCTACGGCGGCACCGGCGAGGTCGACGCGGTCACCCTGGTCCGCGACGAGCTGCTGCCGCTGGCCTCGGCCGGGCTGGACGCCTGGGGCGTGGAGCCGGCCGACCGCGACCTCTACCTGGGCGTCATCGAGGAGCGCTGCCGGCGCCGGGTGAACGGGGCGTCCTGGCAGGCGGCCACGTTCCACCGGCTGCTGGAGCAGGGCCTGACCCGGGACGCCGCGCTTGCCGCTACGACGCGGCGGTATGCCGAGCTGATGCATGTGGGAGAGCCGGTGCACATGTGGCCGGTGGGACTGCCGGAGGCGGTTCCTCTCGGATGATCAGCCGGTGAGCGGTGGGGCCGACGGCGGAGAGCGATTCTGGTCTCTCATGTCCGTCTGCGATCCTTGCCAGGCAGAGGTGGGCCAGGGGCCCATGAGCCGGATGGAGGCAGGGGTGCAGGTGGAGGCTGACTCGGTGGCCGATTCCGGGACGCGGCGGCGCGACCCGCGGCGCATCCTGCGGGACGAGACGCTGCTCGTCCTGGCGCTGTCGCTGGGAGCGAGCGGGGTCTCCGCGCTGATCAGCTTCATCGGCGCGGTCACCAAGCCGGGCGGCCTGAAGGACCAGGCGGCCACCCTCAACGCCTCGGCCGCGCCCGGCCGCCCCTGGCTCGACCTGGCCTGGCAGCTGTTCGGCATCGCCAGCGCGCTGGTCCCCGTCGCCCTGGTCGCCCACCTGCTCATGCGCGAGGGCGGGAGCCTGCGGACGGTGGGCTTCGACCGCACCCGGCCCTGGCCCGACCTGGGCCGGGGGGCCGGCGTCGCGGCCGTGATCGGCAGCACCGGGATCGCCTTCTACCTGGCCGCCCGCGGCCTCGGCTTCAACCTCACGGTCGTGCCCGAGGCGCTGCCGGACGTGTGGTGGAAGTTCCCGGTGCTGATCCTGTCCGCCCTGCAGAACGCGATCCTCGAAGAAGTGATCGTCGTCGGCTATCTGCTGCGCAGGCTGGGCCAGTTGGGCTGGACCCCGGGGACCGCGCTGGTGGCCAGCGCCGTCCTGCGCGGCTCCTACCACCTCTACCAGGGCGTCGGCGGCTTCATCGGCAACATGGTCATGGGCGTGGTGTTCGTGTGGCTGTACCGCCGCTGGGGGCGGGTGGGTCCACTGGTCGTCGCCCACTCCCTGCTCGACATCGGCGCGTTCGTCGGCTACGCCCTGCTCGCGGGCAAGGTGGGCTGGCTGCCGACGGCCTGAGTGCCGGGGGCCGCCCCCTCAGGCGCGCAGTTCGCCCTCGATGACCGTGACCGCGCGGCCGGTGAGCAGGGTGCGCTCGCCGCGCAGGCCGGTGCGGACCAGGCCGGTACGGCGGGAGGCCTGCAGCCCGGTGAGGTCGTCGCGGCCCAGGCGCGCGGACCAGTGCGGGGCGAGCGCGGTGTGGGCGCTGCCGGTGACCGGGTCCTCGTCGATGCCGACGTTCGGGAAGAAGCAGCGGGAGACGAAGTCGTAGCCGCGGGACGGGTCGTCGGCGCGGGCGGTGGCGATGATGCCCCGCGAGGAGTAGGCGCCGAGGGACTTGTGGTCGGGCGCGAGGCCGAGAACCGTCTTCTCGTCGGCCAGCTCCAGCAGCAGGTCGCCGACGTTCGGACCGGTGTCGAAGGCGGCGACCGGTTCCGCGCCGAGGGCCTCGGCGACCCCGGCCGGGATCTCGGCGGGGGTGAGCGGGGCCGTCGGGAAGTCGAGCGTGATCGAGCCGTCCTCAGCGGGCGTGGCGATGAGCACGCCGCTGCGGGTGGTGAACCGCACCGGGCCCTCGTGGGCACCGGTGGTGTGCAGGACGTGGGCGGTGGCGAGCGTGGCGTGCCCGCACATGGCGACCTCGGCGACGGGCGTGAACCAGCGCAGCGCCCAGTCCGCCGCACCGTCCTCGGGCAGCCGGTGGGCGAACGCCGTCTCGGCGTGGTTGACCTCCATGGCGACGTTCTGGAGCCAGTCGTCGTCCGGGAAGACGTCGTCCAGGAGCAGGACTCCGGCCGGGTTGCCGGCGAAGGGGCGGTCGGTGAAGGCGTCCACGATTCGAATGCGCATGACGTCGACGCTAGCGGCTGCGCCGGACGCCCGCCCAAGGCCAATTCACGAACCCTGGCATGTTCCGCGCCCGGTGGCGGTGGGCAGCCCCGCCGCCCAGGGGGCGAGTTGGGCGAGTCCGAACGAGACCTCCAGCACCAGGAACGGCCACAGCACCCCGGGCCCACCGTGCGCCAGCGCATACGCCTGCCACAGGGAGAAGAGGGCGCGGGCGGTGCCGTCGAGCAGGCCGTGCAGGGGCAGGGGCCGTGCCACGCGCAGCAGGGACCAGACCACGACGACCGAGCCCATCAGGTTGGCGTACAGCGTCTGCATGGGGGTGAGCGCCGGCATGGTGCCGAGGCCGGCCGCGTCGCCCGCGGCCGACAGCAGACGGTGCAGCAGCGCGTAGGTCCACGGCGTGGCGAAACCGGCCGTGACGATCAGGTCGTACCAGCCGCTTATGCAGACAAGGCGCAGATAGGCGGGGGCCGCAGGGGTCATCGGGGGCTCCTCGGGAGGGCTCGCTCGGACGCCGCCCACGCTAAACAGCGGAGTACGCTCCAAGGTCAAGTCGACCTGGCGGCGGGGGAGTCATGCGTATCGGAGAACTGGCCGCGCGCACCGGGCTGTCGAAGGACACCCTGCGCTTCTACGAGCGCATCGGCCTGCTCGACGGCGACCGTCTGCCCAACGGTTACCGCGACTTCCCGCCGGAGACCGTGATCTGGCTGCGCTACGTCCGCACCGCCCAGGCGCTCGGCTTCACCCTGGCCGAGATCGCCCGGCACGGCGAGGAGCTGCGCGACGCCCCGGACAGCGCCGAGGCCCTGTCCGCCCTCTTCGAGGACAAGATCCGGATCATCGACGCGCGCATGGCCGAACTGACCGCCCTCCGCGCGGACCTCACCTCGCGTGTCGGCACCGGCTGCCCGCTGCGGGCGGAGGGCGGGGGCCGCTGACGTTCCGGGATGCCTCATCCCGGTCGGCATCATCAGCCCCGTCCCGTGAACAGGCAGGGCGTCACGCTCTGTCGCTTCGTTCGTTTCCACCGGTCCGAGCTCGCCCTGGGCCGAGGCCGAGGCGGTGGAATGGTCGGCCGTGCGTCGGCCCTTCGGGCGCGGAAGCCACCTGGTGGTCCATCGCCGTGACCCCCGCCCGGCCCTCGGCCGCTGCCGGGCCGGAAGCGTTCGACACCTACCTCGCCACGCAGGTCGACCGGCGCCGCGAAGAGGCTTGTCACACGATCGGTTCCGATATATCGTTGAAGCATCGCGAACAATACGCGACGCAGACGTGACAGATCATCGATGGAATGGAGTGATCGCGATGCGTACCCACGGATTCGAGCATGGGCATCGGCACGAGGGTCAGGCCCCGCGGGGCATGGGTGGATTCGACCGGCGGCGGGCCGCCTTCGGGCCCTTCGGCCCGGGTGGTCCGGGGTTCGGCCCCGGCGGCCCCGGTTTCGGAGCAGGCCCCTGGGGACCCGGGGGGCGCGGTGGCCCCAGGGGGCGGGCGCGGCGCGGTGACGTGCGGGCCTCGATCCTGGCCCTGCTCAAGGACCGCCCCATGCACGGCTACGAGATGATCCAGGAGATCGCCGAACGCAGTGGCGGCGCGTGGAAGCCGAGCCCCGGCTCGGTCTACCCCACCCTCCAACTGCTGGAGGACGAGGGCCTGATCGCCAGCGAGAGCGAGGGCGGCAAGAAGCTGTTCGCGCTCACCGAGGCCGGGCGTGCCGCCGCCGACGAGGGCCCGGACGCCCCCTGGGAGGAGGCCTCGCGCGGGGTCGACTGGGAGGCCCTCAGTGAGATCCGCCAGGCCGGCTTCGGGCTGATGGAGGCCTTCAGCCAGGTCTGGAAGACCGGCAGCAAGGAACAGCGCGAGAAGGCGCTGGCCGTCATCAACGACGCCCGCAAGAAGCTGTACCTGATCCTCGCCGACGAGCACTGAGGCTCGTACGACGGACCGGGCGCCCCGTGCGACACCGCGCGGGGCGCCTTCGCGTGCCGGGCCCGCCGGGGCTCGGGGGATCGCGCCTGGGCCGCTCGGGGCTCAGGCGACGAGGCCGGCCAGCTTGCGCAGCGACTCGTTCAGCGCGGCCGTCGCCGAGTCCTTCAGCTTGCCCGCCATCAGCGACACCGCCGCGCCGGTGAACTCGCCGTCGATCCGGACGGACGTGGCGTCGCCGTCGGGCGTGAGGGTGTAGCGGGTGGCGACCGTCACCGCCATCGGGCCCTTGCCGCGGATGGCGAACACCCGTGCCGGCTCCAGTTCCTCGATGGTCCAGTCGACCTCGGCCGGGAAGCCCATCAGCTTCATGTTCTCCTGGAAGGTCCCGCCCACGGCCAGGGTCTCAGGGCCCCCCTCGGGGAAGCTGGTGTGGGTGGCGTTCCACTCCCCGTACGACGGCCAGTCGGTGAGCTGGGCCCACACCTTCTCGGCCGGTGCCTGGATGCGTGCCTCCGCGCTGACTTCGGCCATGCGACCACCCCTTCGGATCGGGCGTAGCGGGCTAAGGTGTCGCGGAACGTAGCCGCAGCGGCGTGAACATTCAATACTGATGAACCGTCAGAAATTCTGCGGTTGCGTACGCGGCGCACGGCAAGGCGGCGCGCGCCCCTGGGGCCGGATCGGCCGAATCTCCTCCGTAAGGATGAGATCTCGAACACCCGGGTCCACTCTGTGTGGGACGCGAAGATGGTTCCCCTCGTGGATGACTCGGCCCGTTGAGGCTGATGGGGTAGGGGTTGTGCAACCCCGTACAGCCCACTGGACCGCCCATGGCGAGGCGGCCGCGCACCCGGACGACGATGCCGTGCTCGGCGCCGAGCTGGCAGCGGTGGTCGCCGGTGCCCGCCGGAGGGCCGTCCGGGACGGGGACCGCCAGACCGACACCGCGCACCTGCTGCACTCCCTCCTGGAGCACGACCCCGAGGTGCGCGCCGCCGTCGGCGGCCCGCAGCAACTCGCCCGGCTGCTCGGCTACCTCGTGCAGCGCAGCATCGGCTACGGGCTGCGCTGGCAGGGCAGCGTCGAGGACTCCGGCGCGCTCGCCGTCGTCCCCGCCGCGGCCGTGCCCGGCGCACGCGAACCCAGGGACACCGCCGGCTGGTCGCCCGCGGCCGCCGCCGCCCTCGCCGCGGCCCGCGAGCGGGCCCGGCTGCGCGGCGAGCCCCGCGTCACCGGCCTCGACCTCCTCGCCGCGCTCACCGCGGACCCGGCTTCCCGCGCCGTCGAGGTCCTCGGACGCGCCGGCATCCGCGAGTTGAACACCCCGGTCGAACCCGGCGCGGACGAGTACGCCGCCGACTCGGGCCCGGCTCACTGACACCGCCGGACGTCCAGAGCCTGAGACAGGTGTCAACAGGGATGACGCTCATGTCGCCGCCTGTCATCATGTGCCGGTGCATATGTCAGAGAGCAGTCAGGACAGCCGCGGCAAGGGCGTCGGGCTGGGGCTCGCGCTCGCCTCGGCGCTGGCCTTCGGTGGGTCGGGAGTGGCGGCCAAGCCGCTGATCGAGGCGGGACTCGACCCGCTCCACGTGGTCTGGCTGCGGGTGGCCGGCGCCGCCGTCGTCATGCTGCCCGTCGCCGTACGGCACCGCGCGCTGCTGCGCCGCCGCCCCGCGCTGCTCGCCGGGTTCGGACTGCTCGCCGTCGCTGGCGTCCAGGCCTGCTACTTCGCCGCGCTCTCCCGCATCCCGGTCGGTGTGGCGCTGCTCATCGAGTACCTCGCTCCCGCGCTGGTGCTCGGCTGGGTCCGGTTCGTGCAGCGGCGGCCCGTGACGCGCGCCGCCGCGCTGGGTGTGGTCCTCGCGGCCGGCGGTCTCGCCTGCGTGGTGGAGGTCTGGTCGGGGCTGAGCTTCGACGCGCTGGGCCTGCTGCTCGCGCTCGGCGCCGCCTGCTGCCAGGTCGGCTACTTCGTCCTGGCCGACCACGGCGGCGACGCGGGCGACGAGGCACCCGACCCGCTCGGCGTCATCGCCTACGGCCTGCTCGTCGGCGCCCTCGTGCTGACGGTCGTGGCCCGCCCCTGGGGCATGCGCTGGTCGGTGCTGTCCGGCTCCGCCGACATGAACGGCACCGCCGTACCCGCCCTCGCGCTGCTGGGCTGGATCGTGCTGATCGCCACCGTCGTCGCGTACGTCACCGGTGTGCTGTCCGTGCGCCGACTGTCGCCGCAGGTCGCCGGGGTCGTGGCCTGCCTGGAGGCGGTCATCGCGACCGTGCTGGCCTGGGTGCTGCTCGGCGAGCATCTGTCGGCGCCCCAGGTGGCCGGTGGCGCGGTCGTCCTGGTCGGCGCGTTCATCGCCCAGTCCTCGGCCCCCGCGAAGGGCTCCGCCGAGCCGGTGGCCGCGGGCGGGGCCGAAAGGGAGTTGTCGGCCCGCGGTACGGCTGCCTAAGGTGCTGATCATGTCGTTGAACGCACTCGTTCTTTCACCCCCGGCCGCCTGAGGCGGGCCTCCGGGACATCGGCCCCGCGCGGGTGCGCGCCGGGCCGGACGGTGCTGCCCGCAGACGAAGTCCGTGCGCCCCGCTGAGGCGGGCCGCCCCGAACTTCCGCATCTCGTGGTGCGCTTCTGCGGAGAGAATTCCTTGACGACGTCGAACGCCGCTTCCGGCCTGCCCGTGGGGCGTGGCCTGCTCTATCTGATCATCACCGGTGCCGCCTGGGGCACCGTCGGCGCCGCCGCCTCCCTGGTCCAGCGGACCAGTGACATGGGCGCATTCGGACTGTCCTTCTGGCGCTGCGCGCTGGGTCTGGTCCTGCTGCTCGCCGGACGCGGACTGCGCCCGTGGCCCCGGCCGGCCGGGGCCGAGCCCCTGGTCCGCAGGGCCGGCCGGGTCCTCGCCACCGGTCTGGGCCTGGCGGTGTTCCAGACCGCCTACTTCGCCGCCGTGGAGTCGACCGGCCTGGCCGTGGCCACCGTCGTCACTCTCGGCGCGGGCCCCGTCCTCATCGCGCTCGGCGCCCGGCTGCTGTTCGGGGAACGGCTCGGCGCCGGCGGGGCGCCGGCCGTCGCCGGGGCGCTCGCCGGGCTGGCCGTGCTCACCTTGGGCGGCTCGGCCGCGACCGTGCGGCCGGCGGGAGTGCTCCTGGCGCTCGTCTCGGCCGCGGGGTACGGCGCCATGACGCTGCTGACCCGCTGGTGGGGGAGGGCCGGGGCCACCGACGCCTCCGGCACCACCGTGGGGGCCTTCGCGGTGACCGGCCTGTGCCTGCTGCCGTTCGCCCTGCACGAGGGACTGCTCCCGCACACCGCCCACCCGGCGCGGCTGCTGTGGCTCATGCTCTACATCGCCGCGGTGCCGACAGCCCTCGCGTACGCCCTGTACTTCGCCGGGGCGGCCGTCGTACGGTCCGCCACCGTGTCCGTGATCATGCTGCTGGAGCCGGTGACCGCGGCGGTGCTCGCCGTCGTCCTGCTCGGCGAGCGGCTCACGGCGGCCACCGCGGCCGGCATCCTGCTCCTGCTCGGGGCGGTCGCGGTCCTCGCGGTGGGCGAGGCCCGCGGGGTCGGCGGCCGGGAGGACGTCCCGGTGTAGGCCCTGTCCGGGGGCCTACAGGGCCTTCAGGTAGTCCGGGAGCTCGACGCCCGGTGCCAGGTCGGCGCTGGGAACCGGCGCGCCGTACCCCCTGTGCACCGGGACGACGCCGGCCCAGTGCGGCAGGCCGAGGTCCTCCGGCTCGTCGTTGGCGCCGCCGGTGCGGACCTTGGCCGAGACCTCGTCCAGGTCCAGCCGGATCACCGCGGTGGCGGCCAGCTCCTTCTTGTTCGCGGGCCGGGAGTCGGCGGCGCGGCCCGGCACGACGTGGTCCACCAGCGCGTCCAGGGCCACCCGCCGCTCCTCGGGGTCGGTGACCTGGCGTGCGACGCCGTGCACCACCACGGAGCGGTAGTTGATGGAGTGGTGGAACGCGGACCGGGCCAGCACAAGGCCGTCCACGTGGGTGACCGTCAGGCACACCGGCAGGCCCGGGTCGGTCTCGCCGGTCATCCGCAGCGGGCGGGAACCGGTGGATCCGTGCACGTACAGCCGCTCGCCGACCCGGCCGTACAGGGTCGGCAGCACCACCGGGGCACCGTCGCGGACGAAGCCGAGGTGGCAGACGTACCCCTCGTCGAGTATCGCGTGCACCAGTTGCCTGTCGTACGACGCCCGGTCCGCGGAGCGCGTGGGCACGGTGCGGTCGGTCGGGGTGTAGGCGGCGGCCCGGGCTTCCTCGGTCGTCCCCTGCATGACTGTTCCTCCATGGCGAGCAACGGCGATCTGGCGATCTTGCCATTTATATTGCACTAGTGCATAATGTGCTTTGTGCTAGGAGAGTATCCCATCCAAGGGCGCGGCGCAGCCGAGATCGCGGCCAGCGTCGAGCGCGCCGTCGGCGCCGGTGAGCTGCGGGCGGGGCAACCCCTGCCTCCCATGCGGGAGTTGGCGACCCGGCTCGGGGTGAACCCCAACACCGTGGCGGCCGCCTATCGCACCCTGCGCGAGCGCGGGGTGATCGAGACGGCCGGCCGGCGCGGCAGCCGGGTCCGGCCCAAGCCGGCCACCACCGGGCGCGAGGAACTGCGGGTGGAGGTCCCCGCCGGGGGCCGCGACTTGGCGGCCGGCAACCCCGATCCCGCCCTGCTGCCCCGGCTCGCCCCGGCCCTCGCCGCGGCGGCGGGGGAGGGCGACCGGCGGCCCGTCCTCTACGGCGACGACCCGGTCGACCCGGACCTGCTTCGCATGGCCCGCGCCGAACTCGACGCCGACGGCGTCCCGGACGGCCCGCTGACCGTGACGTCCGGGTCCCTCGACGCCATCGAACGCGTCCTCGCAGCGCACCTCCGGCCGGGCGACGCGGTCGCCGTCGAGGACCCCGGCTGGGGCAGTGTCCTCGACCTGGTCCCGGCGCTGGGCCTGCGCACGGTCCCGGTCGGCATCGACGACGACGGACCCCGCCCCGAAGACCTGCGCCGGGCCCTGGAGTCCGGAGCCCGCGCGCTGATCGTCACCGACCGCGCGCAGAACCCGACCGGCGCCTCGGTGACCGCCCCACGCGCGCGTGCCCTGCGCGCGGTGCTGCGCGAGCACCCGGGGACCCTGCTGATCGAGGACGACCACGGGCACGGCATCGTCGACCTCCCGCTGCACCCCCTCGCGGGCGTCACCCACCACTGGGCTGTCGTCCGCTCCGCCTCCAAGGCCTACGGCCCCGACCTGCGGGTGGCCGTCGTCGCCGGTGACCCGGTCACCGTCGACCGGGTACGCGGCCGCCAGCGCCTCGGGCCGGGCTGGGTGAGCCTGCTGCTGCAGCGGGCCGTGGCCCGGCTGTGGGCGGAGGGCGCGGTGGACCGGGCGGCGGTGGCGAAGGCGTACGGCGCCCGGCGCGACGCCCTGGTGGAAGCGCTGGTGGAACGCGGAGTGGCCGCCCACGGCCGCAGCGGCATGAACGTGTGGGTACCGGTCCCCGACGAGACCGGCGCGGTGGCCCGCCTGTTGCAGGCGGGCTGGGCGGTGGCACCCGGGGCCCGCTTCCGCGTGGCCTCCGCGCCGGGCATCCGCATCACCGTCTCGACCCTCACCGAGGAGGACATCGGCCTCCTGGCGGACGCGGTGGCGGCAGCGGTACGGCCGTCACCGGCCCGCGTCTATGGATGACGGCGAGTGAGAAAGGGGCGCGGGAACCGCGCGAGCGACCGCATGCGGCACGCACTCGCGCACGAAACCGCAAGCCCCTCCGCCTCAGGCGCTCTTCCGCCGCACCTGAGTAAGCGCGGCCCCCGCAAGAACGACGACCGCACCCACCGGCGTCGTCCACCGCAGCGACTCCCCGAGAATCGCGACACCGGCCGCCGTGGCGATCACGGGAATGAAGTACGTGACCATCTGCGCCGTGGTCGGCCCGACCTCGGCGACCAGTCCGTACTGAATGAGTACCGCCAGCCCGGTCCCCAGCGCCCCCAGCGCGGCGATCGCCAGCATCGGCACCAGCGAGACGTGCGTGGGGAACCCGGCGAACAGCGGTGTGATGACGGCCAGTTGAAGCGTCGCCAGCATCAGCTGCGCGCCCGTCATCGACAGATGGGAGTTGCCCGTCCCCGCGAGGGTGCGCCGGACGTAGATCCAGCCGACCGGGTAGCTCAGCGACGCCAGCAGGGCCATCGCCGTACCCGTGGCGTCCAGGCCGTGGAAGCCCTGCCACGCGCCCAGGACCGTCAGCACCCCGAGGAAGCCGAGACCGAGGCCGGCCACGCGGACCCGGGTCGGCCGGTCCTCGGAGAGGGCGACCAGGGACAGGGCCATGCCCCACAGGGGCGAGGTCGCGTTGCAGATACCGGCCAGCGTGGACGGGATCGTCAGCTCGGAGTAGGCGAAGAGGGAGAACGGCAGGGCGTTCAGGAAGAACGCGGCGACCGCCATGTGCCCCCACAGCCGGGCCCCGCGCGGCAGCTTCTCCCGCTTCACCGCCATCGCCGCCGCCAGCACCGCCGTACCGAACACCAGACGCCCGAGGGTCACCTGGAAGGGCGCGTAGCCCTCCGTGCCCACCTTGATCAACAGGAAGCTGAAGCCCCAGATCAGGGACAGCGCGCCGAAGCGGAGCCGCCAGTCGAGGCGGGTGCGGGGGCGGGCGGGGGCGGAGGACTGGGTTCGGGGTGACGTGGCCGTACTCATGACCTCAAGGATGCTGGAGGCAACCTCGTAGCACAATCGACATTTCACACCTGATACCTCGTAGAATTGCTTACATGTTGAACCTGGAGCGCCTGCGCACCCTGGACGCCCTCGCCCGGCACGGCTCGGTGAGCGCCGCCGCGGACGCGCTGCACGTGACCACGTCCGCCGTCTCCCAGCAGCTGGGCAAGCTGGAGCGCGAGATCGGTCAGCAGCTGCTCGCCAAGAACGGCCGGGGGGTGCGGCTCACCGACGCCGGCCGGCTGCTGTCGGAACACGCGGCACGCATCCTGTCGCAGGTCAAACTCGCCGAGTCCGACCTGGAGGCGCATCGCGGGCAGGTGGTCGGCGAGCTGAGGCTGTCCGCGTTCCCGACCGCCGCTCGCGGGCTCTTCCCCGTCGCGCTCGGCGCGCTGCGGGCCCGGCATCCCGGGCTGCGTGTGCGCTCCAGCGAACTGGAGCCGGAGCAGGGCGTCGCGGCCGTCATCCGGGGCGATCTCGATCTCGCGGTGGTCCTCGACTGGTACAACAAGCCGATGCCCGTGCCCGACGGCCTCGTCAAGGCACCGCTCCTGGACGACCCGGCCGATGTCGCCATGCCCGTCGGGCACCGACTCGCCGACCGGGACGAGGTGGACCTCACCGAGTTCGCCGAGGACGAGTGGATCACCTGGGGCGAGGGCGAGTTCTGCCACGAGTGGCTGATGTTCACGCTGCGGTCCAAGGGCGTCGAGCCGATCGTCGGCCACCGTGCCGGCGAGACCCACACCCAGCTCGGCCTGGTCGCCGCCGGACTGGGCGTGTGCATCGCGCCGCTGCTGGGCCGGCACCCGGTCCCGGAGGGCGTGGTCCTCGTGCCGCTCAAGCAGCGGGTGCGCCGGCACGTGTACGTGATCTGGCGAGCGGACGCCGACCGCCGCCCCTCGATCCGGGCGGCGGTGGAGTCCCTGCGCGCGGCGGCGCGGAAGGTCGGCTGAGCGCCGGAGCCTATGCCCCGCCCAGCTTGCGGAAGTCCCAGGAGACGATCTTCTCCGGGGTCAGCCGGGCCCAGGCGTGGCGGCCGTCGTGCGGCATCTCGTCCAGGCCGAAGTTCTTCCGCGCGAACAGCGTCTCGGGCGTGTCGAGTTCGGCGCACAGCTCCCCGGTGCGCGGCGCCTCGCCCACGAACTCCACCCGGCCGGACAGTTCGACGCCGCGCAACTGGTCGTACTCCTCGCCCGAGTCGACCACGACGGCCACCCGCGGATCGCGGCGCAGCTGCGCCCAACGCCTGCTGCGCACCACCGAGTACAGCCATAGCGAGGTGCCGTCCCAGGCGAACCACAGCGCGCTGACATGCGGAGTGCCGTCCGCCGAGACGGTCGCGACCCGGCAGGTGCGCTGACTGGTGAGGAACTCGTCCAGCTCGCCGGGCGTCATCATGATCTTCCGGCCCCGGCGCTGCTGAGTGACGGTCATGCGGCCCCCTCTTCTCCCACGTCGTGCCAGAGAACTATTGTGTACTGATCCTCTGACACTACGTCAGAAAAGAGAACGGGTCTGCTCAAGTGGCCGGCTTCGCCGGGCCGGCTTCACCGGGTCGGCTGCGATGGATCTGCTTCAAGGGGGCGCGCGCCATGCCGTCGTACGAACAGCTCAGCGAACTCCTCGACCCCGCAAGCACCGTCCTGCTCACCGTGGAGTGCCAGCAGGGGGTCGTCGGCACGGACAGCGCCCTGCCGGAACTCGCCCGTGCGGCCCGCTCCTCAGGTGTGCTGCGCAATGTGGCCCGGCTGGTCGCCGCCGCACACGAGACCGGAGTCCAGGTCGTGCACGCGATCGCCGAGCGCCGCCCGGACGGCCGGGGCGCGAGCCGCAACGCCCGGCTGTTCCGAGCCGCCGAGCGGCTTCCCGTGCAGCAGCTGAGCGGCAGCACGGCCGTGCGGGTGGCGGCCCCGATCGAGGTCGCCGAGGAGGATGTCGTCGTACGCCGGCTGCACGGCCTGTCCCCGATCCACGGCACCGACGTCGACGCGCTGCTGCGCAACCTCGGCTGCCGCACGCTGATCGTCACCGGTGTCTCGGCCAACGTGGCGATACCCAACGCGGTGTTCGACGCGGTCAACCTGGGCTACACCGCCGTCGTCCCGGCCGACGCCATCGCGGGGGTGCCCGCCGACTACACGCCCGCGATGATCCGGCACACCCTCGCGCTGGTCGCCACGATCGCGACCACCGACGAGGTGCTCGGCTGTCTCGGACGGCCGCGCGGACGGGGCTGAGACGGCTCAGGCCAGCTTGATGTCCTCGCCGGAGACGGTGATCTTCGCCGCGGGCAGGGGCTGCGTGGCGGGGCCCTGCTTCACACTGCCGTCCTCGGCGGAGAAGTGGCTGTTGTGGCACGGGCAGACGATCACGCCGTTCGCCACACTGCCGACCGCGCATCCCTGATGGGTGCACTTGGACGAGAACGCCTTGAACGTGCCCGCCGCCGGCTGTGTGACCACCACGCCCTGGTCCTTGAAGACCTTCCCGCCGCCCTCGGGGATGTCGGAGGTCTTGGCGAGCGCGGTGCCCCCGGCGGAGCCGCCGCTGTTCTGCGACGCTCCCGTGGAGCCGGTGGTCCCTGCCGAGCCGGAGGAACCGGATCCGGTGTTGACGGTGTCCGACGAGTTGTCGCCCGAACCGCAGGCGGTCAGCGCGGCGGCGAGCCCCGCCGCTCCGGCGGCCGCCACGACGGTACGGCGGGCCGGTCCGGCATGGGGCTGGGGCGATGCGCTGGTCATGTGGGTTCCCTTCCGCGGAGCTTGTCGTGGTCCGTCCAGGGGTACGGCGCCCGGACGCCGCCCGTTCAGACGGGCAGCCAGATCCTTGCCCTCCGGGCATGAGACGGCCGTAAGCCACAGCTGTGGGTTTGCTGTCGGCCGTCACCAGTAACCTGGGGCGATGCTCAAGGAAGTCACCGCGACCCGCTACGTCACGCCCCTGCGTGAGGGGGGCTCGCTGCCGGGGCTCGTCGAGGCCGACGACTTCGGGACCTACGTCCTGAAGTTCACCGGCGCCGGACAGGGCCGCAAGACACTGGTCGCCGAGGTGGTGTGCGGCGAACTCGCGCGCCGCCTCGGATTCCGGATGCCCCGGCTGGTCACCGTCCGGCTGGACCCGGTCCTCGGCCTCGGCGAGCCCGAACAGCAGGTGCAGGACCTGCTCAGGTCCAGCGGCGGCACCAACCTCGGCATGGACTTCCTCTCCGGCGCCCTCGGCTACGACCCGCTCGCCTTCCCGGTGAGCCCCGAGGAGGCCGGTCGGATCGTCTGGTTCGACGCGCTGGTCAACAACGTGGACCGGTCCTGGCGCAACCCGAATCTCCTGGTGCACCGCGGCGAGCTGTGGCTCATCGACCACGGCGCGACGATGATCTGGCACCACAACTGGACCTCCGCCGAGGCCTCCGCGGCGCGCCCCTACGACGCCTCCGACCACGCCCTCGCCCGCTTCGCCCCGGACGTCGCCGCTGCGGCGGCCGACCTGGCACACCGGGTCACCGAGGACCTGCTCGCCGAGGTCACCGCGGAGATCCCGGACGCCTGGCTCACCGACGAGCCCGGCTTCGACACCCCGGACGACCTGCGCCGGGCCTACGCCGGGCCGCTGTTCGCGCGGGCGGCCGTCATCGCCGAGCGCATCACCGGCATCGAGGGGACCAAGTGAGCGAGACCCACATCCACATGGCCGGCCACGTCACCGAGCGGCACATCACCCGGGCGGGCCAGGGCGGCGACCGGGACGTGTTCGAGTACGCGCTGCTCAAGGTCGTACCGCGCGTGGAGCGCGGCGAGTGCATCAACGCGGGCGTCGTCGTCTACAGCCGTGCGCGGGCCTACGTCGGCGCCCGCACCCACCTGGACGAGGCCCGGCTGCTCGCCCTGGACCCGGAAGCGGACGTGGCCGGGATCCGGGCGGCGCTCGGCGCGGTCGAGCGCCACTGCGCGGGCGGTGCTGAGGCCGGGCAGGCCGCCGAGGACGACGCCGGGCGCCGCTTCCGCTGGCTGATCGCGCCCCGCTCCACGGTCGTCCAGCCGGGTCCCGTGCACACCGGCCTGACCACCGACCCGGCGGCCGAGACGGAGCGGTTGCTCGACCTCTTGGTGAGGTAATGGATCACACGCACCCGGTGTGCCGTTGACACCGGGTGCCAGGGCTTCTAGCGTCACGTGTACTGAAGGTACTAAGCGGTCGCTCACCGCATCAGGGGCTCACTTCCCGGGGCCCCGACAGGTTCTCTCAAGGGCGAGGAGAAGCAGCAATGTCCACCACTGAACAGCGGGTCGCGGTAGTCACCGGCGCGGCGCGCGGCATCGGCGCCGCCACCGCCGTACGACTGGCCGCCGAGGGCCGTGCGGTCGCCGTGATCGACCTCGACGAGGCCGCCTGCAAGGACACCGTCGAGAAGATCACCGCCGCCGGCGGCAAGGCGATCGCGGTCGGCGCCGACGTGTCCGACGAGGCGCAGGTCGAGGCGGCCGTCGCCCGGATCGTCGAGGAGCTGGGCGCCCCGACGATCCTGGTCAACAACGCGGGCGTGCTGCGCGACAACCTGCTGTTCAAGATGAGCGTCTCCGACTGGGACACCGTCATGAACGTGCACCTGCGCGGCTCGTTCCTGATGACCAAGGCCGTGCAGAAGCACATGGTCGACGCGGGCTTCGGCCGGATCGTCAACCTCTCCTCCTCCTCGGCGCTGGGCAACCGCGGCCAGGTCAACTACTCCGCCGCCAAGGCGGGCCTCCAGGGCTTCACCAAGACCCTCGCCATCGAGCTGGGCAAGTTCGGCATCACCGCCAACGCCGTCGCGCCGGGCTTCATCGCCACCGAGATGACCAAGGCCACCGCCGACCGGGTCGGCATGGGCTTCGACGACTTCAAGAAGGCCGCCGCCACCCAGATCCCGGTGCAGCGCGTCGGCGAGCCCGAGGACATCGCCAACGCCATCGCCTTCTTCACCGGCGAGGCCGCCGGCTTCGTCTCCGGCCAGGTGCTGTACGTCGCCGGCGGACCGCTCAACTAAGGGATACGGGTACATGACTTCCGCTGAACTCCCCGAGCTCTCGGGCAAGGTCGCCCTGGTCACGGGCGCCAGCCGCGGCATCGGCTACGGCGTCGCCGAGGCGCTCGTCGCCCGTGGCGACCGCGTGTGCATCACTGGCCGCAACGAGGACGCGCTGAAGGAGGCCGTCGAGAAGCTCGGCGCGGACCGGGTCATCGGCGTCGCCGGCAAGGCGCACGACCTGGACCACCAGACCGAGGCCGTCGAGCGCACCATGGAGGCCTTCGGGCGCCTCGACTTCCTGGTCAACAACGCGGGCACCAACCCGGTCTTCGGCCCGATCGCCGACCTCGACCTGAGTGTCGCCCGCAAGGTCTTCGAGACCAACGTGATCTCGGCGCTCGGCTTCGCCCAGAAGTCCTGGCACGCCTGGCAGAAGGACAACGGCGGCGCGATCGTCAACATCGCCTCGATCGCGGGCCTCGCGCCCTCGCCGTTCATCGGCGCCTACGGCGTCAGCAAGGCCGCGATGATCAACCTGACCCAGCAGCTGGCGCACGAGTTCGCGCCGAGGGTGCGGGTCAACGCGATCGCCCCGGCCGTGGTCAAGACCAAGTTCGCGCAGGCGCTGTACGAGAACCGCGAGGAGGAGGCGGCCGCCGCCTACCCCCTCGGCCGGCTCGGCGTGCCCTCCGACATCGGCGGGGCCGCCGCCTTCCTCACCTCCGAGCAGTCCGACTGGATCACCGGTCAGACGCTCGTCGTGGACGGCGGCATCTTCCTGAACGCCGGCGTCGGCTGAGCCATCTTCCGGGCGCCGATTTTCGGACGGATCGGCGCCCGGAAGCCCCCTTGAATCCGCACTTCGGACTGACAACGTCGTCATCGCGAAATCGATCAAGAAGGCCTGTTTCCGGGGAGGTTCAGGGGCGCGAACGCTGCGGTATGGTCTGCCGACCCTTGGTATGGCAGATCGAGGAGCGTGCGCGTGTTCAACCGGAACCGATTCCTGCGGAGAGTCGCGGCGATCGCGTCCATATCCCTGGTGGCCGGCTGCAGTCTGCTGTCCGACGGCGACGGCGACAGCAAGGGCCCCATCGTCGTCGGTACCACCAGTGCCCCCAGCACGCTGGACCCCGCAGGCGCCTGGGACGGCTCCTGGGAGCTGTACCGGAACATCTTCCAGACGCTGCTGGCCTTCCCCAGCGGTGCCGCCGCCCCCCAGCCCGACGCCGCCGAGAACTGCTCCTTCACCGACTCGTCCAGCCGCACCTTCCGCTGCACGCTGCGCGCGGGCATGAAGTTCGCCGACGGCGACCCGCTGGACGCCCGGGCCGTCAAGCACTCCATCGACCGCATCCGCACGATCAACGCCCCCGGTGGACCCTCCGGTCTGCTCGGCAGCCTGGACCGGGTGCAGGCGCTCGGCGACCGCGAGGTCGTCTTCCACCTCAACCAGTCCGACGCCACCTTCCCGTTCGTGCTGGCCACGCCGGCCATGTCGATCGTCGACCCGGACGACTACCCCGCGCGCTCCCTGCGCAAGGACAGCAATGTCTACGGCTCCGGGCCGTACAAGGTCCAGTCCTACGAGGAGGGCAAGGAGGCCGTCCTCGTCGCCAACGGCAACTACCAGGGCTTCGCCAAGCGGCAGAACGACGCGGTGACCATCCGCTACTTCCAGGACTCGGCCCAGATGGTCAAGGCGCTGCGGGACAAGCAGATCGACGTCACCTACCGCGGCCTCGCCGCCGACGACATCCTCACCCTTCAGCAGCACGGCAACAGCAACCTGCAGCTGGTCGACGGCGCCGGTATCGACATCAGCTACCTGGTGTTCAACCCCAAGGACTCCTGGGCCAAGCAGCCGGCCGTCCGCAAGGCCGTCGCCCAGATCGTCGACCGCGGCGCCATCGCGCACAAGGTCTACAAGGACACGGTCGACCCGCTGTACTCGATGGTCCCCAGGGGCCTGACCGGACACACCACCGGCTTCTTCGACGACTACGGCGACCCGAGCGTCCCCAAGGCCCGCAAGATCCTCTCCGACGCGGGCATCCACCAGCGCGTCCCGCTCACCCTCTGGTACACCACCGACCGCTACGGCTCCGAGACGGCGCTGATGTTCCAGGAGCTCAAGCGGCAGCTGGAGGCCTCCGGGCTGTTCACGATCACGCTCAAGAGCCGCCCCTGGAAGACCTACGTGGTCGGCTACCAGAAGGGCGAGTACCCGGTGTTCGGGCGCGGCTGGTTCCCGGACTTCCCCGACGCCGACAACTTCATCGCCCCCTTCGTCGGCGAGCACAACGCGCTCGGCACGCCCTACCCGTCCAAGGAGATCACCGACAAACTGCTGCCCCACTCGCGCGCCGAGAGCGACCGCGCCCAGACGGTCAAGGACATGGAGGAGGCCCAGCAGGTCTTCGTCAACGACTCGCGGCTGATCCCGCTCTGGCAGGGCCGGCAGTTCATCGCCGCCAGCGAGGAGATCTCCGGCGGCGAGCAGGCCCTCGACCCGTCGACGATCATGATGATGTGGGCACTGCACCGCAAGACCAGCTGGTGAGCGTCGGTGAACCGGCCTTGGCGTGCCGGTTGTCAGTGGTCGCCTGTAGGTTCTGAATCCTGCAAGTGACCGCACGACGTAGTCGATCGACCATGAGGACGTTGACGTGACCGACATCGCCATGCTGCCCGAGTCCTGGCGCGGGGTTCTGGGCGACGAGCTGCAGCAGCCCTACTTCAAGCAGCTGACCGAGTTCGTCGAGGAGGAGCGGGCGAGGGGTCCCGTCTACCCGCCGCGCGAGGAGGTCTTCGCCGCGCTGGACGCGACGCCGTACGAGCAGGTCAAGGTCCTCGTCCTGGGCCAGGACCCGTACCACGGCGAGGGCCAGGGCCACGGCCTGTGCTTCTCGGTCCGCCCCGGCGTGAAGACCCCGCCCTCCCTGCGGAACATCTACAAGGAGATGCAGGAGGAGCTGGGCCTGCCGATCCCGGACAACGGCTATCTGATGCCGTGGGCCCAGCAGGGCGTGCTGCTGCTCAACGCGGTCCTCACGGTCCGTGCCGGCGAGGCCAACTCGCACAAGGGCAAGGGCTGGGAGAAGTTCACCGACGCGGTGATCCGCGCGGTGGCCTCCCGCCCGGACCCGGCGGTCTTCGTCCTGTGGGGCAACTACGCGCAGAAGAAACTGCCGCTGATCGACGAGGAGCGGCACGTGGTGGTCAAGGGCGCGCATCCCTCGCCGCTGTCCGCGAAGAAGTTCTTCGGCTCCCGCCCGTTCACCCGGATCAACGAGGCGATCGCCGCGCAGGGGCATGAGCCGATCGACTGGCGGATCCCGAACCTGGGCTGATGTCGCAGGGCCGGGAGGGCGCCCCAAAGGGGCGCGGGGCTTTGTCGATATGCGGCTCCGCCGCGTGGGCGCGACCAGCCACGACGGTCCCGCGGTTGCCCACCGGCCGAAGGTGCCACGGCGCCGCCTGACCGAGAATCCTCGCGGCGCCGTTTAGCGTCAGCACCAAACAACGGTCGAAAGCCCGGAGGGCAACCGTGGCGGAGCAACAGGAGCAGGCGGCACCCGATGCCCTGCTGACGCGGATCGGGCAGGTCGTGATGCTGCACCACGGAGGCGACCGCGAGGAGGCCCGCAGCCGCTTCCTGAACCTGTGGGCGGAGATCGGCGAGGACGGCGACCCGCTGCACCGCTGCACCCTGGCCCACTACCTCGCGGACACCCAGGACGACCCGGAGGACGAACTCGCCTGGGACCTCAGGGCGTTGTCCGCGGCGGAGGAGCGGGGCGCTCCGCCGAGTGCGCTGGGGCTGATTCCCTCGCTCCATCTCAATCTCGCCGCCGACTATGTGAAGCTGGGCCGGGACGAGGCCGCCCGCGGCCATTTGCGCCGGGCGCGCGATGCCGCCGCCGCTCTGGCCGACGACGGGTACGGCGACGGGGTGTGGGCGGCGATCGGGCGGCTGGAGCTGCGGCTGGGTGACTAGCGGGCACCGGGGCGCGCCGCGTCCCTTCGGGGCGCCTTCAGTGGCCATAGGTCCGCTCGCAGATCTCCGCCGCCGGGCTGTCTGCCCGCCAGCCGCCGTACCGCCTGCCCAGGGCGCACACGTTCGGGGCCTTGGGAACCGCGTTCGGCAGGTCGGGGACGGGGCTCTGCGGCCGCCGGGGGCGCTCGCGAGGACGCGGGGGAGCGGGCGGAGCGGCCGGGGGACGGCGCACGACCGGGGTAGCCTCCACCGTGTGCTGCGGCGTGGCCGGTGTGGCGTGCTTCGGACGCCGCGACGGACCCGTCATCTCCAGTGCCTCCTGGGCCGGCGCCTGTACAGCCCGGGGCTTTGCGCTGCCGTCCGGCCGGGGTGCCGTCGGGAGGGAGGGGGCCGTGTCCCTCGGCGGCGCGGGTGGCGCGGGACGCTGTACCGTCACACAGCCGGAGAGGGCCGAGACGGCCACGGTGACCAGGAGCGCTGCGGTGGTCGTCGTTCGATGCACCCGGGCAACTCTGCTGGTCCGCGCCCGGGTTGGCACCAGGGAGCCGAGGTCGATGCCCCCGCACGGGTGATCTCGTGCCCCGTACGGAGGGTTTCGGCGTGCCGGGGCTGACGTCAGTCGCCGGTGGCGCCGTCGATCCGCTCGCGGATCAGGTCGGCGTGGCCGTTGTGCCGGGCGTACTCCTCGATCATGTGGGTGTAGATCCAGCGCAGGTTGAACGGCTCGTCGCTGAACCTGCTCTTTCCCTGGGACAGATCGTCGAGCTCGAAGCCGGCCGCGTTCCGCCGGGCGATCCCGATCTCCGCCTGCCAGGCCGCGTACGCCTCCTGCCAGGTGTCGGCCTCGGTGAGATGGAAGTCGCCGTCCGGGTCCTCCTCCGTGCAGTAGACCGGGCCGGGGTCGTCGCCCACCAGGACCTTGCGGAACCAGCCCCGTTCCACCTCCGCCATGTGCCGTACCAGGCCCATGAGGGACAGCTCGGAGGGCGGCACGGACGCGGTCCGCAGCTGCTCGTCGGTCAGGCCCTCGCACTTCCAGGCCAGCGTCCGGCGGTGGTAGTCCAGCCAGCCCTCCAGCATGGCGCGTTCACCGGCGTTCAGGGCGGGCTCTCGGCGTTCGGTCGTCATGTTCGTATCCTCATCGAAGAAGAGCTGCACCCACCAGGGGTTTTCACCGGGCCAGCATCCCGGCGAGCAGTTCCCGCAGACCCTTGCGGATCTCCTCCAGGCCCGGTTCCTCCGCGCTGAACGACCCCGCCGCGCAGGAGAACATCAGCCCGTCCGTCCAGGCGACCAGGGACAGCACATGCCGGGCCGGGTCGGGTGAGCCCACGGCGGTGAGCATCGCGGCCAGTTGCTCCTTGAAGACGGCACCGGTCCGGTCGTAGAAGGCGCGCAGCTCGGGGCGGCGGGTGGCCTCAAGGGCGAGTTCGTAGCGGGCGATCAGCAGGTCGCGGCCCCGGGTCAGGGAGCGGTGCACGGCCAGGGCCAGCCCGTCGGCCAGCGCTTCGGGTCCGCCGGCCGGATCCGGCATCTCGGTCAGGTCCAGCACCCGGGCCTCGCGCTCGGCGTGCCGGCGTACCGCCAGTTCCAGCAGTGCCTGCCGGGTGCGCGCCACGTTCGACGTCGAGCCCAGCGGCAGCCCCGCCGCCTCGTCCACGGCCCGGTGCGTCAGCCCGCGCATCCCGCGCTCGGCGAGCAGGGCGAGGGCGGCGTCGGCGACGAGGTCGGCACGGGGGGCGCCGGGGGTGCGTACGGACATGAGGTGACCCTATCTGTCTCACTACAGCTGTAGTAGAGTTGCAGGCACTACAGGCGTAGTCTCGGGACTCGGGAGGAGCCATGGTTCAGTCGGCGCGCGCGATCGTCATCGGCGGCGGCATCGGAGGCCTGGCCGCGGCGGCAGCCCTGCACCGCACGGGCCGGGAGGTGACCGTGCTGGAGCGGGCCCGCTCCCTGGAACCGGTCGGCGCGGCCATCTCGCTCGCCCCGAACGCCCTGCGCGCCCTGGACGTGCTCGGCATCGGCGAGGAGATCCGCGACCTGGCCGCCTGGCAGGGGGACGGCGGGCTGCGTACCCCGAGCGGGCGGTGGCTGTCCCGGTCCAGCGCCGAGGCGACCGCCGCCCGCTTCGGCGGCCCGCTGGTCCTGCTGCCCCGCGCCACCCTGGTCGACCGCCTCGCGGGCCTGCTGCCGCCCGGTGTCGTCCGCACCGCGGCCGCCGCGCGTCTCACCGACCCCGGCGACGGACGGCGGCCCGCCCGGGTGGGCGTCGGCGACGACGAGCTGGAAGCCGAGCTGGTGGTCGGCGCCGACGGCATCGACTCCCGTGTCCGCCACGCCCTGTTCCCGGAGCATCCCGGCCCGCAGTACGCGGGGTTCACCACCTGGCGGGTGCTGATCCCGGTGCCCGGCGTGCGGTTCGACCCGCACGAGACCTGGGGCAGGGGCCGCATCTGGGGCACCCAACCGGTCAAGGACGGCCGGGTCTACGCCTACGCGGCGGCCATGACCCCGGCCGGCGGGCGGGCACCCGACGACGAGAAGGCCGAACTCCTGCGCCTGTTCGGCGACTGGCACGACCCCATTCCCGCCGTGCTCGCCGCCGCCCGCCCCGAGGACGTGCTCCGGCACGACGTCCGCCACATCGCCACGCCCCTGCCCGCCTACCACCTGGGCCGCGTGGCCCTGCTCGGCGACGCCGCCCACGCCATGCCGCCGACCCTCGGCCAGGGCGGCAACCAGGCCATCGAGGACGCCGTCGTGCTCGCGCACCACCGCGACGACCTGGCCGCCTACACCGCCGCCCGGCTCCCGCGCACCACCGCGATCGCCCGCCAGGCCGTCAAGGCCGCCCGCGTGAACATGGCCGGCAACCCCGTCACCACCGCCGTACGCGACACCGTGATCGCGGCCCTGTCCAAGGCCGGACCCGCGCTCCTCCTGCGCGGCTTCGACGACATCGCCGACTGGCGGCCCCCGTATGCTGCCGGAGAGGCAACCAAGCGGTAGGGGAGAGCACGTGAAGGTCGGCTGCATCGGACTCGGGGACATCGCGCAGAAGGCATACCTGCCGGTGCTGGCCATGCAGCCGGGAGTCGAGCTCCACCTGCAGACCAGGACGCCCGCCACCCTCGACCGGGTCGCGGACAGCCTGCACCTGCCGGCCGGCCGGCGCCACGCCACGCTCGACTCGCTGCTCGGCGCCGGTCTCGACGCGGCCTTCGTGCACGCGCCGACCGCCGTCCACCCCGAGATCGTCACCCGGCTGCTCCAGGCGGGCGTACCGACGTTCGTGGACAAGCCGATCGCCTACGAACTCGCCGACTCCGAGCGGCTGGTGCGGCTCGCCGAGGAGCGCGGGGTCTGCCTGTTCGTGGGCTTCAACCGCCGGTACGCGCCCGGGTACGCGCAGTGCCTGGAGCACCCGCGCGAGCTGATCCTCATGCAGAAGAACCGCATCGGGCTGCCCGAGGAACCGCGCTCGATGATCCTGGACGACTTCATCCACGTCGTCGACACCCTGCGCTTCCTGGTGCCGGGAACGGTCGACGACATCACCGTGCGGGCCCGCGTCGAGGGCGGGCTGCTGCAGCATGTCGTGCTCCAGCTCGCCGGGGACGGCTTCACCGCGCTCGGCGTGATGAACCGGCTCAGCGGCTCCGCGGAGGAGATCCTGGAGGTCTCCGGGCAGGACACCAAGCGCCAGGTGGTCAACCTCGCCGAGGTGATCGACCACAAGGGTCAGCCGACCGTGCGCCGCCGCGGCGACTGGGTGCCGGTGGCCCGGCAGCGCGGCATCGAGCAGGCGGTCCTCGCCTTCCTCGACGCCGTGCGCGCCGGGAAGGTGCTCAGCGCCCGGGACGCGCTGGCGACTCACGAGCTGTGCGAGCGTGTGGTACGAGCGGTTGGGGACCGTTCCGCCGCAGCCTGAGCGCCCGCAGGCTCTCGGTGACGCACAGCGCCGCCAGCACCAGCAGCGCGCCGTGCACCGGCCAGTCGCCGTAGCGGACGTACGGCGTGATGCCGTGTGCGAGCGGTACCTCGTACACGTGGGCGCCGCTCGCGTCGGTGCCGAGCCACGGACCGAGCCGCTGCCCGCCCGGACCGTACACGGCCGAGACGCCGGTGAGGGTGGCGTGCACCATCGGGCGGCCGGTCTCGGCGGCCCTGAGCGCGGCCAGCGAGGCATGCTGCTCGGGCGCCCAGCTGTCCTGGAAGGTGGATGTGGCGGACTGTCCGAGCAGGACGTCGGCGCCGTCCTCCGCCAGATGCCGGCTCATGTCGGGGAACGCGGTCTCGAAGCAGATCAGCGGGCCGATCCGCAGTCCGTGCCCGACGTTCATCACGACCTGCTCGGTGCCGCGGCCGCGGTCCTCGCCGGCCGCCTTGCCGACCGAGGTGGCCCAGCCGAGCAGCGAGCGCGCCGGTATGTACTCGCCGAAGGGCACGAGCCGCATCTTGTCGTACCGGTCGCCGGTCGGGCCGTCCGGACCGATCAGCACCGAACTCTTGTAGATCCCGGCCCGATCCGAGCGGCGGGCGTCCACGTTCACCAGCACGTCCGCCCCGGTCGCGCGGGACAGCGCGGCGATCCGCCGGGCCAGGTCGGGCCGGTCGCCCAGGTCGTACCCGACGCTGGACTCGCCCCACACGACCAGGTCGAGGTCCCGCCCGGCGAGCTTCCGGGTCAGCTGCTCCTCCCGCGCGAAACGCCGCCCGCCGCTGTCCTGCCCGTCCACGACTCCGGGCTGTACGACGGCGATCCGCACCTGCCCGTCGACCTGCGGACGCGGTGCCCAGACCCACGCGGCCGAGGTCGCGGCGGCGGTGGCGACTAGCGAGGCCATGGCCGGGACGCGGGCCTCGCGCACGGATATCAGCACGGTCGCCGCCACGTTGACGGCCACCACCAGAAAGCTCAGGAGCCACACTCCGCCGACCGAGGCCAGGCGCAGCGCCGGAGACACCTGCCACTGGCTGGCGCCCAGCATGCCCCACGGCCCGCCGAGCCCCTGCCAGGACCGCACCAGCTCCACCATCAGCCAGCCGGACGGCAGCACCAGCACCGCGGCGGCACCCCGCCCCGGCGTCGGCCGCCCGCCCAGGAACCGGCGCACCAGCCAGCCCCAGGGCGCCCAGAGCGCGCCCAGCAGGACGGCTATCAGGAAGATGAACACGTGCAGGCTCGGCAGCAGCCAGTGGTGCACCGCCACCAGGAAGCCGAAGCCGCCGCTCCAGCCGTCGTACGCCGCGCGGCGCCCGGTCGGCGCCGAGCGGGCCAGCAGGATCCAGGGGACCAGGGCGACGTAGGCGAACCACCACAGGGCCGGCGCGGGGAAGGCGAGCACGGGGAGGGCACCGGCGATCGCGGCCACGCCGGAGCGCCGCCAAGGGGAGGTCAGCCAGTGGTCGATCGTCCTCATGTGGGCCCTCCCTACCCTGCGCTCACTCCAGTGTGCGCGTCCGGAGCGATCTAGGACAGGGGGCATGGGGTGTGCGCGGAAGAGCTCGGTCCGGGCGGCCGCGGGCCGGTATGCGCCTGCCGCGCCCACGCGGCGGAACCGCATGCCGACACGGCCCCTAGGGGGCCGGTGCAGCCTTGGCCGGCAGCTGTCGCCACTTTTCCTCGACGACCACCTCGCGCAGCCGCCAGCCCTCCGGTGTGCGCAGCAGGGTGAAGCCGTAGCGGCCGCCGCACACCAGGTCCGGCGCCGTCGGGCTGCCGTTGGTCGTGAAGCGCATCGGGTTGAGGTAGTCCGCCCGTACCGAGGCCGTGTCGCCGGTGTCGTGCTCCAGGAAGCCGAACCGGACCTGGCGGTTGACGATCAGGTGCTGGCGCATGGCGAACACCGCGAGGCTGTCCGCGAGCCACCCGGCGACCTGTCCCGCGTCGCCCTCGATGCCGCCGGCCGAACGGTAGTCGGCCCGCCCGTCCGCCGTGAACAGCATCCGGTACGCGGTCCAGTCCCCGTCGTCCACCGCCACCGCGTACGCGGTGATCAACTCGTCCACGGCCAGCCGGTCCATCACGGTCGCGAGCTCAGCGCGCTGGGTCATCGGGACAGTTTTGGGCATGGCGGGCGCGGAGCCAAGAGGCGTGCGGGGTGATTCGGTGGTGCGGGGCACGGAGACGACCCCGACCTGCCCCCATGAACGAACAACCGATCGAACCCGCACCGAAGTTCCGCATTCGGGTCCGGTGCATGGACTCCATGGGCACCGTCTGTCAGGCCTACCTGTCCGCAGACAGGCCGCACGTTCGTGAAGCCCGCCGGCTCGGTGACGGCGGTGTCCATGCCGAGCTGCGGCGGCGAGGTCCGAAGAATGCAACGGGTAGCGGTACTTCACGCGGGGACGGTGACGGTCACTCGATACCCAGCGGTCCGATACCCAGGTCCTCACGCATGATGTGACGCATCTGCGCCATGGCCGCGCGCCGCCGCGCTATCAGGGGCGCTTCCTCGTCGGAGCCGACAGCCACCCCTCGGGCGTAGGCGTCGCGCAGGGCGCGCAGACCGTGGAACGCTTCGTTTGCCGCCGTCACGACCTGCGGCGGCCCCACGAGCCAGAGGCGTTCACTTGCTGTGTAGATGCCGGTGCCGCGGACGGCCTCCCGCACGGCCGCGTCACGTGCAGACGCGGACATGTGATCGCCCAAGGCGACGGCGCGTATATCTTCACCTGCGGCTTTGAGGGCGGTAACGAACACGGTGTACACCTCGCGCCGTATCTCCAGCGCGTGCCTGGCTTCTTCCCGTCGCCACCGGTTGCGATCGGCGATCAGAGTGGCCGCGATACCGATGGCGGCACCGGCCAGTGTGGAGAGCAGGGGCATCCAGTCCATGCGCCGCAGCCTGTCCGAAAGGCCGGGCCGGCACCAGTGGGTCTCGAGACGACGGACCACCCTTCGGGGCGCACGTGGTGCCGCTCGCCGCGAAAGGTGGCCACTCGCGGTGCCACCGGCCGGGAAGAGGCCTCGGCCGGGCCGAGTTCAGGAGACCGCAGACGTCAGGTATGTCACGTAGACCCCTCCCTCGCAGTCGGGCATCTTCCGCAGCGTCCAGCGGCCCAGGACGGTCGTGGAGGAGAAGTCCGACTCGGCGTCGTCCTTCTCCACCTCACCGTTCTTCAGGGTGTATCCGGCCTTGGGGAGCTGCTTGCGCAGAAAGGCCAGGGTGGCGTCGAAGCTGCTCCGGACGACCGTGGCGACGATCAGCCGGCCGCCGGTGCGGTGCTCCACCGAGGTCACGACCGCGCCCTCGGGCACCGGCAGATCCGCCGGGAAGCCCTTGGGAAGCGGCAGTGAGGCGGCGGTGGGGCAGCCGCCGGGTGCGGAGGCGGCCGTGAACGGCGTCGCTCGCAAAGGTCCGGCGTTCCGTGGCGCGGGCGAGCATCCGGTGACGGCCGCGAGACCGATGAAGGCGCCGACCAGAACGGCAGCCGGGGTGAACGGCTTCACCTAGCGGCCTCCCTTGGAGTTCTTGTGCTTGACGGCGACCACGGCGTCGTACGCGCCGTACAGCGTGTTGCCGGAGGACTGGCGGGCGATGGAGGCCAGTGCGTCGTAGTTCTGCGCGCCGCCGGTGGCGCAGGTGCCGGTGCAGCCGTCGGCGTAGGCAGCGAGCACACGGCCCTGGGCGTCGAGGGTGACGTCGATGAAGTCCAGGAGGTTGCGGTCCTGGCCGCAGGTGGTGCCGCCCGTGCAGATGGACCCCTTCTGTACCGGGTCGGTGGGGGTGGCGTCGACGGTGACCCAGGACTGGCCGCCGTCGTAGGTGGTGGCCACGTACAGGTGCCAGACGCCCTTGAAGCCGGCTGCGTCCTGGTAGTCGCCCCCGGTGGTGGTGCCCAGGAAGGCGAAGGCGGCGCGGTTGTCGTCGCCGGCGGTCACGGCGGGGAAGACGATGTTCTTGATGCCGAGGGACGCACCGACGTTCTGGTCGTACAGCCACGTCTTGCCCTTGTCGTGGCTGGCGGCGATCCGCGCCGTACCGTCGCTGTTCTGGTAGCCCATGTACACAGTCCCGCCGGCGCCGATTCCCACGCTCGGGTCGGAGTCGCCGGGGGTGCTGGACGGGTTCTTGCGGACGGTCCACGTGAGCCCGTTGTCCTCGGAGACGGCCACGGCCTGGTTGCCGCCACAGCCCTTGTTGGGCACGTACACCGTGCCGCCCGGAGCGACCTTCACGTGCCCGTGCAGGCCGCCGCAGTCCAGCAGCGAGTACATCGGAACGGCGGGCCCGTACGTCAGACCGCCGTCCCTGCTGATCGCGCAGGAGGCGTCGGCGATGTCCTGGGAGCAGTAGTAGACGGCGTTGGGGTATGCCGTGACGGGGCCCGGCTCGCCCGTGGTGAAGGGGCCGGCGCCGATGGTCTGGTGATCCACACCGGAGTCGATGCCCGAGCCGCCTGTCGGCGTCCACGTCTCGCCGTCGTCGTCGGTGTAGCAGGTCAGAGCGGTCTTGCCGGCGAGCTGCGACTCGAAGGTGCGGTGGGTCGCCGGGTCGGTGAACAGGATCGGGTCGAGGCTGGTGGTGCTGCCCTGGGGACAGCCGTTGGCCGCGCCGGCGCTCTTGTCCTGCCAGGTGGCGGTGCCGGCACTGTCGTAGGTGACCTTGAGCGTCGAGGTGTACGCCTGGAACATCGCGGCGCCGGTCGCGCGGTCGACACCGATGGAGGGTTCGCCGGCGTTGTGCGCGTCCTTGATGCTGTCCGGCGCCGAGGAGTTCGCATACGTCGGCGGGGTCGCCGTACTCGGCGGCGGAGCGGCCGGGTCGGCGACCAGGCTCGCGGTGCCGGTGAAGCTGTCGCCGAGCGGGGCGTACGGCACCACGCGCACGGTGTACGACGCCGTCACCGCCGGAAGCAGCACGGTCTCCGGGTCGCTGGAAGAGGCGGAGGCGGCCACCTCGCGGCCGTCCGCGTCGAGGACGTACAGGTCGAAGTCGGCGGCCGGGTCAGGCCACTTGACGTCGACGCGCAGGCTGTGACCGGCGTCGTAGCCCACGGGCACCGACACCTTCAGGGTGTAGTCGTCGCAGAGTTGCGCATTCCCGCAGCTCACCGTCCCGGTAGTGCCGGAGAGGTTCGGGACGGCGAAGGGACCGGCGCTCCACGTGATCGTGGGCGCAGCGTCGCTGACCGATCCGGAGGGCGGGGTGGCGGCGTCGGCCGACGCACTCGGCAGGGTTCCGGCGATGAGTGCCAGCAACCCGACGACGAGACGCCCCTGCGACCGCGGGTGGCGGTGAAGACGGAGTGTCGAGAGGAGAGCCACAGGTACCTCGTAGGTTCGCGAGTCGGACCAAGGGTGGTGGTGCGTAGCGGTACGGGTGGTGCCTTCCTCTGCTCTACGAGGAGGCAGGCGGCGTCCGTCGCGAGAAACCGAACTCTTTTCGAAGCGGGCCGGACTGTGCACACGGCCGTCCCTCCCGTGGATGACGCACCCGCTGCGGCTGGGGCGCGAAGGAGGGTCAGGAGACCGTACTCGCCGTGGAGATCGACCATGCGGAATTCGAGTGGGCCCTGCGGCACCCCTGTCTGAGGCGCTACGTGCCCGCCCCGCACGAGGACCGGGCGTCCTGGAAGCGGCGGTTGCGTCGGGCCCCGGCCCGGGGGCAGTGGGACCCGGAGCGGGATCCGCGCCACAGTCCTTTGCCGTACCGGTCGTTGCGGCTCGGCCTGGCGGGGGAGGCGGCCGCGCGGTACGCCGACGAGTGGATCGGGGGCATCGAGGACGTGACAGCGCCGGCCACCGAGGTCCATGACCTGGTGCGGGCCCGCGAACCGGAGCGGGCCACAAGGGCGTTGCGCGAGGAGCGGCCGTAGCCGGTGGTGGACGAGGCGCTCGCGTGTCTGCGGGCGTGGGCAGGCGGCAGCGGGTCGCCGCCCGGGTCAGGCCGCCTCGATGACCTCACCGCGGATCGCCTTGGCCCACTCGACCACCAACAGCTCGTACTCCGCGCGCTCCTGGGCCGACAGGGTGCCGCCCGCACGCAGCCACAGCGCCCGGATCTGCTCGTTCACCTCGGCGGCGGACCGCACGGTGCCAGAGGGCAGGACATCGGGGGACATGCAGACAGCCTAGGGGTAAGCACTGACACTGCGCTACCGTCCGGCTACACAGAAGGCCTGCGGTTGGTCACCGTCGCCGGCCGTCGCGGCCTCAGTCGACCCAGACCACCACGCACATGCCCCGCCGGGCCGCCTCGCGGAAGAAGGCGCGGATGGCGGTGAAGTGCCCGGCCAGGTAGGCCCTTAGGTCACCGCTGAAGCCAGGGAATCCGCAGGCGACGGCTGCTGCGGGCGGCGCCGTGGGCAGCCGGGCGAGGAGGGCGTCGAGGTCCGTCTCGTCCAGGGCCCGGGAGATGTCCGAAACAGCGGCGACGGACAGGAGCCGGGGCGGACCGCCGAAACCGTCGTGTACGTCGGGGTGGTCGAGGAAGTCCATGTCCTCGGCGGGGGCGCCGCCTGTCACCCGCTCGAGCACGTACGCCGCGGCGGCGTCGGCACCCGGGCCGCGGCAGAACCGGAGCAGGCCCCACAGCGCCCAGTCCGTGTCCAGGGTGTCGGTCGGCGGCGGGGCCCAGCCCGGTGCGGCGTCGGGGGAGGCGAGGGCCGTCGCCCGGCAGTGCTCCAGGTAGTGCGGGGTGACGCGGGCGAACTGCTGGGTGAGAGCCATGTGACGTGCCCGCGCTCAGCCCGCCGACTCCGCCGCGTGCGGGCTGAGGACGCCCGCCGAGACCAGCGCGACGATGACGCTCCCGAGGGCCAGGCGGTACCAGACGAACGGCATGAAGCTCTTGTTGGAGATCCACTTCATGAACCACGCGATGACGGCGTAGCCGGAGGCGAACGCGATGGCCGTCGCGAACAGGGTCGGGCCCCAGGCCACATGCCCCTCGCTCACCGAGTCCTTCACCTCGAACGCGCCGGAGGCGAGCACCGCCGGGATGGCGAGCAGGAAGGAGTAGCGGGCGGCCGCCTCCCGCTTGTAGCCCATGAACAGGCCGCCGCTGATGGTCGCGCCGGAGCGGGAGACGCCCGGGATGAGCGCGCAGGCCTGGCACAGCCCGAAGACCAGGCCGTCCTTGACGCCGAGGTTCTCCAGCGCCTTGCGCTGCTTGGGCGCGCGGTGCCGGCCGCCGGTCTCGTCGCGGGCCGCCAGCCGGTCGGCGACGCCGATGACCAGGCCGACGACGATGAGCATGGTGGCGGTGACCCGCAGATCGCGGAAGGGCCCCTCGATCTGGTCCTTCAGCGTCACGCCCAGCACCCCGATCGGGATCGAGCCGACGATCACCAGCCAGCCCATCTGCGCGTCGTGGTCCCGCCGCATCGCCTTGTCGAACAGCGAGCGGAACCAGGCCGAGACGATCCGGCCGATGTCCTTCCGGAAGTAGATCAGCACCGCGGTCTCCGTGCCGATCTGCGTGATCGCCGTGAAGGCCGCCCCGGGGTCCTTCCAGCCCGAGAACGCCGCGGTCAGCCGCAGATGCGCGCTGGAGGAGACCGGCAGGAACTCGGTCAGCCCCTGGACGAGTCCGAGGACGAGGGATTCAAACCAAGACATGGAGGTACGGCGTCCAAGTGCTGAGAAGGTAAAAGGATGATCAAATGTCGAGGGCAGCGTAGCGGGCCCGGATGATGGCGCGGAAACGGGGGTTGGGCAGCCCCGGACGGTCCGCGGTGTTGACCGGTCCCGGCCCGGCCGCTTACGTTGCAGCGCAGGAGAAAGCGCTTGCTGCATTGCTCGCCGTATCACTTCCGCACTGTCGGCCCGCGCGTCCGCCGTACCGGAGGAGTGCTGAACCCGCCCATGCCGCCCTCTCCCCTCCCGCCCAGGCCCCAAAGCCCGCGTCTGACAGCCCCGTTCACCGGCCGGCGCATCCGGGCCGCCGTCATCGGCACCGGCGCCATCGGGCGCGGCTCTCATCTGCCCGCACTGGCTCAGCTCGCGCGGGAGGGCGAGACCGAGGTCGTCGCCGCCGTCGACATCGACCGGGGCGCCGTCGAGTCCTTCTGCGCCGAGACCGGCATCCCGCACGCCTACACCGACCTCGACCGGATGCTCGCCGAGCAGCGGCCCGACCTGGTCAGCATCTGCACCCCGCCCACCCTGCACCGCGCGCAGACCGTGGCCGCGCTGCGCGCCGGGGCCTGGGTGTGGTGCGAGAAGCCGCCGGTGCCCTCGCTCGCCGACTTCGACGCGATCGAGGCGGAGGAGGGCGCGGACGGCGGGCCGTACGCGGCGATCGTCTTCCAGCACCGGTTCGGCTCCGGATCCCGCCATGCGCGCCGACTGCTCGCCGAAGGCGCCCTCGGGCGGCCCCTGGTGGCGCACTGTCAGACCACCTGGTACCGGGACACCGCCTACTACGCCGTGCCCTGGCGGGGCCGCTGGCGCACCGAGGGCGGCGGCCCGGCCATGGGCCACGGCATCCACCAGACGGACCTGTTGCTGGACCTGCTCGGGCCGTGGAGCGAGGTACGGGCCATGGCCGGGCGGCTGGTGCACGACGTGGAGACGGAGGACGTCTCCACCGCGCTGGTCCGCTTCGCGAGCGGCGCCCTCGCGACCGTCGTCAACAGCGTGCTGAGCCCGGACGAGGTCAGTCGCATCCGCATCGACTGCGAGCGCGCGACCGTCGAACTGACCCACCTCTACGGGCACGCCAACGACGACTGGCGCATCGTCCCGGCCCCGGACGTACCGGCCGAACAGGCGGAGCGATGGCGGGACTTCGGCCCGGACGTGCCCAGTTCGCACCTGGCCCAGCTGCGCGAACTGGTCGCGAGCATGCGCGCCGGTGAGCGGCCGCGCAGCAGCGGCGCGGACGGGCACACGAGCCTGGAGCTGATCACGGCCCTGTACAAGTCGGCCTTCACCGACACGACCGTCCGCGCCGGCGAGATCGTCCCCGGCGACCCGTACTACACCGCCCTGCACGGCGGCGCCCCCGGCTGGGCGCCCGTGACCGCCGAGGAGGTCCCGGCATGACCGGCGGACTGCGGCTCGTCCACGCGTACGGCGACCGGATCACCGTCTCCGAACCGGCCACCGGGGTCGAGCTGTTCGCCTACGTCTACCGCGCCGAGGCCGCCTGGGAGGCTCCCCGACCCTACCTCCACCCGGTCCGCACCCTCGCCGGTGCCGTCGTCACCGACTACCGCCCGAACGACCACCGCTGGCACAAGGGCCTGTCCCTGACCGCCTCGCACCTGTCGGGGGCGAACCTGTGGGGCGGCAACACCTACGTGCACGGGCAGGGCTACCTCGAACTGCCCGAGCGGGTCGGCTCGATGCGCCACGCCGGCTTCGACGAGGTCTCCGCGGCCGACGGCCGGGCGGTGCTCGCCGAGCGGCTGACCTGGCATCCGTACGACGGCGAGCTGTGGGCCGAGGAGGAGCGGCGCATCGAGGTCCACGACGTCGACCCGGGCTCCGGCTCCTGGGCGCTGACGTGGACCAGCGCGATCACCAACCGGCGGGCCGAGCCGCTCCGCTTCGGCAGCCCGACCACCGCCAGCCGTGAACTGGCGGGCTACACCGGCCTGTTCTGGCGCGGTCCGCGCGCCTTCCGGCAGGGGCGGATCACCGGCCCGGAGGAGGAAGGCCCCGCCCTGATGGGCGCCCAGGCGCCCTGGCTCGCCTACTGCGGTGAACACGACGGCATCGACGGCCACGCCACCCTGGTCTTCGCGCACGCCCCGGAGAACGACCACTCCGGCGCGAGCGGCACCCACCCCGCCCACTGGTTCGTCCGCAACGAGCCCTTCGCCGCCGTCGCCCCTTCCTGGTCCTTCTTCGAGGAGCTGGAACTCGCCCCCGGCGACACGCTCCGCCGCCGCTACCGGGTCGTGGTGGCGGACGGTGCCTGGCAGCGGGAGGACGTGGTGAAGTACCTGCAGGCGCATCCGTGGTGAGCGCCGGGGAGCACACGTTCACGGGTCTGCCGGGCGGGGTCGCCGTGTCCCGGCTGTGCGTGTACGACTGGCCCGCCCCCGACGGGGTGCGGGGCGGAACTCCCCATGTGCACCTTGCCTGTTCGGAGGCGTACGTCGTCACCGGCGGCCGGGGCGCGGTCCAGACGCTGACCGCGTCCGGCTACGAGGTCACCCCGCTCGTGCCCGGCACGGTCGCCTGGTTCACGCCGGGCACCATCCACCGGCTGGTCAACGAGGGCGATCTGCGCATCACCGTCCTCATGCAGAACAGCGGGCTGCCGGAGGCCGGGGACGCGGTGCTCACGCTCCCGCCGGAGTACCTGGCCGATCCGGAGACGTACGCCGCCGCAACCACGATCCCGGCCGGCGCGCCGGAGCCCGAGCGGGAGCGGATCGCCCGCGCTCGGCGTGACCTGGCCCTGGAGGGCTACCGGTCGCTGCGCGAGGCTTCGGGGCCGCAGGCGCTGGCCGCCTTCCACCGGGCCGCCGCCGCGCTGGTCGGGCCCCGGGTCGCCGAGTGGCGAGAGCGGTGGCGGCGCGGCGCGCTGGCGGCGGCGGAGGCGACGGGGCGGCATCTGGAGCGGCTGGCCGAGGGGGACGCGACGCACCTTGCCGAGGCCGTCGTACGGGCCGGGCAACCCTTCGAGGAGGGTCGGTTCGGGATGTGCGGGCGGCTCGATGTGTACGGTACGCCGCTGTAGCGCCGCGCTGGAACGCCGGGCCTCTGCGGCTTCGTCGTGGCTGGTCGCGCCCACGCGGCGGTAGCCGCACATCGACCACAGCCCCGCGCCCCTTCGGGGGGTGCTGTTACGCCGCCGCCGGTCCCGTGCGCGTCCACCCCGGCGCCTGCGGATGGGCTGTGAGGTCCTCGTGGCGGACCTCGTCGCCGCAGGCCCGACAGGTGACGACCGGCACCAGTTCGTTGCCGCAGGCGTGCTCGATGGCCATGGGCAGGTCGCTGCCCTTGCGGATGTGGCGGTCGCCCCACTCCTTGAGCGTCATCAGGACCCCCTCCAGCTCCAGGCCCGCCTGGGTGGCCCGGTACTCGAAGCGCTGCGGGCGCTCGCTGTAGACGCGCTTGGTGAGGATTCCGGCGTCCACGAGCCGGCGCAGCCGGGTGGCCAGGACGTCGCGCGGCGCGCCGATGTTGCGCACGAGCTGGTCGAAGCGGCCGTTGCCCAGGAACACCTCGCGCAGGACGAGCAGGGAGTACTTCTCGCCGACCAGCGCGAGGGCGTCGGCGATGGAGCAGGGGCGCGGGTCTTTCGGGGCGGCCATGGGGCCAGTCTAGAGGAGGGTTTGATTTTCCAACCCTCGGCGTTATGGTGAGTTTGGATTTCCTACTCACTGGTAGCTGCCGTGGCCCGCCGCGGACAGCCAGGCGGCCAAGGAGGCCCCGCCATGCGCGACGCAGTGATCGTCGAAGCCGTACGCACCCCCATCGGCAAGGGCAAGCCGAACGGCTCCCTCGCCCATGTCCACCCCGTGCAGCTGCTCGCCCACACCCTGCGCAGCCTGGTCGAGCGTTCCGGCGTCGACCCGGCGCTGATCGACGACGTCATCGGCGGCACCGTCGACCAGGTCGGCGAGCAGGCCATGAACACCACCCGGTACGCCGTCCTCTCCGCCGGCTTCCCCGAGACGGTCCCGGCGACCACGGTGGACCGCCAGTGCGGCTCCTCCCAGCAGGCCGTGCACTTCGCCGCGCAGGGCGTCATGTCCGGGGCGTACGACCTCGTGATCGCCTGCGGTGTGGAGTCGATGAGCCGGGTGCCGATGTGGTCCAACGTGCCCGCGGGCAAGGACCCCTTCGGTCCCGGCATCGCCGAGCGCTACCCCGAGGGCCTGGTCCCGCAGGGCGTCAGCGCCGAGCTGATCGCCGCCAAGTGGTCCCTCACGCGCGCGCGGATGGACGAGTTCGCCGTCTCCTCCCACCGCAAGGCCGCCGCGGCCTGGGACAACGGCCTGTTCGACGCAGAGATCGCGCCGCTGGACGGCGTCGCCCGCGACGAGTGCGTCCGCCCCGGCAGCACCCCGGAGATCCTCGCCGGCCTCAAGCCCGCCTACTACGACCCCGGCTTCGCCGAGCGCTTCCCGCAGATCGAGTGGAACGTGACCGCGGGCAACGCCAGCCCCATCAACGACGGTGCCTCCGCCGTGCTGATCACCTCCAGCGACACCGCGGCCCGCCTCGGCCTGCGCCCGCTCGCCCGCCTGCACAGCTTCGCCGTCACCGGCTCCGACCCGCTGCTGATGCTCACCGGGGTGATCCCGGCGACCGAGAAGGTGCTGCGCAAGGCCGGGCTGGGGGTGGCCGACATCGACCTGTTCGAGGTCAACGAGGCGTTCTCCAGCGTGGTGCTGGCCTGGCAGCAGGAGACCGGCGCCGACCTGGGCAAGGTCAACGTGCACGGCGGCGCGATCGCCCTGGGCCACCCGCTCGGCGCCAGCGGCACCCGGCTGACCACCACCCTGGTCCACGCCATGCGCGAGCGCGGCGCCCGCTACGCCCTGCAGACGATGTGCGAGGCGGGCGGACTGGCCAACGCGATGGTCCTCGAGGGCGTCTGACCGGTGCGGCCCTTACCGGCCGCGCAGGTGGTGACGCTTGCGCCAGGCCACCACCGCGCCCAGCAGCGCCGGTACGGCGATAGCGGCCATCGCGATCAGGAAGGCGGGAGACGTCGGCGCGGCGGCGCGGGCGCCGGCGACCGCGTAGGCGGCGGTGTTCGGGACCGAGCCGACTGTCGTGGCCAGCAGGAACGGCCACCAGCGCATGCGGGAGACGGCCGCGCAGTAGTTCGCCGCCCAGAACGGCACACCCGGGAAGAGCCGGGCCGCCAGCATGGACCGGAACCCGTGCCGGCTCAGCTGACCGTCGGCCGCCTTCAGCCAGCGGCCCCGCAGCAGCGGGCGCAGCGCGTCCTGGCCGAGAACCCGGCCAAGCCCGAAGGCCACGCCCGCCCCGAGCACCGTGCCCGCCAGCGCCGTCGCCAGCCCCAGTTGCGAGCCGAACAGCGCGCCCGCCGCCAGATTGAGCAGGGGGCGCGGCACGAACGCCACGGTGCACAGCCCGTACGCCACGCCGAAGACCGTGGCCGCCGCCGCCCCGCTCAGCTGCGGCGGCCACCCGTGCGTGAGCAGCCGTTGCGGCTCGAAGGCCAGCACGCACGCGGCGGCACCGGCGAGCAGAGCGAGCAACAGCGACAGCCGGGCGTAGGGATGCGCCAGCGCCCGCGCACACCGACCGGCGAACCCGGTGCGCGGCAGGGGTGACACGGGTACGGCGAACTCCGTGGCGGCGGCCCGGGGAGAGGCCGTGGCGGTGCCAGAGCGGTTGGCATCGAGCATCCGGTGACATTAACCGACGAACGCGTGTGATCGCCGTCAAGCGTGCCGCATCGAGCGGGTCCGGGCACCTGGGGCGCCCGGACCCGTGGACCCGGGTCTCACGCGGCGAGCGCGTGACCGGGGTGCAGCACCACCTTGGTGTAGCCCTCGACCCGCTTGTCGAACTTCTCGTACGCCTGGGGCGCCTGGTCCAGCGGCAGCTCGTGGGAGACCACGAAGCTGGGCTTGGCCCGCCCGGCGATGATCAGGTCGCGCAGCTGGCGGTTGTACCGCTTCACGTTGCACTGACCGGTGCCCATCTGCTGGCCCTTCTCGAACATCTTGCCGATGGAGACCAGCAGCTGACCGTGCCGGGCGTGGTCGTCGGGACCGCCCGGGTCCGAGGGCACGTACAGCCCCGGCACGCCGAGCATGCCCGTCGGCCGTACCGTCATGACCAGTTCGTTGAGGACGATGGCGGGTTCCTCGTGGCTGGCGTCGTGCGCCTGGGCCTGGTAGCCGACGGCGTCGACGCCCTTGTCGGTTCCCTCACCTCCGGTCTGCTCCTTGATCTGCTCCGCCGGGTCGCCCTTGGTGAAGTCGATGGGGATGGCCCCGATCTCCTCGGCCTTGGCGAGCCGCTCGGGCACGCGGTCGACGGAGAACACCTTCGCCGCGCCGCGCAGCAGCGCCGAGTAGGCGGCCATCAGCCCCACCGGTCCGGCGCCGTAGACGGCCACGCTCTCACCGGGGGACACCTGGGCGAGTTCGCAGCCGTGGTAGCCCGTCGGGAAGATGTCCGCGAGCAGCACGAAATCGGTCTCGAACTCGTCGCCCGGAGGCAGTTTCAAGCAGTTGAAGTCGGCGTACGGCACCCGCAGCAGCTCGGCCTGGCCGCCCTTGTACGGGCCCATCGCCACATAGCCGTAGGCCCCGCCCGCGAATCCGGGATTGACCGTCAGGCAGAAGCCGGTCTTCCCGGCCAGACAGTTCTTGCAGAATCCGCAGGCCACGTTGAACGGCATCACGACCCGGTCGCCCTTGGACAGGGAGGTCACGCCGTTGCCGACCTCCTCGATGATGCCGAGATTCTCGTGTCCGAAGACGATGCCCGACTCGGCCGCCGTGCGGCCCTCGTACATGTGCAGGTCCGAGCCGCATATCGCGCTCGACGTGACGCGTACGAGCACATCGTTCGGATGCTGGATCCGGGGATCCTGGACGTCCTTCACCACCACGCTGAAGGGCTCTTCGTAGACGACGGCCTTCACCTCTGTCACCTCCGCCGCTGCACCGCCAGTACTTCCAGGGAACGCCGGTACGAAAGGGGGTGCAACCCAGGTCCGCAGGGGCCGCCGTGCCCGGTTTCGGGCCCATGGGCGAACGCGCATTCGATAGTAGAGTTCCTCCATGACCGTCACCGGCGCGGCCCCGCCGCACGTGCCGCGCAGCGCCCTCGCCGACACCGTGCTGGAGCGGGTGACGGCCGTGTTCGCGGCCGCCGCCGACGCCGGGCGGGCCGGCCCGATGCGGGCGTACATGAAGGACGTGGCGCCCTTCCTCGGCATCCCCACCCCGGCCCGCCGCACCCTCGCCCGCACCGCCCTCGCGGGCACCCCGCCCCCCGACGAGGCCGACTGCACCGCGATCGCGCTGCGCTGCTGGGCGCTGCCCGAGCGCGAGTACCACTACTTCGCGGTGGACTATCTGCGCCGGCACGCCGGACGGTGCTCCTCCGGTTTCCTGCCGGTGACCCGGCGCCTCGTCACGACCGTCCCCTGGTGGGACACCGTCGACCCGCTCGCCGCGCACGTGGTCGGACGCCTGGTCGCCGCCGATCCCGGGCTCACCGCCGACATGGACGCCTGGATCACCGACGACGACCGCTGGCCGGTACGCACCGCCCTGCTCCACCAGCTGGCCCGCAAGGAAAGCACCGACACCGAGCGGCTGTTCGCCTACTGCCTGCGTCAGTCCGGCCACCCCGACTTCTTCATCCGCAAGGCGATCGGCTGGGCCCTGCGCGAGTACGCCAAGACCGACCCCGGGGCCGTACGGGCCTTCCTGGCGCGGGAACGGGGCCGGTTCGCCCCGCTGACCGTCCGGGAGGCGCTGAAGAACATCGGCGCCTGAGCGGCTTCGACCCGCCGATCGCCGAAAATCGTTCGACGCCGGACCTCCGCTCGGCGATGATCGACCGCATGTCCCGGTACGCCTTCCTCCTCGCAGCATCCGCCGTCGCGGATGCGCCGAAGGCTGCCGTCCTGTTTCTCGCGGCCGCTGTCGACGGCGCCCGAAGCTGACCCTCTCCGGAACGTCCGGCGGACCCCGCAGGGGGAGGGTCGGCCAGTCCTCGGGGTCCCGCGTTCCTTCTCACGGCTGAGAGGCTTCGAGGTACAGCCATGTCCAAAACGGCCTACGTGCGCACCAAGCCGCACCTGAACATCGGCACCATGGGTCATGTCGACCACGGCAAGACCACCCTGACCGCCGCCATCACCAAGGTCCTCGCCGAGCGCGGCACCGGCACCTTCGTGCCCTTCGACCGCATCGACCGCGCCCCGGAGGAGGCCGCGCGCGGCATCACCATCAACATCGCGCACGTCGAGTACGAGACCGACACCCGGCACTACGCCCACGTGGACATGCCGGGGCACGCGGACTACGTCAAGAACATGGTCACCGGCGCCGCGCAGCTCGACGGGGCGATCCTCGTCGTGTCCGCGCTCGACGGGATCATGCCGCAGACCGCCGAACACGTGCTGCTCGCCCGGCAGGTGGGCGTCGACCACATCGTCGTCGCGCTCAACAAGGCCGACGGCACGGACGACGAGGAGCTGATCGACCTCGTCGAGCTGGAGGTCCGCGACCTGCTCACGGCCCAGGGCTACCCGGGCGACGCCGTGCCGGTCGTACGGGTCTCCGGACTGCGGGCGCTGGAGGGCGACCCGCGCTGGACGGCGTCCATCGAGGCGCTGCTCGACGCGGTGGACACCTACGTGCCCATGCCGGAGCGCTACCTGGACGCGCCATTCCTGCTGCCCGTGGAGAACGTGCTCACAATCACCGGCCGGGGCACGGTCGTCACCGGCGCCGTGGAGCGGGGCACGCTCCGCCTGGGGGACCGGGTGTCGGTGCTCGGCGCCGATGTGGAGACCGTCGTCACCGGACTGGAGACCTTCGGCAAGCCCATGGCGGAGGCGCAGGCCGGGGACAACGTGGCGGTGCTGCTGCGGGGCGTGCCGCGGGACGCCGTGCGGCGCGGACATGTCGTGGCGGCTCCGGGAAGCGTCGTGCCCGCCCGGCGGTTCTCGGCTCGGGTGTATCTGCTGTCGGGACGCGAAGGGGGCCGTACGACGCCGGTGGCGACCGGGTACCGCCCGCAGTTCTACATCCGTACGGCGGATGTGGTGGGGGACGTCGACCTCGGTCCGGTGGGTGTCGCCCGGCCCGGGGACACGGTGGAGATGAGCGTCGAGCTAGGGCGGGAGGTTCCGCTGGAGCCGGGACTCGGATTCGCCATCCGTGAGGGCGGACGGACCGTGGGCGCGGGGACGGTGTCCACTGTGGAGTGAAGCCGGGGTGCGTGGGGGCCGCAGCGCCGCCGTGGCCGGTCGCGCGGTTCCCCGCGCACCCCGGCGGGTGCGGTCACCCACAATGGATGAGTGAACGATTCCATACCCGTCACCCGCACCACGGACCACGGGACCGCCAAACTCATGCCCGACGTCGACCGTGCGCGGGCCTGGCTGCTCACCGTCGACGGGGCGCCGCAGTCGTACGTCGATCTGGACGAGCCGGCGTATCTGGAGTTCGAGTACGCGCGGCGGCTCGGGTATGTGCTGGATGTCGTGGCCGACGCCGGGCGGCCGCTGGACGTGCTGCACCTCGGGGGAGGGGCGCTGACGCTGCCCCGGTACGTGGCCGCCACCCGGCCCGGCTCGCGGCAGGACGTCGTCGAGGCCGACCGGGGACTGCTGGAGCTGGTCGCCGAGTACGTGCCGCTGCCTCAGGGCTCGGGCGTCGCGGTGCACGCCGCCGACGCCCGGGCCTGGCTGGAGGCGGCGCCGGACGATCACGCCGACGTGCTGATCGCCGACGTCTTCGGCGGGTCCCGGGTGCCGGCGCATCTGACCACGCTCGCCTACGCGCGGCAGGCCGAGCGGGTGCTGCGCCCGGACGGCGTCTATCTGGCCAACCTCGCGGACGCCGCGCCGTTCGGGTTCCTGCGCTCCCAACTGGCCACGTTCGCCGCCGTCTTCGAGGAGCTGGTGCTGATCGCCGAGCCGGCGGTGCTGCGCGGCCGGCGGTTCGGGAACGCGGTGCTCGTCGCCGCGCACCGGCCCGTCGACACCGCGGCGCTGGCCCGCCGTACCGCGGCGGACGCCTTTCCGGCGCGGGTCGAACACGGGGCGGCGGTACGGGACTTCACCGGTTCCGCGCGGCCGGTCGAGGACGCCGACGCCGTACCGTCACCCGAGCCCCCCGACGGGGCGTTCGGCATCGGCTGACGCGGCCGGGGCAGCGACGACCGGCCGGCCGCGCCGGGACAGCGTGCGGACGTCCGGGACCAGCAGCACCAGCGCGGTGACCAGCACGACCAGTCCGGCGCAGCCCCACAGCGCGGCCGGGCGGCCGAAGGCGCTCTCGGCGGGGCCCGCCAGCGCCATCGCGAGCGGAATGAGGGAGACCGAGCCGAACCAGTCGTACGCCGAGACCCGGGAGAGCTTGTCCTCGGGGATCTCCTGGTGCAGCGCGGTCATCCAGGACACCCCGAACACCTCCACCGTCGCACCGGCGGCGAACATGACCCCGTACAGCGCCTCGGCCGGTACCGGTACGGCGAGGGCGGCGGCGGGCAGGGCCAGCGGGAAGACGCAGAGGGTGCCGGCGAGCAGCAGGCGGCGGGGTTTCCAGCGGGTCATCAGCAGGGCGCCGGCCACCGTGCCCGCGCCGAACGCGGCCAGCGCCAGGCCCCAGGGTCCCGCGCCGCCGAGGCTGTCGCGGGCGACGAGCGGGCCGTAGACCGCCTGGGCCGCGCCGACCACCGCGTTGGCGATCGAGAACTGCACGACGATGCCCCACAGCCAGGGCCGGCCGATGAACTCCCGCCAGCCCTCGCGGAGATCGGCCAGCATGCCCTCGCCCGGTGTGCGCGGCGGGATGTGGCTGACGTCGAGGAAGGAGCGAAGGGCGCCGGCGAGCGCGAAGGCGGCCGCGTCGAGCGCGAGCACCCAGCCGGGGCCGACGGCCGCCACCAGGGCGCCGCCGAGGGCCGCGCCGCCGAGCGCCGCGCCCTGCGTGGCCATGCGGAAGACGGCGAACGCCCGGCCCGCCTGCTCGCCGTCCACGGAGGACAGCAGCATGCCCTCGGCCGCCGGCCCGAAGAACGCCTGCCCGGTGCCGCCGAGTCCGCTGAGGAGCATCATCTGCCACAGCGGGGGCTCGCCGAGCAGGACGAGCGCGGCGAAGGCGCCCTGAGAGAGGCAGTTGAGGGCGTTGGCGGCGACCATCACCCGGTGGCGGGGCAGCCGGTCCGCGACGGCGCCGCCGATGAGCAGGAACACCACCAGCGGCACGGTGCGCGCGGCGGCGACCAGTCCCACGTCGCCGCCGTCGCCGCCCGCACCCAGCACGGCGAAGGCCGCGGCGACGAGCGAGCCGTTGGCACCGAGGCCGGCCACGACGGCCGCCGCGGTCAGCAGGGAGTAGTTGCGGCCCGCCCAGGAGGGTCTGTGCGCGGTGCGGGGAGTGGACGGCGAGTTCACCGGGCGACTATCGCTCGCGGGCGCCGCGCGGGCAATCGGTTTCCGTCGCGGCGACCGGTTTCCGCCGGTGAACGGCCGGCGCCCCGACGCACCGCGCCACACGCCACCGAGGCTCCCCAGGATTCCGTCCCGCCGCGCCGCGGAGGGACGGAACGCCCCAGGGGCTCACTGGTTCGTCGGGTCTCCGTGCAGCCGTACCGTGCGCAGGATCTTCAGGACGGTCGCCTTGGGCACCTCGCCGTTCACGCCCTTGGCCCCGTAGAAGTTGAACGACACATAGTCGTGCGCCGAGTTCTGGAAGCCGAAGGTGAGTGCCTTGCCGTCGCTGATGCACTTGCCCCGCTTCGGCGTGTGCGTCGACTGGGCCCACGCGTAACTGCCCTTGATGCCCGAGTCCGTGGTGAAGGCGGTGGCCTTCTTGTCCCAGGAGATGGTCTTCTTGTCGGGCTGGGTGTAACCGCCGAAGACCCACCAGGCCGGCGTGTTGATCGCGATCTCGTCCGTGTCCTTGGCGCCGCTGGCACCCTTGACGCCCGCGGCCGCCAGCGAGGTGTCCTCGGTACGGCCGTCCTTGTCGTCGTCGGAGGTGCACCACTTCGGCTGGTACTCGGCGACGCCCGACATGACGATGCCCGTGTCCTGCTCGCTCTTCGGGAAGTCGAAGCCGATGGCCATACCCGGGGACTGCACCTCCCAGTCGGCGGGCACGTCGTAGGCCACGCCCCACTTGGGGTTCACCACGACCTTCCAGCCGGCGACGGTGGGCTTCTCCGTGTTGACGCCGCGAGGGTCGTCCGTCGCCGACGAACCGGCCGTGGGCTGGGACGAGGGCGAGTGGCTGTGCTGCCCGCCCTTGCCGTCGGCCTGGTCCTTGTTGTCGTCCTTGCCGCCGAGGACGAGATAGCCGGTCACCGCGGCGGCCACCACGACCGCCGTGGCCGCGACGATCGCGATCAGTTTGGTGCGGCCGCCGCCTCCCTGCGGGGGCTGCGGGACGGGCGCGGTGGGCGGCTGCGGCTGCCCCCACTGCGGCTGCTGACCGTACGGCCCGGCCTGCGGATACTGCTGGTATCCGGGCTGCTGGTACGGGTTCGGCTGCTGGTAACCCGGCTGCTGGTACGGATTGTGCTGCGGGTTGTTCTGCGGGTTCGGCGCGCCCCCTGGCGGCTGCTGATCTGGCCACATGGCCAGTAACCCTAGTGCCGCCGGGGACACGATTCGGTCACCGGTCCTCGTCAGGGTCGTAGCGATGCGGGGCGGATGCCGTGGTGGAGAGGGGCGGGCGACGGTTCGGTGCTGGCCTGTTTTGGCTACTCGTGAGTAACATGGTGCCATGAGCGCAGACCAGATGTCGATCGGCGAGATGCTCGCCGCCACCGTGCCCATGGCCCGGACGCTGAACCTGGAGTTCCTGGAGACCTCTCCGGACAAGGCGGTCGTGTCCCTGCCGGACCAGGGCGCGTACCACAACCATGTGGGCGGGCCGCACGCCGGTGCGATGTTCACCCTGGGGGAGTCGGCCAGCGGGGCCATCGTGCTGGCCGCCTTCGGGGACCAGCTCTCCCGCGCGGTACCGCTCGCCGTCCGTGCCGACATCGCCTACAAGAAGCTCGCGATGGGCGCCGTCACCGCGACCGCCACGCTGGGCCGTCCGGCCGCCGAGGTCGTCGCCGAGCTGGACGCCGGGCAGCGCCCCGAGTTCCCCGTGGCGATCGAGATCCGCCGCGCCGACGGCGCCGTGACGGGAGAGATGACCGTCGTCTGGACCCTGCGTCCCAACGGCTAGGAAATCGAAGGTAGTTGCGTGGAGAGGGGTCGGTCCGGAGGAGGGCGGGCCCCTCTTCCCGTGTGCGTCGCTCTGTACGGCCCGGCGGAGTGCGCTCCAGGACGTCTGACACGGCCGGGTCGAGGACATGGCGACGGACGACCGCGTGCCGGCACGGTGCGGCCCGGGGCGCGCAGGCTCATCAACTTCATTAGTAATCCCTGGTGTTGTGTATGTATAGTTCTGTGCATGGAGTTGCTGCGCATGTCCAAGGCTGCGAAGCGTCTCGGGATACATCCGATGACGCTTCGTCAGTGGGCGTTGGACGGCAAGATCCCGTTTACGTGGGTCGGCCGTGAGCGCCGGTTCTCCTCCGTGGATGTGGAGAACAT